>JANMYF010000304.1:0-9142 GCA_031381685.1 Acidimicrobiia bacterium
TGCGTCCACAACCATCACTTGTCCGAGAATTCCTTGGCGGCCTTCATGATGTCGGACTGGTACTTGAGAAGGATGTGCAGCGTCTCTTTGTAGGTCTGCTCATCGATGGTGTCCTTGCCGAGCAGCACCAGGGTCCGGGCCCAGTCGAGCGTCTCCGACACCGACGGCGACTTCTTCAGCTCCAGCTGACGGATCGAGCGGACGATGCGCACGACCTGGTCGGCCAGGTTGTCGGAGAGATCGGGAACGCGGGTGAGCACGATCTCCTTCTCGCGCTCCATCGACGGGTAGTCGATGTGGAGGAACAGACAACGGCGCTTGAGCGCCTCGGAGAGCTCACGGGTGTTGTTCGAGGTGAGGATCACCAGCGGGATCTGCTTGGCCACGACGGTGCCGAGCTCGGGGATGGACACTTGATAGTCGGACAGGATCTCGAGGAGCAGGGCCTCGGTCTCGACTTCGACGCGGTCGACTTCGTCGATGAGCAGCACCACGGGCTCCTCGGCCCGGATCGCCTCGAGCAGCGGACGGGTCAGCAGGAACTCCTCGCCGAAGATGTCCTCTTCCACGTCGGTCCACGTGCCACCCTCTTCGGCGACGCGCTGGGCCTGGATGCGCAGGAGCTGCTTCTTGTAGTTCCACTCGTAGAGGGCCTTGGACTCGTCGAGGCCTTCGTAGCACTGCAGACGGATCAGTCGGGCGCCCGTCATCTTGGCGACGGCCTTCGCCAACTCGGTCTTACCGGTACCCGCGGGACCTTCACACAGGATCGGCTTACCGAGACGGTCGGCCAGGAACACGACACCAGCGATGCCATCGTCGGCCAGGTAGTTCTGACCGCGCAGGCCTTCACGGACTTCGGCAACGGAGGTGAAACGGTCACTCACGAGGAGGTTCTGCCTTTCGGTAATGTGCCGCACGAGGTCGGGCGGCGATGAAGCAAAGGTGGTGCAGAGCGAACGCGCGGTGGCCGGAGAGCAAACGTGCGGCACTGATGTTGTCCGTCCAACGACCCAACTGGCAAAACGATGCCCTCCGGAGTGCCGGTTGTCACCTCAGGACCGGACCTGTCCGGTGCCCTGCTTGCTGTTCTGCGACACGCCGCTGCACCTTCAGGACCGGACCTGTCCGGTGCCCCGAACGACATACTTCGTGGTCGTCAGCTCCCGCAGTCCCATCGGGCCACGGGCGTGGAGCTTCTGGGTGGAGATGCCGATCTCGGCACCGAAGCCGAACATCTCGCCGTCGGTGAACCGACTCGACGCGTTGACCACGACGGCGGCGGCGTCGACCTCGTTCACGAACCGATCGGCGTTGGCGAGGTCGCGGGTGACGATGACCTCGGTGTGGCCGGTGCCGTTCGCGCCGACGTGGGCGATGGCCGCATCGATCGACGGAACAACGGCGACCGAGAGCTTGAGGTCGAGGAACTCCCGGGCGAAGTCGTCGGCCGTGGCCAGCCCCATCCGGTCGGCGCCGACGATCGAGCACGCCGCAGGGTCACCGACGAGCTCCACCTCGGGCATCGCCGATGCCACGATGGGCAGGAAGGTCGCCGCGACGGCCTCGTGCACAAGGAGCGATTCGAGCGCGTTGCACACCGATGGACGCTGCGTCTTGCCGTTGAGCAGGATCGTCAGCGCCATGTCGAGGTCGGCACTCTCGTCGACGTAGAGATGGCAGTTGCCGTCGCCGTCGATCACGTAGGGCACGGTCGCGTTGTCGAGAATGGAACGGATCAGCGACGGACCGCCCCGCGGGATGAGCACGTCGATCGACTCGCGCAGCTGCATGAACTGGGTGGCCGCTTCGTAGCTCGTGTCCTCGACGAGCACGAGGCCGTCGGCCGGCAGACCCGCTTTGACGAGTCCATCGCGCAAGACCCGGGCAATGGCCGTGTTCGAGGTGATCGCACCGCTGGAGCCCCGCAGGAAGGCGGTGTTGCCGGACTTGCAGCACAGACCGAAGGCGTCGCTCGTGACGTTCGGACGGTTCTCGTAGATGATGGCGACCACGCCAAGAGGCACACGCACCTTGGAAATGCGGATCCCGTTGGGCCGCACCCAACCCTCGATGACCTCGCCGACCGGGTCGGCCAACCCGGCAACGGAGCGCAGACCGGTGGCCATCGCCCGTACCCGGGCGTCGGTCAGCCGGAGCCGGTCGACCACGGGAGCGGGCGTTCGGGCGGCCTCGGCGCGGGACACGTCGATCGCATTGGCGGCCAGCACCTCGTCGGACGCCGCGTCGAGCAGGTCAGCGGCGGCCAACAGTGCGGCGTTCTTCGTCGCCGTCGACGCCATCGCCATGGCCTTCGACGCCACCTTGGCCCGCCGTCCCAGTTCGGCCATGCGGGCAGCGAGATCGTCAGACACGGCCCAACAGCCTACCGGCACCCCCACCCACACCCGTGGAGGATTCCACGGCCGGCACCCCACCCTCCCGTGGGCCAGAACCCCGTGGGCCGGCTGGCTCGCACGGGCCAGGAAACCGCCTGTTTACCGAAGCGAGCCAGCCCAAGCCATCGAGCTGGCCCAGGGCGGTCTCGGGACGCGAAACGGCCCGCCCCGCAAGTGCGGGAACGGGCCGGTTGGCGTTGCGTATGGCAAGAACGGCCGGAGGTACCGGCCCGTCTGGATCAGAACTTGAAGGCTACTTCCAGCTTGGGTTCTTGTAACCAGCGGTCAACGGTGAGCTGAACGGCTTGTTGCTGGTTGCGTACGTGAGTCGACCGAGAACGGAAGCATCGACCTTCATGATGTACGAAGCCGTCGACGGCGTCCGGCCTGCCACTGGTCCGTAGTCGTACTCCGGCATCAAAGCATCGAGGTTCACCCGTCCCGTTTGGGTCATGGCGGCTTTTATGCCGTCGCGGCTGAAGTCGCCGAGCGCCGCCGCCTTCTCGAGAACGGCAGCGACTGTCTTCGCCTGGACGTATCCCCAGATGAAGGCGCCGTTCACGTCGGCGGCGTACTGAGGCGCATTCTTCTTCACGGAGGCGATAGCCGCCGCCATGCCCGGAATGGCCGCGTCTCCCCACTCGCCGGCATCGGTGGCGCAGAAGAACTGCTTGGTGTACAGCGCTTCGGTGCTGTTGTTGACCTGACCCTTGTCGAATGAAGGAGAGAGGCCGACGAACGTCGGGTTGTACCCATTTTGGGCGCCGTTGACTATGAGCCCTGTCGTTTGGGCGGACGCCTCGGCCAGCAGCACAACGCCGCAGTTGGCTTCTTTCAACTGCGAGACGACCGCCGCCATGTTCGGCTCACCCGCAGCAAACCGAACGATCGGACCGGTATCGACGCCAAGCTTCTTGGTGGCGATACCGAAACCTTCGACGCCGGTATCGCCGTACGGGCCGGTGTGGGCGGCAGCGCAGAACTTCTTACCCTTGCCCCCGGCGTTGTTGTAGACCCAGTCAAGGACGTTGATAGCCTGGAACTGATACGCCCCGCCGATCGGAAGGTAGCTTTCATCTCGAGCCCAGGCGGCGTCGAGAGAGATCGGCGAACCGACCACGTTGTCCTGCTTCAGCTTGGCGGCAAGCGCTACGACGAGCGGGGTCCCGTAGATTTGGCTGACCATGACCGTCTTGTCCTTGAGCTCGGCATATTTCTGCGACGCCACATCGGGGCTGTACTCGGTCTCGGCGAAGATCGTATTGACCTTGTACTTACCGGCGATCCCGCCTTTTTCATTAAGATCGTTCATGTAGGCCAGAAACCCTGCGGTCAAGGCCTTACCTCCGACGGCGAAGGGTCCGGAGGCGACGTTGCCGAGGTGAGCCAGCGAAATGGTCTTACCGTCGAAGCCCGGAACCGGCTTCGGGCCCGAGGCCGGCGCCGGGGAGGCACCGGCAACCGCGGTCGGGGCAACGGTGGCCGCAGGCGCCGCCTGCCAAACCTTCTTGCGGCCCTTCGCGACGCAGATGAGATTCCCTTCTTTCGCGCCAACCGCCTTGCAGGAGCCGTTGGCCTTTGCTTTGGCTGCCGCAGCCGAGGGCAACATCGAGGAGGCAGACAGCGCGAAGACGCCAACCCCCAACGCGACGATGCCTCTGTGTACGTGTTGTTTCATAGTTTCCCCTTTTTGGAATGTGTTTGGGACCGTTGACGGAAGTTTACCCCGCCCGTTGCGAACCTGAGGTGAACAGCGATACTCGTCGCTATGCACTGAAGGGCCATGTGCGGAAGTAGCGTTTCGCTCGTTCCCAAAGCCCGTTCAGACCAAGCGGAAAAAACATCAGGAACAAGATTATCAGGAGGCCGAAGATGACCTTTATAAAACGTGGAACAGTCATACCGGATGCAGCGTTGTTCGTCTGCAGGAACGGCAGCCAATCGACCAACCAGACATAGCGTTCAATCAGTCGCTCCAGCATCGCAATCGCCAAGGCCCCGAAAATGGATCCTCGGATACTACCGACACCACCTACGATGATCATCGCAACAAACTGAATTGAGTAAGCGTTACTGAAATTGGACGGCTGAACAAAGCTGAAGTATGAACCGTACAGAACGCCCGCCAAAGCAGCAAAGGCTCCACAGATCGCAAACGCCCAAATCTTCGTGTAGGCCTGTCGAACCCCGATAATTTCAGCCGAGAGATCACGATCCCGAACAGCCATCATCGCCCTACCATTTCGCGAACGGATCAGATTGGTCGAAACCAGTGTGACCACCGCAACGCAAGCCCAAACGAGCCAGAAGTAGGCAGCGTCCTTCGAAAACGTATAGCCGAAGAAGTCGGCGTCGCCTCCCGGCGCATCAAGGACCGAAAACGACATGGTCTTCCCCGGCCAGATCGTGATCGACGCCGGTGGAAAGTTCGGTCGACCGGTATTGCCTTTGGTAATCCAGGTGAAAACGTCGGCGAACAACCATTCGCCCGCCACGACCAGGCCAATGGACACCACCGCCAGGTATTGTCCACGAAGGCGCAGAGCGAAAGGACCGACGAGGGCCGAAAGGGCTGCACCAAGAACAACAACGAGCAAGGCGGCCAACGGGAAGGGCAGTGGATGGTCTCCGAAGGGGGTGATGTCCATACCGAAGTATCCGATTGCATATGCCCCAAAGCCTATGAAGAAAGCCTGAGCTAGGGAGATCTGACCCGTGAAGCCGATCAAGAGGTTCAGTCCGATAGCCCCGATTGCGTAAATCCCCGCGAAAACGAGGACCTGCAGCCAAAAGTTGCTTAGAGGAAGACCCGGGACAAAAGCATGGGGCACGTGCGCTCCGCCAACACCGATCCACGACATACCTACCGGCGCACTCACGAACAGCAGAGCGAGCGCTGCCATTCGTACCTTGGCCCAATTTCCTCGAAAGATTCGGCTATCAGCCGCATAGGTCGAGGCTGCTCGATGCCGGTAATCGATCAGACCCTGGCGCAACAGGAGTCCTACGATGGCACCCAGCGCCAGCAGGGTCAGATGAGCTCCAGTCATCAGACTCGCCTAACTTCTTTCGTTCCAAAAATGCCGTATGGGCGAACCAACAAGACAACCAACATTATCACGTAAGGAAAAACTAGGTGGAAGTTTGTAAAAATATGCGTCGAAAAGGCGTTGTTGATCTTCTGCTGATATCCGAACATCAACTGTTCGGCCAATCCGATTGCCATACCTCCGACGATCGCTCCATTCGTGCTATCAACGCCGCCGATGATTATTGCCGGAAAGGCCGCGAACGTCGCGAGCTGGAGACTTGATTGGGTAATCGAGCTTCCGTTGCCACTGGAAAGCAGCACTGCTGCGAGGGCGGCCAAGCCAGCCGAGATCGCCCACGAAACCCCGTACACGCGTCGAGCGCTGATGCCCTGCGCCATTGCAGCCTCCTGGTCATAGGCCGTCGCTCGCATTGCCGTACCCATCCGACTGCGCTTGAAGAACAACAAGAAACACGCGACAACGACCACCGCCACACAGAAGGTGACAATCGACTGCAGAGTAATTGAAACGCCACCCACTTTGTAGTACCGCAGCCCGATAGGTTCTTTCAGCGAAATTGAGTCGTCACCCCAAATCGAACCGATCAGGAACTGCACGATAATCGCCAAACCAAACGTCGCCATGATCGTGGCGAATACCGGTTTGTTCCGGAAGTTGCTCAGCACGACACGCTCCACCAGGAAACCAAAAAGAGCCGTCACAAGGACACCCACGAGGAGGGCTACAACCCACGGAAAAGAAGCAATCGTCCACGGACGGAAGTTATCCGGGAACTGTTCCTTAAGGCCGCCATTCACCGTGTAGGTGACATAAGCTCCTACACTCATCAGGGCTGCCTGTCCGAAATTCAACACGTGCGTGGCTTTGTAGATAATCACGAAACCAAGAGCGACGAGCGTGTAAATCGCTCCACGAGAGAGGCCCTGAACTACGAACGTAAAAAATTGGTTCATACCCCGACTCCCTCCGATTTCACGTCAGACTTCCGATCCTGGACGTGAACGCCGATCGACTGAAACCATTGGAGAACTCCCGGATCGAGAGGCTCGCCATACGACACGACCGAACGCACCCTCCCGAGTCCATACTGGTTGCGCACTGCTCGACGCGCAGCGAAGCCGCCAAGCACCGCCACTGCCCCGAAACCGAAGAGCAGGAGAAAGGAAGGGCCAAGACGACTCAGCGGACGCTCGGAATCCGTCAATGATGCCAGCAGGAACGCCAGAAACACGATGACAGACGTCGTGATCACCAGCGGGGAGATCGCGGTCGGGGGTCTCGGGTCGAGCTTCGCCCCTCGGCGAAGCGCGGCTCGATAGGCGATCCGCTTCAGACCCTTCGTGCGGCTTGCTCGCCTCTGAGCATCGGCGTGAATCCTCGCAAGTATGCTGCTCGGTGCTGCCAGGAGAGTGGGACGAACCTCGGGAATTTCCCGCAGCAGCAATTCTGGAACGGGACTCATCGAGATTGTCATTCCCGAGATCGCGTGGGCCAACACATCATCCGTGAGGGAGGTCGCGTTGGCAAACGAGCCAAGCGCCATGCACTCGTCACTCGATGTTGTCGAAGCAGACGACACTGCGTTGTGCGCGTCCGCGCGCAATTCGGTGTGGGTTCGCTCGCGAATCGCACCATGTTCGTCAACAAGCCCTATCGCTACGGAATCATCGGTCACATCCGGGAAAGAGACGCCGGCCGTGTCTGGGACGCTGGCAGTCATCCTCGACCACGACAGCACCGCTGGGTTGGCATCAATCGATGGAACATCAAGGCGACGCATCCCGCGAGTAGCAATGACCACGATATGACCGACGCTCGGAAGCTTCCCAACGATACGGGCCTCCTCGATCTTGTCGAACTGTTCCTGATCTCCGACGATCACCGCGACAACTGACTGCGATGCGAAAACTGACCAGACCGTGTTGCCCGACGATTCTGGCGAAAGAACGACGACGACGGCCCCACAACGCTGGACGGCAAAGAAGGCAACCAGCCACGCGGGCGAATTTTCGGCGACCAGGCCGACGCGCGAGCCCGGCACCACGCCAAGATTCCTGAGCCCGCGCGCTGCAGCATCTATGGACTCCGCATACTGATGCCAGGTCGTCTGCTCCCAGACGCCTAGGTGATGAAAACGCAGGGCAACGTCCACCGGGTTCGTCACCGCTCGATGGAGAACTGCCCCGAGACACCCTTCCGTGTTCATGCTTCAGCACCAAGGTATGCCGCAATCACACGCGGGTCCTTCTTGATCTCTGCCGGGGTTCCTTCTGCGATTTTGACACCGAAGTCCAGCACAATAAGGCGTTCGGCTAGATCCATGACCATGTGCATGTCGTGCTCAACTAAGATCATCGACACATCCAGTTCCTCTTTTATTTCTAAAATGTATCTCGCCATATCTTCAGTTTCGGTGGCATTCATGCCGGCAACCGGTTCGTCGAGGAGGAGAAGCTTCGGATCCATGCAAAGCGCTCTTGCCAACTCCATTCGCTTTTGGACACCGTACGGGAGGAGTCCGACCGGCTGACCTCTGAAGTAGTGCAGATCAAGAAGCTCCATGACCTCTTCGACCCGGCGACGATGACCAAACTCCTCACGACGCGCCTTTCCTCGGTACAGGAGACCCGATAGAAAGCCGCCCGTCATCAGATGATGGCGACCGAGCATCAGATTCGAGACCACGTCGAGATTCTTGAAGAGACCAATGTTCTGGAAGGTCCGGGCAATTCCTTGCTCGACGGTAAAGGTGGGCTTTGTACCGACTAACTCGACGCCCTTGAGCTTGATCGAACCCTCCTGAGGGCGGTACACGGCGTTCAAGCAGTTCAGGATCGACGTCTTCCCCGCACCATTCGGACCGATGATCGCGAAGAGCTCGTTGTTGCGCACCTCAAAAGAAACATCCCCGATCGCGATCACGCCACCAAAACGGAGTGTGACGGAATTGACCACGAGGAGGGGGGCCTCAAAGCGATCACGGCCGTCAAGCTTTTCGTTCAAGCCAAGTACGGTCATCAGTCCAGCACCCTCTTTCGACGGTACGACTTCAGGTCCCGATACGACGTGTGCTCCGATTCGCCACCAAGGTAGGCGGCCTGCACGTCTGGATCTTGCAGGAGTTCCATCGCGGGACCGTGTTTGCTGATCCGACCGGTCTCCATCACGTATCCATACGTTGCGTTCTTCAACGCCATCGTTGCGTTTTGTTCCACCAGAAGCACACTCGTTCCTGACCGATTGATTTCTCGAACGATGTCAAAGATCTGCTCGACGATAAGAGGCGCAAGACCGAGTGACGGCTCATCGAGCAGCAAAATTCGCGGATTGGCCATCAAGGCCCGCCCGATTGCCAGCATCTGCTGCTCACCCCCGGACATGTACCCCGCCGTCTGCTTATGACGCTCCCTGAGGCGGGGAAACATCCCCATGACCTTCTCGTATGAGCCAGCGATCCCAGCGCGATCCTTGCGCGTATATGCCCCGGCCTTGAGATTCTCGTCGACGGAAAGCTCGGCAAAAATCCGACGCCCTTCCATTACTTGCGCCATTCCGTTACTGACGAGCGAAGCAGGGTCAGCGCCGGTCACGTCGACACCATCGAGGGCGACCGAGCCGCCCGTGACCTTGCCTGCGTGATAAGGCAACAACCCCGAGATCGCCCGCAGCAGCGTCGTCTTCCCGGCACCG
>JANMYF010000392.1:0-2365 GCA_031381685.1 Acidimicrobiia bacterium
GGCGGTGGCATCGAATGAACCGGGATACTCCGCCACGGCCGCGGCGAGGATGACCGGAGCCAATGGGTCTTCGCCGACGAAGCGAGCTATCGCCGCAGCGACGAGAAGGGGCTGATCGGACATGGACGTATCCTGACGATCGGTACTGACGATCCCCTGACTAGGGTCTGATGGGTGGAAATGGCACCTCAGCTGATCGAGGTGAATCTGCTGGGCCCTTTCGAAGTCCGCGTGGGCGGAAGCTTGATCGATGTGCCTGGCGTGCGGACGCGAGCTGTTCTCGCCCGCCTCGCGCTCGACGCGGGAAGTGTCGTTGCCGTGGATCAGCTCATCGACGACGTCTGGGGTGCCGCCGCGCCGGCGAACGCTCTCAACGCGCTCCAAGTGCGGGTGTCCCAACTCCGCCAAGTTCTTGGTCGCGACGTCGTTCGTGCCACGCGCCCGGGTTACGTCCTGGACATCGATCCGGCCGGCGTCGACGCGTTGGCCGTCGAGGAGCTCATCGCCGCCGCCCGCCGAACCTCCGACGTCGACCAGCGAAGGGCGTCCAAGCTCTTCGCCGACGCGCTCAGCCGATGGCGCGGAGCCCCCTTCGGCGGCCTCGGTGACGCGCCCTTCACCCTTGGCGCGGCGGCGCGTTGGGACGAGCTCCGCCTTGGTGCGACGGAGGACGTGCTGCGGCTCGAGCTAACGGCAGGCCGCGTCCTCGAGCATCTGCCCGAGCTTGAAGAACTCGCTGCACAGCACCCGTTGCGAGAACCGCTGCACGAACTGTTGATGCGGGCCTACGCCGCGTTGGGCCGACAGGCGGAAGCGCTCGGCGCCTATCGCCGCATCCGCGGGCGGCTGGTGGACGAACTGGGCGTGGATCCGGGCCCACGTCTGAAGGAACTCGAAGCCGGCGTGCTCCGTCAGGACCCGTCGCTCCTCGGGAGCGGTCCGCTTTCGATGCAGCCAACCGTGGACGACCCTGCCTCGGTTGCGACCTTCGGGAACGTGTACCAGCCGACCTCGCGCCTTCTGCACCGGGGGCCCGACCGGGATGCGACCGAGAAGTTGTTGGCTCTCCACCAACTCGTGACCATCACCGGACCGGCGGGGGTCGGCAAGACGCATTTTGCGGTCGAACTTGCCAGCCGGATAAAGCGGACGCACGGTGTCTGGTTCGTACCCCTCGAGCCGACGACCCGCCCCGATCAGGTCGCTGAGGCGATCGCGGCAACCCTCGGCGCACCTCTCGACCGGCCGATCGTCGGCCTGTGCGAGCGGTTACGAGGTGCCGACATGTTGCTGGTGGTGGACAACTGCGAACACCTCGGCGATGGCCCCGCGTCCGTCATTCGGGAGTTGCTCGAAAACTGCCCTTCACTCACCGTTTTGGCGACCAGCCAACGCCCCCTCGGAGTCCCCGGTGAAATGATTTGGCCTCTGCAGCCACTCCCCCGAGCTGGCGCGTTGGAGCTGTTTGTCCTCCGAGTTGCCGAGATGAACCCGCGCATTGTGTTCGATGCTGCCGCCCTCCGTTCTGCCGACAAGATCTGTGCTGAGCTCGACGATCTCCCACTTGCCATCGAGTTGGCTGCACGACGTTGCGGGGTGCTGAGCGTCAATGAGATTGCCGAGCGTCTTCACGATCGGTTCGACATCCTCGCCGATCGGAGCACCCGTCGTTCTCGACGGCACTCGACTCTGGCCAATGCCATCGGATGGAGCTACGACCTGTTGTTCCCCGACACGCAGTTGCTCCTGCAGATCGTGGCCGCATTTCCCGAAGGGGCGACGCTTGAAGCTCTTGAAGTCGTCGCGCCCGCGGTTGGAGTAGCCCCGCACGAGATTGTCGCTCTGCTCACCCAGCTCGCGGATCGCTCGTACCTGGTCACCGACCGGAGCGGACGGGCGTCGCGCTATCGCGTGCTGAACAGCGTCCGCGTCTTCGCGAACGATCGCGCCGAGGAAGCCGGCGCCACGGCGACCATCCGCTCCTCTCTCGCCACGTGGGTGGCAATCATGGCGAAGCAGTGCTCGCGGGGCCTGCGCACCTCGAACCAGTCCGGATGGTTGGCGAAACTGCGCGACGAACGGGCCGTTGTCGACCTTGTTTTCGACTGGTTGGTCGTCCACGATTCGCACGCGGCACTTGCCCTGTCCAACGATCTGTTTCTCGGTTGGCTGATCACCGGCGACAACTCGATCGCGGCAGCCCGACTCGGCCGTGCCCTCGCCGCTGCAGGCGATGCGGCTCTCGCCCTCCGGGCGCAGATTGGTGCGCGCCAAGCGGTGCTGCTGGCCCGGATCGGCCGTCATGAAGAATCGGTGCCTATCGCATCCTGGGCACTGCCGCGGTGGAAGGGAGCGATCCGCACGT
>JANMYF010000395.1:0-1763 GCA_031381685.1 Acidimicrobiia bacterium
CGGATGGCGGTGAGTGTCAACATGACGCTTCACGTTGCGGCGGCAACGTTGCCGCACTGGTTGCCGTATAGACATCCCATGGCCGCAAGGTGTCAAGCGGCTTGTTGATTTTCGGTGTCGGGTGCGGGTTGGCGGTGGGCCCAGGCGGTCTGTTCGTTGTAGAGGGTGCGGCCGTGGAGGCAGCCGTGGAGGATGCCGACGAGTCGGTTGGCGAGAGCTCGTAGGGCTTGGTGGTGGAGGTCGCCGGCTGCTCGGTGTTGGTCGTAGAAGGTGCGGCACCCGGGGCTTTGTGTGAGGGCGCAGAACGCTGCTTGGTCGAGGGCGTCGTAGAGCCGCCGGTTTCGGACGCGTCGAGCGAGAACGGCTCTCTTTTTGCCGGACGCGATGGTTAGGGGTGACGTGCCGGCGTAGTTTCGGCGAGACTTGGTGCTGGCATAGCGGGTCGGGTTGTCTCCGAACTCGCCGAGCGCCCGGGCTCCGAGAACGACACCGAATCCTGGCAGGGAGTGGTAGATGTCGGAGTCCGGGTGCTTTTCAAAAGACGCTGTCAACGTCGTTTCGAGCTGGGCGATTTGACGGTTCACTTCGGAAATGATCGCGACCGTTGCGATCGTTGTCGCCCCGAAAGCGTCAGCCACCAGAGGCGGGGCAGCGAGGTGGGAGGTTCGTAACGCTGTTTGGATTTCGCTCGTGCGATGTTCAATGTTTCGTTGCCGGCCGCCACGACGTAACGCTGCTTGAATCTGACCCGCTGTGAGTTTCGCCCCGAGGTCTGGAGTCGGTGCTTTCGCGAGGATCGAAAGGCAGTCTCGACTGGCTAAATCATCAAACGCGGTGAGTGCTGCGGGGTAGTACTCGAGGAGCGCGTTCCGTAACGCGTTCGTGTGGCGAGCGCGGGTCCAGATAAGGTTCTGATGCCCGCGGGCCACGATCCGGATCGCTTCGGCGTTACTGCTGTCACCGGCGACTTGGCGATGATTGTGGCGGTCGGTTCGGACGAGATCGGCAAGCATTTTTGCGTCTCCCGGGTCGGATTTCGCGCCGGTGACGTTGTGACGATCCCGGTACCTGGACGCCGCGAACGGGTTGATCGCATAAACCTGGTAGCCAGCAGCCACGAGCGCTGTGACCCACAGACCGCGGTCTGTTTCGATTCCGACGCTGACCTCGGTCGGGTCATCGATATGCGCGGCAGCGAGTTCGTGGAAGGCCCGTATTCCTTCGAGTCCTTCCGGTAGTCGGCGCGCGCCGAGCTTGTGGCCTTCAGCGTCCATGAGATGAACATCGTGATGGTCCTCGGCCCAATCATCCCCTATGAATATCTGCATGTCTCTCCTTGAGAACTGGTCGAAGCTATGCGAGCCGAAGAACCCCCGGCGGCGACCTAATGGACCAGTGCTCGAAGCACGACACCCCATGAGCGCTAAAGGAATTCCCACCCACCGGCCGGGGCACGATCTATCCCTAGGAATCAAGCTCCAGGTTGCAACAGTGCTCACCGGCCAGCGGCTCGGAAACCAGCCTTACACCCAACTGGTCAAACCCCATTAGGTTGACTGCGCGGTGACCGACACCGTCGGCGGAGCGGTCCAGAGCAAGCCTCGCCGGGGCAAGATCCCCACGAAGGTCCCGTGAATGCCACCACCGAACACACGCGTGAAGGCGTCCGACCAGCGCAAACGTTGGATTCGCCCCTCGCTCTGGAACACGTGGCCTGCTGTCTCTGCGGGAACCAGGACGGTGTTCCGGTAGGCATCGGGGAG
>JANMYF010000421.1:0-15985 GCA_031381685.1 Acidimicrobiia bacterium
CCGGGATTGGCGCGATGCCACCACCGACCTCGCCGTTGGCCATCGGCATGTGGCTCACCCGGACCCCGCGTTCGGCGATCAGTGCCCGCTCGGTCTCGGAGACCTGCACACATTGCGATGCCAGAAAGCGCGGCGAGAGCACACCGATCGAGTCGTACCACTCGAACGTCCGCATCCCCCGCTCGCGCACGTTCCACTCTGCTTCATGGACACCTTCGTTGACGTGCGCATGGACGAAGACGTCGAGCTCCTCGGCGAGCGAGAAGGCGCTCCGGATGAACGGTTCAGGACACGTGAACGTCGTGTGGAAGCACACCGCTCCGGACACGAGAGACGACTGGTCCTCCCGACACGCTTCGATCAGCCCACGGTTCTCGCGGAGACCGAGCGCACCGTTCTCCCGGCTCACCCGCTCCGTGGCCTCGAAGGACAGGACACCTCGGAGCCCCCAGCGGTCGACCACCTCTTTCTGCGCCAGGAGAGCCCCGGGGAGGGCGTGCGGAGCCTCGAGGATGTCGTAGAACGAGGTGGTCCCGGTTCGGAGCATCTCGATGCAGACCCACTCGGTGGCGGCGACGATCATGTCGTGGTCGAGGCGGTCCTCGACCTTCGGCCACCAGTAGTCGGCGAGAAAGCTCCAGAAGGACTCGACCGGGTCGACGGGAATGCCATGAGCGAGCGTGCCGTAGAGGTGGGTATGGGCGTTGACGAAACCAGGGAGGATCGCACAACCCGCTTTGGCCACGACGTCGTCGGCGGGGTACTGCGCCCGGAGCGCCGCAGCATCGCCGACCGCATCGATCGTCGAACCGACCACCCGGACAGCAGCGTTTCGCAATGGCTCCGTGTCCCAGGCGGGAAGCACCCAGTCGGCCTCGATCAGCATCGGCGTGATCTACTTGCCGACCTGGGCGTTCTGCAGAGCTCGCCAGACCCGTTCGGGAGTGAACGGGATGTCGTTGATGGCAACGCCCGTGGCGTTCTTGATCGCCGCCCGAAGGGCCGGGGCCACGCCGTCCTTCGGGATCTCGGCGACCGCCTTCGCACCGAAGGGACCGGAGTCCTCCATGGTCTGCACCAGGAACACCTCGATGTCGGGAATCTCGTCGGCCCGGTAGATCTTGTACGGGCCGAAGGAGTCGTTGATCATCCGACCGACCTCGTCGAAGGCGAACTCTTCGGTGTGGGCATAGCCGAGGGCCTGGAGCATGCCGCCCTCGATCTGGCCCGATGCCGTGACCGGGTTGATGGCGACACCGCAGTCGACCGCCATCACGAGCTTGGTGACGGTGACCTGTCCGGTCGTGATGTCGACCTCGATCTCGGCGAACTGTGCGGCGAACGGCGGAGGGCACTCGGTCGACACATGCGAACCGATCCCCATGAGCTGCTCGTGGTCCTTCGTGTGCAGCGAGTCGAGGGCGACGTCCTCGAGCGAGACGGATCGCCCATCGGGAGCCCAGGCACGACGGTCGCGCAACGTGATCGAGCATTCCTGCTCCACGTCGAGCATCTGCGCGGCGCGGCGTTTGATCTTCATGCGCAACTCGTCGGCCGCCTTCTTGACCGCCTGCCCGGAGATGTACGTGGTCGACGACGCATACGCACCTACATCGAACGGGGTGAGATCGGTGTCGGCCGAATACATCTTCACGTCGTCGATCGGAACGCCGAGCACTTCCGCGGCAATCTGCGCGAGCACGGTGTCGGCACCGGTTCCCAGGTCGGCCGCGCCCGACAGCACGTTGAACGAGCCGTCGTCGTTGATCTTGATCGAACAGCCGCCCATGTCCATGAACGGAATCGCGGTGCCGTGCATGCAGAACGCGAAGCCGATGCCACGACGGATGTGCGGCCGATCCGCCGGAGCGACCCACGCCGGATCGGTTCGACGGTGCCATCCGATCGAACGCATACCCTGCGCCATGCACTCCTCGATGCCACTCGACATGACCATCGGCAGGTCTTCTTCGGGGATGTCGCCTTCCACGCCGCCGCGTTCGCCGAGCCGCAGAACGATGTCCATCCGGTCGCCGCGCTTCACCCAGTTCTGCCGTTTGAAGTCGATGGCGTCACGACCGAGCGCGTCGGCGATGTCCTCCATGTGGTTCTCCAACGCGAACTCGGCCTGCGGGGCGCCGTAGCCCCGGTAGGCACCGGGCACCGGGATGTTCGTGTACATGACCTTGCAGTCGTAGTCCTTGGCCTTCGCGTTGTAGCTCGAGAGACCGCGAAGGCCCGTGACCATCTGCACCGTGAAGCCATGGGTGCCGTACGGACCGGTGTTGGCGACGACGGTCATCTTCTGGGCCAGCAACGTGCCGTCGGCGGCAACGGCGCTCTTGAACGTGATCGTCTGGGGATGTCGGGTCCGCGACGCGTAGAACTCCTCGGCCCGGTCGAGTTCCAACCGGACGGGACGTCGGGTGAGAATCGCCAGGTGGGCGACGATGTCCTCGATCAGCATCTCCTGCTTGGCCCCGAAGCCGCCGCCGATGCGGGGCTTGATGACCCGGACGTCCTTGACCGCTTTGCCGATGAGCGGCGCCACCATGCGGCGAACATGGAACGGCACCTGGGTGCTCGTGCGAATGACGACGCGCTCGTCCTCGTCGAGCCAGGAAATCGCGATGTGCGGCTCGATCGGGGTCTGCTGCACTTGGTGGACCCGGAAGGTCTGCTCGAACACCTTGTTGGCGGGATCGGCGAAGTAGGGCTCGCAATCGGCGGTGCGCCCAACGATGTGATGCACGAGGTTGCGGTCGGCATCTTCGATACCGACCGTGTTGGTCTCGGCGTGGACCTTCGGAGCAGTTTCGGCAACGCGTTCGTCGAGGTTGAACGGCAGCACCTCGTAGACCACATCGATAAGCGCGCATGCCTCTTGGGCAATCTCGATCGAGTCCGCAGCGACAACGCACACGCGGTCGCCGACGTGGCGAACCATGTCGTCGAAGCTGACCTGATCCCACGGATACGGGTTCGGCCAGGACTGGCCGCCGCTCGCGTACTTCACCTGCGGGGTGTTGCCGTGATGCAGGACCGCCCGGACACCTGGCAGGGCTCGCGCCCGCGAATCGTCGATCGACACGATCCGGGCATGCGCGTGAGGCGATCGGACGAGTCGGGCGAACAACATGTCGCGCATGTCGATGTCGTCGACGAACGCGCTGTTTCCTCGCACGAGCCGAAGGGCGTCGACCTTGATCTCCGGTTTGCCGACCACCTGCATGACCGGAACGTCGCGGCTCGGGATCACCCGCGGCACGGCGGCCGACCCAACCACCTTGGGGCTCGCCGGGTCGTAGGCGATGGCGGTCGTGCCGTCGGTCATCGGTTCGAGCATGATCGGACGGAACTCGGCAACCGCTTCCCCGCGGAGCAGCGTGGCGGCTCGTTGCACCGACTCGACGACCTTCACGAACGCGGTTTCCCGATCGAGGATCCCGCTCAACATGTCGCGGATCTCGGATTCTGACGGATTGGGGTTCTTTCGGCACAGCGCAAGGGTGCCGAGCATCATCGGTCCTGCCGAATACCCGGATTGCAGGGCCCCGGTGACCATGAAGGCCTTCTGGATCGGGTGGAGTTCGTCGCCCATTTGGTTGAGGGTCTCGACCGTGGTGATCTCGTGACCATCGGCCTGGGCGGCGAGGATCACGTCGGCCGAGGCCAGCCTCCCGTCGAAAAGAATCGCCGCAGCACCGGTCTCGCCGGTGTCGGAGCCGAACCTCACCGACCAGATGCCTTCCCGGCGCAGAAGGCGCAGGAGGGTCTCGTGCGGGGCAACGCTGAAGGTGCGCTCGGCACCGTCGAGCCTGAGGGTGATGGTGATCGGCGTGCTCATGCCAGCACCTCCAACGCCGTGGTGACCCGAGCGACCAGCTCGACAGCGAGCATGCGCCGGTACTCGGTCGATCCTCGGAAGTCACCGGGGGGCTCGAGACCGGCGGGGTCCTCGACGACACGAGCGGTCGTCGCCACACCGCTCATCGCCGCGACGATGCTGCCGTCCGGTCGGCGACGGGCGACCACCGCGACGATCGGAGAGTCCATCGGTGTTCGACCGGTTCGGGCGGCAGCGGCAACACCGGAGGTTTCGATCGTCACCGCGGTCACGATCCCGCCGTGGAGGACCGACGGATCGGCAAGGATGTCATCGAGGCGACGTTGCTGCGAACCGTCACGAGTCACGACCGTCACGTCAGCGTCGAAGGCCAGGAGAGCGGCGAGTAGTTCGCTCTCGCCATCGCCCGCCACCACGGTGCCGCCGATCGTGGCCAGCGTCCTCAGGGTGCTCGGCTGCTCACGCCGGGCGGATTCCCGCACCGCGTCGGGCACGAGCGCAGACTCGCTCACCATGTCCAGCGTGGCCATCGCGCCAAGCGCGACGCGGCCAGCGGCCGGCGATACGGACCCGAGGCCGAGCGCCTGGAGATCGATGACCTCGGTCGCGACCTCCGTTCGCTGCGGCACGACCGAGGTGCCGCCGCCGAGGACGACCGACCGGACGCCGGGACGGTGCAGCAGAGCAAGCGCCTCAGATATGGCAACGGGACGGTGATACGCAGAGATCCGAGGCATCGGGCTATCGTACCGGCCTCCCCGCACAACCCTCCGAGTTCCGAAGGCGACGAGACCGCCCCCCCTGTTCCGTGGCGAACAACAGCTCGCGAGCCTCCGGGGGACAGGCGCCCTATCGGTCAGTCGTGATCGGGTCGGGGTTGCAAAACGGCCCTCGGCAAACCGGCTAGAACGGGAAGCCCCACTCAAGGAAGGCGGTACTCGTGGCGGCGAGAGGCAACCCCGATGTGCAGCGGTACCGGCGGGCCGTCGCCGATGTCCCCGATGTGCTACTCGTCCTCGACGCGAACGGTGTCATCGTCGATGTGACCGACGGAGTGGACTCCCTACTCGGATACGACCGTGCAGACGTCGTCGGTCGGGATGCGACGTCGTTCGTCCATCCCGACGATGTCGACAGCTGCGCCGATGCGCTGCTCCAGGAGACGCTCAACCCCGGCTGGCGGGCGCCATCGCTGCTTGTCCGGATCCGGAACTCCGACGGCTCATACCGTGACATCGAGCTTCTCGGGCACAACCGGTTCGTCGATCCCGGCATCGGAGGACTCCTCGTGTCGCTACGCGACGTGAGCGGACCGGGACTCGGACAGCGTGTGATCGCCGCCGGCGACTACCTCTACCGCACGTTCGAAACCGCGGCGTCCGATGGGGTGTGCATCTTCGATGCCGACGGGAACCGGGCCTACGTGAGCCCGTCGATCTGCCAGGTCCTGGGCTACACGACCGAAGAGCTGATCGCTATCGAGGCCAGCGGCCTGGTCATTCCCGAGGATCTGCATCTCTGGAAACACACGGTGTCGGCCGCTCTTCGGAACCCGGGGCATCCGCATCGCGTCGAGTGCCGCCTCCACCACAAGACCCACGGACCGATGTGGATCGAGACAACCGTCGTGAACCTGCTCGACGATCCGGCGGTGCGTGGCGTCGTCACACACATCCGAGACATCGACGCCCGACGGAACGCCGAAATCGAGCTCTACCGCCAGGCACGGCTCGACCCGCTCACCCTTCTCGGCAATCGCACCGCGCTGATGGAACGCCTGTCCGCCAGGAGCCATGGCACGCGGACGCTCCTCTTCGCCGATCTCGACAACTTCAAGCAGGTCAACGACCGGCTCGGACATGCCCAGGGTGATCGCGTCCTGCAGTTGGTCGGGGCGGCCATCGCCGCCGCCGCGGGCGACCACTTCGTCGCCCGCAACGGCGGCGACGAGTTCTGCGTGGTCGCCGACGGGCTCGACGAGAAGGGGGCCGAAGCGCTCGCGACGGCCGTTCGCCAGGCCGTTCTGGCCGCCCTCCCGTCCGATGGGGTTGGCATCAGCATCGGCGTCGGACATACGGCGGCCAGCTCCGACGGAGGTGACCAGCATCTGCTGGCCGTTGCCGACCGGAACATGTACCACAACAAGCCGACCGGCGGAGGCGCGGACGCGCCACCGGTCGAACGACGCTCACGGGAGCGGGAGCCGCTGACCACCGGCTGATCCGGGTCGCGATGCCGGCTCGTCGACTGTTCCGCCCGTCAGAGCCAGCTCGCAAGAGCGACCTTCACGGCATCGGCAACGTCGGCCACGAAGGGCTCGATGACCATCGAGCTGTGTCCGGCAGAAACGGTGGAGATCGATAGGCCAGCGGGGAAGAACCGTCGCCATTGCGCGGTATCGACATGGTGTGCATGCTCGGCAACGACAACCCGACCCGGGCACGCCACCGGTTGCCAACGCATCCGGTTTGCATCGCGAACCTGCAATGCGGACACGGCAATGAGTCGGTCCTTTTCGCTGTCTCGGCTCCTCCCGTGGCGATGGCGACGAGCAGCGATGGAGGCCGCCATTCGGGCGCGCGGCCGCACGGTCGTCCGCGCCCGCTGCACGGAGAACCGCCCGGCTGGAGCGCGCGTGTCCAAGAGCACCACGCCGTCGACTGCGATGCCGGCGGCGACTGCGCCACGAGCCATTTCGACGGCCGCCAGCCCGCCCCACGAGTGACCGACGAAGACCACACTGCTCTTCGGAGACGCCCGCAGATCCTCCAGCAGCGCGGCCACCGTGGCGTCGGCCAGCCGCCTCACGGACACGAAGTCGTCGGCAGTGACCGCCCTGATCGTTGCACTGCCGGCGAGACGTCGGGCGAGGGGTCGCATGGCGACGACGCCTGCGCCAGCCCCGGGAACGAGCACGATGAGCCGGCCAGGTCCCTGTCCGTCCGACGGGCCAGACCCGTCTTCGCTATTCATGGGGACGAGGGTTGAACGGGTGACGTCAGCGCGGCTCATGGCGCGGACGGTGGGCGCCATCGCTTTCATGTTGCGCCCTGGAGCGAGCGGGAGCACGTCTTCCAGGCGCACCTGCAATTCGGCCAGCATCAACGAGTCGAGGCCGAGATCGGTCAGATCGTCGTCGATGCCGAGCTCGTCGATACCGAGCAGATCACAGACGTGGCCGAGCACGACACGTTCGATCTCGTTGGTCGGCCGATTCTCGGGATGGACTTCGTACCGGAGATCGGCGGCCTGGTTCCGCAGCAAGAGCCGATCGATCTTTCCGGTCGCTACGCGCGGGAGGGCCTCGACCACCGTCCACGTACTCGGCACCGACGCGGCTGAAAGAAGTGCACGCGCTGATCGGCGGAACTCCGACACGCTGAGTCGAGACCCTTCGGTCCGCACGATGAACGCGGCCAGGCGGATACCACCGCCGGGTCGTTCAGTTCCCACGACTGCGGCTTCGGCGATACCGGGAAGACAAGCCAGTACGGACTCCACTGCGGCCGGTTCGACATTGTTGCCGAGCACCTTCAGGCGGTCGTCGACTCTTCCGTGAAGTTCGAATGTCCCGTCCGCTCCGAGCGTGACCCGGTCGCCGGTCCGAGCCCAACGCTTGCCCTCTCGTGTGACGAACGTCGAGCTGGTTCGGGCCGGATCCCCGAGATACCCGGAAGCCAACCACGGGTTGTGAACGAGCAATTCTCCGGAGCGTTCGCCTTCGGCCGAGCGGAGTTCGTCGACGGCAACCAGGACGTCGGCGAAAGGGCGAAACCGAGCGAGACGTGACGGTATGGGCTCATCGGGAGCTATGTCGATGCACCCCGCCACCATTGTCTCGGTCGAGCCGTAACCGAACATCAGATGACATTGCGGCTGTACGACCCGATGCCGCTCGACGTCTCGTTCGAGAAGCGGCTCCCCCCACAGCGAGAGCCATCGCAAACCGACCGCGCTGAACCCGGGAAGTTCCAGCATCGAACGGTACGGTGCGACCTGCGAGCTCATCATCGTCACACCGGTTCGCCTCATGAATGCGACGAGCCCGAGAAGTCCGGAGCTCACCCCGTCGAACAGCGCGATCGGCACGCCAGTTCGCCAGGCCTGGTGGACAATCAGTTGCGACGAGACGTAGCCCAGGGGACCGGCGACCGCAATGCAGGGATCGGCCTCCAACGCACCAAGCTCGCCAGTCGACCAGGTCCGCAGCATCGAATCATGGGAACGGATGATGCCTTTCGGCGCACCGGTGCTCCCGCTCGAGAACAGCACGAGGCAGTCGCCGGTGCCGGGCGCAAAGCCTTCGGACAGCGCAGGGTCGGACCGCTCGAGGTGACCGTCCAACTCGAGCACGCGAGCGACGCCATCCACCAGCGCATCGACATCGAGCACCGCGGCGCCGGGTGGCGGGTGCACGCCGGCGCCACCGACGACGAGCAGCACTGCGACATCGTTCGATCCCAGTATCCGGTCCACTTCCCCGGCCGAACGCGGATCGACGACGGTGGTGAGGGGGCCCGCCATCTGCCCGGCGACCGAGGCGCACAGGGTGCGGTCGTCATTCGGTCCGACGACGACCACCATTCCGGCGCGGTCGGAGAGGGCGTCACGAATTGCCGCACGAAGGGCATGGATGCGCTGTCTGATCAATCCACGGGTGAAGGCACCGGTTTCCGTGTGGAGCACGACCGCCGACGCATCACCGGCCAACCACCGTTCGAATGGACGCTCGGCGATCATCGTCGCGCCTGACTACCGGCTGACCCGAGTGGCGATGCCGGCGCGCCGGAAGAGATTGCGCGCCGCCTCCGATGCCTCAGCCAACAGCTTGGGTTCATCCACGGTGAGCACCTCGCGATCGCGGATCACGACCCGACCGTCGACGATCACATCACGAACGTCACGTGGCGTCGCGTTGAATACCAGCGCACTGATGACCCGATGGACAGGCGCGACGAACACCGATCGCAGGTCGACGACGACGAGATCGGCCTTTCGCCCGGGCTCGATCATTCCGATCGTGTCCGCCATCGCGAAGGCCTTCGCCCCGCCACGGCATGCCATGTGAAGCGCGTCCTCCGGCTGCAGGATCATCGGGTCGAGCGCGTGCACTTTCTGGAGGAGCACGGCGACCTTCATCGCCTCGAAGAGGTCCTGGCGGTTGTTCGATCCGGGCCCGTCCGATGCCAGCCCGACCGGAATTCCCAGGGCGAGCATCTCCGGGATCCGGGCGACACCGGAGGCGAGGTACATGTTGCTCACCGGGCAATGGGCGACGGTGGCGCCGGATGCCGCGATGATCCGCAACTCGTCATCGTCGAGCCAGACCGAGTGGGCGAGTTGAGTGGACGGACCCATTGCCCCCACCGACGCCAGCCACGGGATATGGCGCATTCCGCGTTCATCGAGTGAAAGCGCCACCTCCTCACGCGTCTCGGCGCAGTGGGTGTGGAGGCCACCGCCCCAGGATGTCGACTGGGCGGCGAGGCTCCGCATGGACTCGTCGGAGCAACCCCAGGGGATCAGCGGAGCGTGTTGCACCCGAATTCGGCCGTTCGCGGCGCCATGCCACTCTGTTGCGAGCGCGGAACCTCGTTCGTGAATTTCCGCCGGAGTCTCCTGTAGGCGCGCCGGGTAGTTCCGGTCCGCCCAACCGCGTGCCAGGTAGTACCGGACACCGATCCTCTCCGCCGCAGCACACGCCGCCGCGTCGGACCCGGGGTCGGCGTGGACGTACTGGTGGTCGAGCACGCTCGTCGCCCCACTTCGGAGGTTCTCGACCACGCCGACGGACGCGGCGAGCTCGACATCGCGAGCGGTGAGGTTCTCAGCTCCCGGCCAGATGTACTCGCGCAACCAGTCAAGAAGGCGCTTGTCGTCGCCGAGGCCGCGGAAGAAGGTCTGGAACAGGTGGGTGTGGCTGTTGACCATGCCCGGGATCACCGCGCAGTCGTCGGCATCGATGACGTCGGTTGCATCGCGTCGAGCCGACGTCGGAGCGGCGCCGTCGCCCACGTCGACGATCGTGTCGCCGTCGATGAGCACCCAGCCGGGGTCGTGCAGTGTCTGGGCGTCATCGACCGTGACAACACATCCGTTCTCGATGAGGATCACGAGCGATCCCATCCCGCGAAAGCGTCGACGACGTCCTCGATCCTCGGCATCATCGGATACAGGATCGGGCACGTGACCCCGGCGTCGATGTAGTCGGCGACCTTGTCACGGCACTGGGTGCTCGTGCCGACGGCCATCAGGTTGCGCACGAGCGACTCCGGAATGAGGGCGGCCGCTTTGCGGTAGTCGGCCTCCGTTGCCGGCCAGCCGACAACCTCTTTGATGCGGGTGATGAGCTCCGGGTCCGCGCCCGATGCCTCCTGGATGTGTGGCTCGGTGCCCAGATAGTACGCGAGCAGACTTTTGCCGGTCATGACCGCTTCGTCGGGATCATCGTCGCTGAGCGAGCAGACCAACAGCTCGGGACGGTCGATCTCCTCGATCGTCTTGCCGACCTTGGCCGCGCCGACGGCGAGTTGGGCGACGGCGTCGCGGATGTAGTCCGTCGAGACGACGTAGTTCAGCACCGCGCCGTCGCAGATCTCACCGGTGAGCTCCATCATCTTTGGTCCCGTGGCGCCGATGTAGAGCGGGATGTCTCGGGGAGACAGGTCGCCGTAGGCGACATCGAGGCGAATCCGGTCGAGCTTCACGAACTCGCCCTGATAGGTGACCTCCTCCATGGTGAACAGCTGCCGGAGCGCCTCGACGTGCTCACGCATCGCCGTCAGCGGCTTGCGCCGATCGAGGCCGATCCGCGAACAGATGGGTTCCCACCAGGCCCCGAGTCCGAGCATCACCCGGCTCTGACCGTCGGCGGTGAGCCCGGCCAACTCCCACATCGTGGACCAGGTTGCCGCGATCACTGCTGGGTTACGGGACCAGATCGGCAGTACCCCCGATCCGATGCGCAGCCGCTTGGTCTCCGTCACCAGGGCGCTCATCAGCACCACGCAGTCGCGGGCAAGGCGGGTGTCGGCCTGCCAGATCTCGGTGAAACCCTTCTCCTCGGCATACTTCGCCATCTCGATCTCGTAGCGGATCGGATGCTTGTCCTGGAGATAGAGCGCGAGTCGTTGCATAGGGCCCGCCCAGTATCGTCCAGCGTCGGAGAGCTGGTGCGACGCCGGTGTCGCCCGCTCGGCGACTCAGCTCTTGGCGAGGAACTTCGGCTTGGCGAACACTTCGCGGAGCCGGGCTTCGAAGTGCTCGAGCGGAAGCGTGTCGTAGTCCGGATCGAAGGCCTTCTGATCCCACTCGTCGGCGAACTTGGCGGCGAGGTCGAATGCCGGGTTGTCGCGGTACTTGTCGCGGGCGTTCGAGTCCATGCCGAAATGGGCGTAGTAGTGCTTGCCCTGGAAGTCCTGATGGGCGGCGATCATGAAGTGCACTTCGGGGCGCACATAGGGCTCCAGGATCGACGCCGCGATCGCCGGGTGGTTCGGCACGCTGATTGCCTTGCCGATGTCGTGACACAACGACGCCACCACGACCTCGTCATCGGCTCCCGCTCGCTCCGCCATCGTGGCGGTCTGCAGGCAGTGGGTGAGCTGATCGGTGACGAACCCATCGGAGATGTCGGCCAGCGACCGGAGCAGACCGAGTACCCGTTCCGCCACCCGGCCCTGGTTGGCCGAGGTCTGGGCTCCGATCTCGAGCCACTCCTCCCGGGTCGACACGTCCATGGCGGTGAAGGTGGCATTCGGCATGGGTCAGAGTTTCCCACTCCGCAGAGGGAAACGCCACGTTGGACGAAGCCGACCGGCGAGAACGGGCCAGCGTCACAAGCCCACGAAGGCGGCCATCCGACGCATCTCGTGGTCGAAGAAGCCGTCGTGCTCGGACACGGTACCCACTCGATGGCCGAACAATTCGAAGCTGACGGCACCGTAGATGTGGGTCCACGCCATGATCGATCGCACGATGAGGTCGTCATCGACGGCGGCCCCGCGCTCACTGAAGAACGTGCGGATCGGCGCCAGGTCGGCCCGGACGGCCTTCGGGATCGGCTCCCGGCCGGGGACGAGGGCACCGGCACGGACGGCGTCGGCGACGATCTGGACGAGGACCACGGTGACCCTCAAGGCCGGCGTGATCGTGTCGACCGGTGCCGCGTACTTCGGCACGGGGGTGCCGAAGACGAGCCCGTACTCGTGCGGGCTCGTGCCGGCCCAGTCACGCACGGCGTGGCAGACCGCCATCCACCGACCCCGGAAGTCCGTTCGCCGAACGGCGGACTCGGCCTCCTCGACCCGTTCTCCCATCGCGTTGTAGGCGTCGACGATGAGCGCCGTCAGAAGGTCGTCACGGCTCGGGAAATAGCGGTAGACGGCCGATGACACCATGCCCATCTCCCGAGCGACAGCGCGTAGCGAGAGGGCGGCGGCACCGTCGACGGCAAGCTGTCGGCGCGCCGCCTCTTTGATCTCGTCGACGAGTTCAGCCCGTACCCGGGAGCGGACGGATGCTGCGTTCATGCCTCCACCATACGCTCTCCGCCCGAACGAAACCAGAGCATTGGAACAATTCGAGAGCAGTGCTCTTGACTTAGGGACCTGGATCGAGCACAGTGTTCCCAACAAAGAGCAGTGCTCTCGCCTACAAGGAGACACCATGTCTACGCACGTCATCATCGGAGCCGGACCGGTCGCCCATGCAACGGCGACGGAGCTTCTCGCCAAAGGGCTCGCCGTTCGGTCCGTGACCCGCAGCGGCAGTGGCGAGATGCCCGCCGGCGTCGATCGCGAGCTGGCCGATGCCGCGGACGAAGCGGCCATCCTCCACGCGACACGAGGCGCAGCAGCGATCTACAACTGCGCCAACCCGCCCTACGACAAGTGGGTCTCCGATTGGCCGCCCATCGCCGCCGCCCTTCTCGCCGCGGCGGAGAAGCACGGTGCCGTGCTCGCCACGATGAGCAACCTCTACGGGTACGGGCCGTCGACGCGTCCGTTCAAGGAGACGGACCCGTTGGTCTCGCCGGGCAAGAAGGGCGAGGTCCGCGCAGCCATGTGGAATCAGGCGATCGAAGCCCACCGAGCCGGCCGGGTCCGAGTGACGGAGGCACGGGCAAGTGACTTCATCGGCCCCCGCGTGCTCGACGCCAACATGGGCTCCCGCGTCGTCGACAACATCCTCGCCGGCAAAGCGGTCGGCCTCATGGGCAAGCTCGACGTCCCGCATGCCATCACCGCAATGGGCGATATCGGTGTGGCGATGGCCGTTCTCGGGACCGACGAGCGCGCGCTCGGGCGCGCCTGGCACGTCCCGACCGCGCCTGCGCAGACGCAGCGTGAGATCGTCGCCGGACTGTGCAAGGCAGCCGGCGTGCCGATGGTGAAGGCCCGGGCGATGCCGAGCATTGCGCTCACGATCGGAGGGCTCTTCGTCCCGATGCTGCGTGAGCTCCGCGAGGTCGAGTATCAGTTCGCGGCACCGTTCGACCTCGACTCCTCCGACTTCACCGACACGTTCGGGATCAGCGCAACGCCACTCGAGCAGACGTACAAGGACACCGTCGAATGGTTCCGCACTCGGAAGAAGTGAGGGGAGCTACGGGTTCAGCGTGGCCAGGCGGGCGACCGCCTCGTCGATCACCTCGTCGCGTTTGCAGAACGCGAACCGGATGATGGTGTCGCCGGCACCGGGCGTGGCGTAGAAGACCGACGTAGGGATCGCCACGACACCACAGCGATGCGGGAGCGCGCGGCAGAAGGTGAGACCATCATCTGCGGTGAGCGGACTGATGTCGGCGCACACGAAGTAGGTGCCACTCGGGACGAACACCTCGAGGCCGAGCGAGCGCAGCCCGCCGACGAGACGATCCCGCTTCGACGCCAGGCCGGCGGCAAGGCCGTCGAAGTACTCGGGACCCAACTCGTTCAGGCCGGTGGCCACGGCGTATTGGAACGGTCCGGACGACACGTAGGTCAGGAACTGCTTCGAGGTGCGCACGGCGCTGACCAACGAGGCCGATCCGGTCGCCCAGCCGACCTTCCAGCCGGTGAACGACAGCGACTTCCCCGCCGAACCGATCGTGACGGTCCGATCGGCCATGCCGGGAAGCTTCGAGATGAGGCCGTGGCGCACCCCGTCGAAGGTGAGGTGCTCATAGGCCTCATCGGAGAGCACCACCAGGTCGTGGTCGATCGCGATCGCCGCAATCCCGGCGAGCGCGGCGTCGGTGAAGATCGTTCCCGTCGGGTTGTGGGGCGAATTGATGACGATCACGCGCGTGCGCTCGGTGACGGCTCGGCGGATCGCCTCGATGTCGGGTTGGAAGGACGGCGGGTGCAGCGTCACCGGCACCACCGTTGCTCCGGCCATGGCGACCGCCGCGGGATACGAGTCGTAGAACGGCTCGAGCAGGATGCAATCGTCGCCGGGGCCGAGCAGCGAGATCAGGGTGGCGGCAATCGCCTCTGTCGCCCCGCACGTAACGAGCACCTGCGTGTCGGGGTCAAGGTCAACATTGTAGTAAGCGCGCTGATGATCAGAGATCGCCCGCCTGAGTTCGGGAATCCCCGGTCCCGGCGGGTACTGATTGCCCTTGCCGGACGCGATCGCATCGATGGCCGCCTGTTTGACCAGGTCGGGTCCGTCGGTGTCGGGAAAGCCCTGACCGAGGTTGATCGATTCCGTTGCCGTTGCCAGTTGCGACATCTCCGCGAAGATGGTCGTGCCGAAGTGGGCCAGGCGGGGATGAAGGTACGAAGCGCGCATAGGGGATCGATTTCACTGAGGAGGGCGGGTGAGGACCCGGGTGTTCGGGACGGCCGACCCATCCGGGACCAGACGGGCACCGGGCTGCTGGGTGATGGGCGGAACGGACCGGCCCAGCAAGTTCAGACTCACCGCCACCGGGATGATCAGCGCCACCACGAGGACGAGAAGGACGGCGGTGACGAGAGCCCGACGTGAGCACCCTCGCCGATCGGAACGCTGGAATCGATCGGGACGCGTTTGTGCCCTTACCGGCAACCGGTTCGCCTGTTCGCGCCGCTGCTTCTGGCGACGTCGCTGAGCCTCCTTACCTCCCACAGCACAGATTCTCGCTCACGATCGACCGGAATCCGCGTCTCGTGCGCTGAAGCCGTTTCGCTGACGAACGCCGTCGTCCGCCAACATGTTCGGATGGATTCCGCCCAACCTTCCGCACCGGTGCTGCTCGCCGACATCAACGAACGCGTCGCGACCCTCACGCTGAACCGGCCGGCGCAGCGAAACGCCCTCTCCAGCACCCTTCTCTCCGCGCTCCGTACCGAGATGGCCCGTGTCGATGCCCACGACGACGTCGATGTGATCGTCCTGACCGGCGCCGACCCGGCATTCTCCGCCGGGCTGGACCTGAAGGAGTTGGGGAGCACGGGCAACCACCTGGTCGTAGAGACACCCGCCAAGAGCGCAACTCGCCCACCCGAACGCGTCGTCGGATCCAATGCCCCGTGGGCACCGACCCGCAAGCCGGTCATCGGCGCGGTCAACGGTGTGGCCGTGACGGGTGGCTTCGAGCTCGCTCTCCAGTGCGACTTCCTCGTCGCGTCCGAGCGGGCCTCGTTCGGCGATACCCACACCCGCGTGGGCATCCTGCCCGGTTGGGGGCTGTCGGTCCTGCTCCCCCAGGCCATCGGCCTGCGCCGCGCCATCGAGATGTCGCTGACCGGCAACTTCATCGACGCCGAGGAGGCGCATCGCCTCGGTCTGGTCAACCACGTTGTGGCCCACAGCGACCTCCTCGCGACCGCCCGTCGCCTCGCCCGCGACATCTCCGGAAACGACGCGGCCGCTCTCCAGGAGCTGCTCCGCAGCTACCGGGCGATCCATCGCTTGACGGTCGGCGACGGCGAGCGCCATGAGGCCACGGTCGGCCGGAACTGGGCCAGGACGTACCGGCCGGACGACGTTGCCGCGAAGCGTGCGGCGATCCAGGCCCGCGGTCGAACCCAGGTCTGAACCCGCCGATCAGCCGAGCGTGTGGCGGAGGTGGAAGGACTTCGGCCGCGTCAGTGCGTCGAAGCCGAGCCGTGACAGCGTGACGCCGCGGCCGGTGTCCTTCACGCCGGTCCAGGCGAGCGCCGGGTCGAG
>JANMYF010000459.1:0-17415 GCA_031381685.1 Acidimicrobiia bacterium
CGTTCATCAGGCTTCCTTGGGTTCGGCGGGGTAAGGGGAGGTGGAACTCGGGATGTCCGAGGCGTCGATACGGTCGAGCCGAGCGACGAAGCCGACGTAGCCCCATACCATCTGCGCTCCGTCGCGTCGCCGAGTGACCTCGATCGGGATGCCCACAGGCCGGAGCACGTGCACGCCGTTCTCGTACGTCGCGACGACGTTTATCGGGGTGGTGAAGTCCCGCTCGGCGACGTCATTCACCCCGTTCTCGGCGGTTCCGTCGCAGCGCATGTCGTGGATCACTCCGCCGCCGGTGATGACGATCCGGTCACCCGCCTGCTCGACGCGCTGCACATGTCCGAGGACAGGGTGCGCTGGTTGCACTGCGCCGTTGACTTCCGCCGACACGACCCTCCAGAGTCCGCGGAGGTCCGGAGCGTCGGCGACAAGGGCCTCGTCGCAACCGGCGAGTATCTCGGCGGGGAACTCCACCCCGTAGCCACCGGGCGGGGTGTGGGCAACGGGAACGGATGCGATGTACATCTCAGCATCGTAGGGAAGCACGCCGCGCGTCCGACAATTCGACCGCACCTATCGGTTCGGGGACTGCTGCACTCCCCGTGTGGCCCGTAGATCAGCGATACCGGTGAAGTTGGGGAACTTCGACATCGCCGCCCAGAGATGGTCGCCGTAGGTGAAGGGTTCGAACATCGTCGAGCCCTCGAGCGGAAGAGGTTCGATCACGGCGTCGACGCGCGGTTCATAGAAGAACGGAATCGAGAACCGGGTCGTTCCTTGGCTGACGACGCGATGCGGAGTCGCCCGGATCCTCCCCTCCGTCCAACGTTCCAGCAGGCCGCCGAAGTTCACCGCGATGTGGCCGTCGACCGGGGGGACCTCGACCCATTCTCCGCTGCGGAGCTTCGCGGCAAGCCCGGCCACGCCGTGCTGGCAAAGCAACGTGACGAAGCCGGAGTCGACGTGCTCGCCGCGCCTCGGCGTGCCGGGCTCAGCTGCCGCATCGAGGGCGGGATCCACGGGCGGCAATTCATAGCGCATCAGACGCAGCGTGGAGATGCCTCCGGTGAACGCGTCATCGAAGTGGTGCTCGTCGATGCCGGCGCAGCGGGCGACCGAGCGCATGACGGCCTCGCCGAGTCGTTCCATGGCGAGGTAGTACGCCGCGACCGTCTCGCGCCACCGGGGGAGTTCCGACGGCGGGGGGAGCGGGGTCGGGCCGAGCAGCGGATCATCGTTGGATACGGCCGAACCCGGTCGGTCCGGAACCACGTCGGGGCCCAGGTCGTAGATGTCGACGCCGACATCGGACGAGCGGGGGTTCCAGCCCCGGTAGACGTTGGCGTTCGACGGTTCGTAGAAGTTCCGCCATAGCGCACGCTGGCCGTCATCGGGCAGGGTGAAAATGGCGAGCATCTCTTCGCGTGTCGATGCGGCGGTCGGAACGAGTTCGCTCGGACCGGCGATAGTCAGAAGACCCGATTCGCTCGCCGCGGCGGCGATGGCACGATCGACATCGTCGCGGTCCAGGCCCGGAGGCCCGAACAGCGGCGCGACATCGATCAGCGGGACCACGGTGCGACCCTATCCGCCACCATCGGGGTAGTGGCCCCGGGTCGAGTGTGGGCCTTTGCGTGCCCACGACCCGGCCTGCCGGGAGTGCTACTTGCTGAGGGCGGCGATCGCCTGGGCCCAGAGCACGTACTTGTTGGTAGCAAGGTCGCCGACGGTCTTGATGCCGAGAGCGGCGGCGAGCGCCTTGGCATCGGCCTCCGAAACGCCGGCAAGGGCGTCGATGGGAGCGTTCACGAGCTCGGCGAATTCTTTTTGCTCGTATGCCTTGTCGAGGAACTTTGCGATGTCAGCCATGTGGTCTCCTTGGTCCGGTCCGACGCGCTGTCGGTCACCTTCGGGTTTACCAGTTCAGGAGGTCGAATCGGGTGGATCTCACCGCGTCCCCCGCACGGAATCACGTACGCCCGGGGACCGGCGAGGATGGGAGTGTGGATGTCGAAGCGGTGACCCAGGCCGCGGGGCGGCCGGTGCGTCGCCCGGTGATGTTGCAGGGTTGGTTCGATCTGACATCGATCCACTGGCGTTACGAGCCCTCTGCAGTCCAGGCGTTGCTTCCCGACGGCTTCACCGCGGACATCTTCGACGGCTCCGCGTGGGTCGGGCTGATCCCCTTCCACATGCGTCGGGTGCGATTACCGTTCGGCCCCCGTGGCGGGTTGGCGGCCGGCCGGTGGTCGTCGTTTCCCGAAACCAACGTTCGCACCTACATCGTCGACCACCGCGGGCGTCGGGGCGTTTGGTTCTGCAGTCTCGACATCACCCGCCTCGTTCCCACCTTGGTGGCTCGTGTCGCCTACGGCCTCCCGTACTGCTGGTCGTCGATGTCGATCGACCATCCGAGTGCCGACATCGTCTCGTACGCGTCCAGGCGTCGTTGGCCGGGGCGTGCTCGTGGAGCCACCGCCGACGTTACGGTGCGCGTCGGCGATCGGCTCGATGCTGTCGCCGATGACTCGCTCGAGGCGTTCCTGTCGGCGCGATGGGCGCTCGGCTCGACCTTCCTCGGCCGACGTCTGTGGGCGGAGGTCGACCATCCCCCGTGGCAGCTCCACCGCGCCGAGCTGCTGCACCTCGATCAATCGGTGATCGCCGCATCCGGCCTGCCGGCGCCGATCGGGGAGCCTGTGGTCCTGTGGTCTCCGGGCGTTGAGGTTCGTATCGGCCCTCCCCGGTTCGACTGATCGGCGGGTCCGTCGCTCGGAGGTGGAGCAGCGGAGTGCCAGGATCGGTGGTGATGGATTCCTCGAACCAGCCGGCCGACGAGCCCCTCTGGACGCCCACGGCCGAACGCGTGGTGGCGGCGAACCTCACGCGCTTCGCGACCTCGGCTGGGCACCGAGGTGCGTCGTTCGACGAGATGCATCAGTGGTCGATCGACGAGCCGGACGAGTTCTGGCAGGCCATCTGGGACTTCACCGGCGTCGTCGGCTACCCGGGAGATACGGTCCTCGAACGGGGTGAGTCGATGCGGTTCGACCGGTACTTCCCGGGGGCCTCGCTCAACATCGTCGACACGTTCCTGCGGTTTCGCGGCGACGACGAGGCAATCGTCGCGATCGACGAGCGAAGGATCCGCCGGGCGATCTCCCGCGACGAGTTGCGCGAAAGGGTTGCGGCAACAGCGGCGGCTCTGAAGAGCGACGGCGTCGGAGTGGGCGATCGGGTTGTCGCATGGATGCCCAACGTCCCAGAGACCGTGATCGTGATGCTCGCCGCGGCGTCTATCGGTGCCGTGTTCTCGTCGACATCTCCGGACTTCGGCGTGACCGGGGTCATTGATCGGTTCGGGCAGATCGAGCCTTCGGTCCTGGTCGCCTGCGACGGTTATCTCTACGGCGGCAAGCGGTTCGAGGTGGTTGACCGGCTCGCCGAAATCGTACGCGCGCTTCCGACCTTGCGGAGGGTCGTGATGTTGCCGCATCTCGGCGATGTCGACCTCCCCGACGAAGCCGTCGCGTTCGCCGACTGGATCGGTCCGCATTGGGGAGCAGCGCTCGAGACCGTTCCGCTTCCCTTCGACCACCCGTGGTACGTGTTGTATTCGTCGGGAACCACGGGCAAGCCGAAGTGCATCGTGCACCGCGCCGGTGGTGTGCTCCTCAAGCACCTGATGGAACACCAACTGCACTGCGATATCCGTCCGAGTGACCGCGTCCTGTACTTCACGACCGCGGGGTGGATGATGTGGAACTGGCTGGCGTCGGTCCTGGCGAGTGGCGCCGCGGCACTGCTGTACGACGGTTCTCCCTTTCATCCGAACGGCAACGTGCTCTTCGAGATCGCCGATGCAGAACGGATAACCCTGTTGGGTGTCTCGGCGAAGTTCATCGACTCGTGCGCAAAGGCCGGACTCGACCCTTCCGCCGATCGTGGACTGCAGCATCTCCGGACGGTGTGCTCGACCGGTTCGCCGTTATCGCCCGAAGGCTTCCGCTACATCTATGAACACGTGAAGGCCGACGTGCACCTTGCGTCGATCTCCGGTGGCACGGATCTCTGCGGCTGCTTCGTCGGGGGCGACCCGACCGGTTCCGTCTGGGCGGGGGAGATCCAGCGGCCGATGCTCGGCATGGCCGTCGATGTCTGGGGGCCACAAGGAGAGTCCGTCCCGCCGGAGGGGGGAGCGGGCGAACTCGTCTGTACGCACAGCTTTCCGTCGATGCCCGTCGGGTTCTGGAACGACGAGGACGGATCCCGCTACCGGGCGGCGTACTACGAGCGGTTCGATGATGTGTGGGCCCAGGGCGACTTTGCGTCCTGGACGCTCCACGGCGGCATCGTCGTCCACGGCCGCTCGGATGCCACCCTCAACCCCGGGGGGGTCCGTATCGGCACGGCCGAGATCTACCGGGTGGTCGAACAGCTTCCCCAGATCGTGGAGTCACTCGTCTTCGGTCAGCAGTGGGAGGGCGATACGCGCATCGTGCTGCTCGTCCGCTTGTCGGCCGATGTCACGCTCGACGACGCTCTGCGCGCCGAGATCCGCTCCAGGATCCGTTCCTCGGCAACCCCCCGGCACGTTCCCGCCGTCATCGTTGCAGTGGAGGACCTCCCCCGGACGAGGTCGAACAAGCTTGTCGAACTCGCCGTTGCCGACGTCGTCCACGGTCGTCCGGTGCGCAACACCGACGCTCTCGCTAACCCCGAGGCGCTTGACGCCATCGCGGCGCTCCCGGAACTCACGGGTAAATGACCTGTTCCTGAAGTCGGTGACGGCACCCGGCCACCCTCTGGGGCGGAGGCCCAGTTGGCGCTGGTTGAACGCCGTGCGTGGCCGGTGAGCCGGCGCCCCCGACTTCTGAATGGTGATACATCACCGTCGGGCGGAGATCGGATAGTGTCACGTTCAGATTGACGGTGACCCCGAAAGAGCTGCGACGCAGAGCGTCACTTCGCTGGACACCGCCATGAGGAAAAAGAATGTCTGCTCCGAAACCTGTGGACGAGGCAAGTCGGCTCGAAGCACTGCGCTATTACGACATCCTCGATTCGGCTCCTGACGCCGCTTTCGACGACATCACCCGCCTTGCCGCCTATATCTGCGACACCCCGATTGCGCTGGTCTCATTTGTCGACGAGGACCGGCAGTGGTTCAAGGCGCGGGTCGGACTCGACATCTCGGAAACCGATCGCTGCCTGTCGATGTGCGCCTGGGCGATCCTCGACGAGGAGTTGTTCGAGGTCGCCGATACCTGGGCCGACGATCGTTTCGCCGACAGTGCTCTCGTCGTCGCGGACCCGTTCATCCGCTTCTACGCAGGAGTGCCACTGCGTTCGGCGGAGGGGATGAACCTCGGGACGCTCTGCGTGATCGACCGGGTGCCGCGGGTTCTCTCTGATGCGCAGCGCAACGCTTTGCGGGCCCTGGGGAATCAGGTCAGCCGACTTCTCGAAGGAACCGTCGTGCGTCGATTGCTCGCCGAGGCCTTGGCGACCTTCGATGTGTTCGACCGTTCGTTTCCCTCGTGCGTGATGTGCGGCGACATTGTGTTCCGCGATTCCCAGCAGCCACTGCGCGACTTCATCAGCGAGCACACGCCGGCGCGCTTCCACGACACCGTTTGCCGAACGTGTCCTCCGACCTACGACCCGGAACCATCGGTGTCGGTCGAGGCGTTCCGCGAAGCGAATCAGTAGGGCGCACACCATCACCGTCGCGCCGGCGAGCGGCGGACGGTGACGTGGGCAATGAGGGGGCGGGTCAGCCGAGGGTGTTGGTATTCCCGAGCTCGGCGAACGCCTGCTCCAAGCGGGCCACGAAGCTCACCTCGGCCGCCCGCAGCCAGACGCGCGGGTCGTAGAACTTCTTGTTCGGGGAGTCGGGCCCGGTGGGGTTGCCCAGCTGGCCCTGGAGGTAGTCGTGCTTGTCGATATCGAAACGGCGGATTCCGTCCCACAACGCCCACTGCAGGTCGGTGTCGATGTTCATCTTGATGACGCCGTAGCTGATTGCTTCGGCGATCTCCGCCGCTGATGAACCAGAACCTCCGTGGAACACGAAGTTCACCGGGTTCGGGCCCGTCGAGAACTTCTGGGCGATGTAGGCCTGCGCGTCGCGCAGGATGGTCGGCGTGAGCTTCACGTTGCCCGGCTTGTACACGCCGTGCACGTTTCCGAAGGCTGCCGCGATGGTGAACCGATCGCTCACGTTCATCAGGCGTTCGTAGGCGTAGGCGACCTCCTCGGGCTTCGAATAGAGGTCGGCTTGGTCCTTGTCCGAATTGTCGACGCCGTCCTCCTCGCCTCCGGTGATGCCGAGCTCGATCTCGAGCGTCATGCCCATCTTCGACATGCGCTCGAGATACTTCACGCAGATGTCGAGGTTCTGGTCGATCGGCTCCTCGGAGAGGTCGAGCATGTGGGAGCTGTAAAGCGGTTTCCCGGTGGCCTTGAAGTGCGCTTCGCCGGCGTCGAGCACGCCGTCGATCCAGCCGAGCTTGTCCTTCGCGCAGTGGTCCGTGTGGAGGATGACCCGGGCGCCGTACGCCTCGGCGATGGTGTGCACGGCTTGCGCTCCGACGATCGATCCGAGCACCGATGCCCGGTCGCCCTTGACGCCGATCCCCTTCCCGGCGACGAACGCGCCACCACCGTGCGAGAACTGGATGATCACCGGGGAATTCACCTTGGCCGCGGTTTCCATCACCGCGTTGACGGTGTTCGAACCCGTGCAGTTCGCTGCCGGAAGGGCGAAACGATTGGCCTTCGCCAACGCAAAGATCTGGGAAACGGCGTCCCCGGTCAGGACGCCGGCAGGGAATTGGTCTGAGAGGCTCACGACGCCCAGGCTATGGCATGCCCACACATCAGCGGCCGAACCTCGTCATCTTCATGGCGGACCAACTGCGTGCTGATGCCCTCGCCCCATTCGCTCCGGATCGCAAGACGGCACACACCCCCGTGTTCGACGAGTTGGCGTCGCGCTCGACGGTGTTCGACGACGCGTTCGTGCAGCATCCGGTCTGCGGTCCATCGCGCGCGTCGATGATGACCCGGGGATCCGGACCCGCGGTTCCTTCCGTGCCCGATGGCTTCCGGAGCAGCTAGCGAGGACGACTTCTTGGTCGTGCGGGCGTTGTCAGCGACGGCGCGATTTCCCCGGATCCGCGCTCGATCACCTTCGTCGCCAGAATTTCTCGCACCGGTTCGTGAGGTGCACCTTCCAGTCGGTGGAAGAGCAGTTGTGCTGCCCGCCTCCCGAGCTCGAGCGGGTATTGCGGCACGACCGAAACACCAGGCGTGACAACAGCGCCCAGGTCGACGTCGTCGAAGCCGATCTGAGCAATCCGGTCGCGCAGCCCGAGGGCGTGGAGCGCCTGCAACGCGCCGAGCGTGATGAAGTTCTGAGCGGTGAACAAACCGGTCGGTCTTGGCGTCTGGACGAGGTAGTCGGTGACGAGACGCTGCCACTGATCGGGAGTATGAAGCCCCGTGGTCATCCGCTCTCCGCGTACAGTCAAACCTGCGGCTTCCATGGCTTCGCGAAAGCCGGCAAGACGCAACCGCGCGGAGAAAATGTCCAGCGGCGACCCGAAGAATGCGATGTCTGTGTGTCCTCGCCTGAGGAGGTGCTCTGTCGCCTGGCGGGCACCGCCTTGGTGGTCGGTACGGACGAGGTCGACGTTGTTGGCCTCATCGGGCTCGAGGTCGACGAAGACGAGCGGCGTCCCTCGGTCGATCTCGCCGGAGAGCGGTCCGATGCTGTCGCCCGTCGGAACGACGATCAGGCCGTCGACACGACGCGTGACGAATGCGCTGACCAGCTGATCCTGCCGGGCGGAATCACCGTCGGTGCTTCCGGAGAGCACGAAATAGTTGTGTTCGCGGGCGACCTCCTCGATGCCACGCAGGATGGAGGAGAAGAACGGGTTCGATACGTCGACGAGGACGAAACCGATGACCCCCGTTCGGAGGTCCGTAGTCCGCAAGCGGCGAGCGCGGTCGTCGGGTTGATAGCCGAGGTAGGCGATCGACGCGTCGACCCGTGCCGTGAGCACGGGGCTCACTCCCTCCTCGCGGTTCACGACACGCGACACGGTCTTGATGCTCACGTTCGCGTTCTCGGCGACGTCGTGGAGGGTCGGGCGTCGGCGGAGTGGGGGATTCGAGGTGTTGATAGGCCGAGCGTAGGCGAACGTGTGCCTCTTGACAACGTTGTCTTTTTCTCGTTAAGGTCCGGTTCCGAAACATCGTCGAAACGTACGACCCGTTTTCCACTCACTCATTTCCAAGGGGATTAGGCCAATGATGAAGTCAAAAATCCGCGGCGCTGCCGCGTTGCTCGCGGTTTCCGCGCTGATATTCGCCGGGTGCAGTTCGGACTCCAGCGACACGACCGCTGCTCCGGCTGAGACCGAAGCTGCTGTTGCCGAGACCGAAGCCGCGGCGACCGAAGCGATGGCCGCGGAAACCGAAGCGATGGCCGCCGAGACCGAAGCGGCTGCGGCGCCCGCCGCGGGTGAGCAGGTCGGTGTCTCGCTCATCCTCAAGACCCTGTCGAACCCATTCTTCGTGTCGATGCAGAAAGACGCCCAGGCCAACGCCGACGCGCTCGGCGTGAATCTCACGGTTGCCGCGGGTAAGGACGACGGCGACACCGCCACGCAGATCGCCGCGATCGAAGCCGCCGTCGCCAAGGGTGACAAGGGCATCCTCATCACGCCCAGCGCGGACGACGTCGTTCCCGCACTCGACGCGGCTCGTGCCGCCGGCCTCCTCGTCATCGCGCTTGACACGCCGCCGAATCCGGCGACAGCGGTCGACATCACGTTCGCAACGGACAACTACGTGGCCGGTCAGCTGATCGGTAAGTGGGCCGCGGGTCAGCTCGGCGGCAAGAAGGCCACGATCGCCATGCTCGACCTCTTCACCGACAAGGTCGTCTCCGTCGACACCGCCCGTGATCAGGGTTTCCTGAACGGCATGGGCATCGTCGAAAAGGAAGACAAGTCAGGCAATGGCAAGGAGGCGGCGACCGGTAAGTACAGCGGAGGCGACTACGAAGTGGTCTGCCACGAGCCGACCAACGGTGCCGTTGACGGTGGAAAGACCGCCATGGAGACCTGCCTCACCAAGAACGGTGACGTCAATGTCGTCTACACGATCAACGAGCCTGCTGCCCAAGGTGCCTACGACGCACTGAAAGCCGCCGGCAAGGAGAAGGACGTCCTCATCGTCTCGGTCGACGGTGGCTGCAAGCCTGGTCTCGAACTTGTCGCTTCAGGTGTCATCGGCGCCACTGCCCAGCAGTACCCGGGCCGGATGGCCTCGAAGGGTATGTCCGCCATCGTCGATCTCGCCAACGGCAAGCCGAAGCCGGCGGTGACGCCCGGCCTTGACTTCTTCAACACCGGTGTTGCCCTCGTGACCGACAAGGCGGTTGAGGGCGTGGAGAGCATCTCGGTCGCCGAAGGCCAGAAGATCTGCTGGGGCTGATCTCCGCGCACTGGTGCTGCACCGCCTCCGCTGCGCTTCCCTGCTCGCAACACCGGCACGTGCGCACTCCGAGAATCCGCGGATGATCGTTTTCGTAGGACTGCGATCCGGGGCCTCTCCCGCCCCGGATCGCTAGCACCTTGCTCTTCGGGGGTGGCGTGGTGCCGCCCCCGAGGTGTATCCAGGGGGAGCCGCCTCGTACCTGAAACATTTCCTGTTGGATCGTTGCCAACGCTTGGGAGACTCTGATGGAGACAATGCCGGCCGCCGATGCTGCCGCGGCCTTCACATCGCATGGTGGACCACTGGCCCGCATCCAACATGCCTTGCACAAATACCCGACCCTGAGCCCGGCGACGGTACTGCTCTTCGCGTCGGTGGTGTTCGCGTTGTTCGGCAAAGGTCGTTTTCAGAGGCCGGAGACGATCGGAATCATTCTCCAGCAGACCGCAGTCCTTGCTGCGCTCGCCATCGGTCAGACCATCATCGTGCTCACTGCGGGCGTCGACCTCGCTGTCGGCACGGGCATGTTGTTGACCCACCTCGTCGTCGCCAAACTCGTTGCCGAACGGGGGGTCAGTCCGGCGCTGGCCCTGCTGTGCGGCGGAATCGTGGGACTCCTCCTGGGTGCGGTGCACGGCGGTCTTGTCACCAAGATCGGTCTTCCTCCGTTCATCGTCACCTTGGGAACGTTCTATGTCTTCCAATCGGTCGGACTCGTGTACAGCAAGGCCCGGACGATTTCGAAGGCGGAACTCGGCGGGGAGGATTCCTTGCTGCTGTGGACCGGCAAGAAGATCTCGATCGGTTCGATGCGGATCACGGTCGGTGTGATCGTCGTGGTCGTGATGTACGCAGTGTTCGCGTACGTACTCTCCAACACCGCTTGGGGTTCGCATGTGTACTCGACGGGCGACGATCGCGAAGCGGCGCGTCTCGCCGGCATCAACGTCAATCGAGTCTTGCTGAGCGTCTACATGGTCGCGGGGTTGCTCTACGCCGTGGGCGGCTGGGTCCAACTCGGTCGCTCGCTGTCCGCGAGCAGCAACGCTGCCACCGACGTCAACCTCGAGACGATCACGGCTGTCGTCATCGGCGGCACCAGTCTCTTTGGCGGCCGGGGCCGGCTCCTCGGGACGCTTGTCGGTGCACTGGTGGTGACGGTGTTCCGTATCGGGCTGTCGCTAGCCGGAGTGAGCCCGTACTGGCAGAACTTCGCGATTGGTACCCTGATCATCGTTGCCGTTGGACTCGATCAATGGATTCGAAAGGTGGGGAAGTGAGCATCACACCGGAAGCGATCGTTGGGCGCCGACCGATGCTGGCGGCGACGGGCCTGGTGAAGCGCTTCGGTCGAGTCACGGCCCTGAACGGATCCGACTTCGAGCTATACCCCGGCGAAGTGCTGGCGGTCATCGGTGACAATGGTGCGGGGAAGTCGTCGCTCATCAAGTGCCTTTCCGGTGCGATGGTGCCCGATGAGGGCGACATGTTCCTCGACGGCGCGCGGGCGAGCTTCCGTCGGCCGCAAGAAGCCCGCGCTGCAGGCATCGAGACCGTCTACCAGACTCTTGCAGTGGCTCCGGCCCTCGATATCGCGGCGAACGTCTTCCTCGGACGGGAACGACGGCGCTCAGGTCCGCTCGGCTCGGTGTTCCGGATGCTCGACAAACCGGGAATGCGCCGAGACGCGAAGACCGCGCTCGACGCCCTCGGCATCGGCACTCTCCAGGACATCACGCAAGCGGTTGAGACGTTGTCCGGCGGGCAACGGCAGGCCGTGGCCGTCGCCCGCGCGGCTGCGTTCGGAAGCAAGGTCGTGATCCTCGACGAGCCGACCGCGGCACTTGGCGTGAAGGAGTCGGGCCAGGTGTTGCAGATGATCCGAGATCTCCGCGACAAAGGACTGCCGATCATCTTGATCAGTCACAACATGCCGCACGTTTTCGACGTCGCTGACCGCATTCACATTCAGCGGCTCGGCCGTCGTGTCGCCGTGGTGGATCCGAGATCTGTCTCGATGTCCGATGCGGTGGCGATCATGACTGGGGCGATGTCTGTCGCATAGGCCGGTGGTTCCGATCCCTTTGGCCGAGCCGTGCACGGCCAACCGGCCGAGCGGCCATCATGGGCCGGGTGCTCCGGAGGGGGTGCCGCCGTCGAAAGGACCGTCATGACCACTCCGCCCGTCCCCATGCCCACCGTGATCGGTACGCCCGCGTGGGATGAGGTCGGCCGACACGCTGATCGGCTGCGCCACATGCATCTCCGGGAGCTGTTCGCCGCCGACCCGCGACGTGGGGAGAGCCACACGGCGTCTGGTGCGGATCTCTTCGTCGACTACAGCAAGCATCTTGTCGACGCTGAGGCGTTGTCGGCCCTCCTTGCCGTGACCGAAGCTGCGGGTCTGCATGAGCAGATCGACGCGATGTTCGCCGGGCAGCGCATCAACATCACCGAGGACCGCGCCGTCCTGCACACCGCACTGCGGGCACCCGTCGGAGCCTCACTGATGCTCGAAGGCGTCGATGTCGTGGCCGGCGTGCACGAGGTGCTCGACCAGATGGCGGCGTTCTCCGACCGGGTCCGCCACGGACGCTGGCTCGGGGCGACCGGTCTGCGCATCTCGACCATCGTGAACATCGGCATCGGAGGGTCCGATCTCGGTCCGGCGATGGCCTACGACGCACTGGCGGCGTTCCGCCAACAAGACCTCGCCTGCCGATTCGTCTCCAACGTCGACGGTGCCGACCTGTGGGGGGCCGTGCGTGATCTCGATCCGGGCAGCACCCTGTTCGTCATCAGTTCCAAGACGTTCACCACGATCGAGACGCTCACCAACGCCCGGTCGGCGCGGGCCTGGCTGGTCGATGCGCTCGGCGAGGAAGCCGTAGCGAAACACTTCGTCGCCGTTTCGACCAACACAGCGAAGGTGGCCGAGTTCGGGATCGACACGGCGAACATGTTCCGGTTCTGGGACTGGGTGGGCGGTCGCTACTCGTTCGACTCCGCCATCGGGCTGTCGCTCATGATCGCCGTCGGGCCCGAGAACTTCCGGTCGATGCTCGCCGGCTTCCACGCGATGGATGAGCATTTCCGTACGGCACCGTTCGAAACGAACCTCCCCGTGCTCCTCGGTCTTCTCGGTGTCTGGTACGGCAACTTCCTCGGTACCCAGACGCACGCCGTCCTTCCCTATAGCCACGAGCTGGGCAAGTTCGCGGCATATCTCCAACAGCTCGACATGGAGAGCAACGGGAAGTCGGTCGACCGCAACGGTGCGCCCGTCACGGCGCAGACCGGTCCCGTCGTTTGGGGAACACCCGGGACAAATGGTCAGCATGCGTACTATCAGCTGATCCACCAAGGCACGATTCGCATTCCGTGCGACTTCATCGGCTTCGCCCGTCCGAATCATGGGCTCGACGTGCACCACGATCTTCTGATGGCGAACTTCTTCGCACAGACCGAGGCGTTGGCCTTCGGAAAGACGTCCGAGGAAGTGCGGGCCGAGGGGGTGGCGGAGCACCTCGTATCGCACAAGACGTTCGCCGGCAACCATCCGTCGACAACGATCATGGCACCGCAGCTGACGCCTCATGTGCTTGGCCAGTTGGTTGCGCTCTACGAGCACAAGGTGTTCACCCAGGGCGTGATCTGGAACGTGAACTCGTTCGACCAATGGGGCGTGGAGCTCGGCAAGGTGCTGGCCACCCGCATCGCTGCAGAACTCGAGGCAGCCGACGACACGGCGTTGGGTCACGACTCGTCGACGAATGCCCTCCTTCGCCGCTACCGGTCGACGCGGTAGCGCGACCATTGGGAACGGACTAGCGACGAAAGGCCCTACCAGCCCGGCGTCATTCGGCTCAGACTGGTCGACGATGGGTATCGGGAACTCTTTCGTCTCAGCCGTCCTGGGATCTCCGTTGCATCGGATCATGTCGGGATCAACGGGTATCGTCCGGTACGTCGGGCGCGTGACGAACCGAACGGTCACCACGCCCGTGCAATACGCGAAGCTCGGCGACGCGTTGGTGATCCTCGTTGCGAATCCCGAGGCCAAGAGGTGGTGGCGGAACTTCCGCACCGCTCATGCGGTCGATGTGCTCGTGGAGGGCGAGTGGCTCCCCATGATCGGCCGGGTCGTCGACGGACGGGTTCAGCCTGACCATGCTGCCGCGCTCCTCGAGGCGTACCTGCAACGGTTCCCGAAGGTGGCCCGACGCCTTCCGGCTGGGACCCCTTCGGAGCGGGCACGTAACGCCGTCCTCGTCTCGTGCGAGCCGCGGCTCGCGCACGTGGCTTCCGAACCCGGACTTCACCTTCCGCACCTCCACCTCCCGCATCTGGTGACGAGTCCGGAGCCGGACTTTCTCTGAGGGGCCCCTGAGCTGGAGCAGGCGGGCCACCTATTCCCCGACAACGCCGTCGACCGCCCCACGGAGCAGGCCGGCATGGCTATGGTGACAATCCGTCTCCTCGGTCAGCGGTTCGTAGAGAGCTTCTCCTCAGGTCCGGTTCGACGCGTCGGTCAACGGATGAAGACCGGGCGATAGGCGGTGGAGCGCACCGGGTCGAACGCGTAGCCAGCTTTTGCGAAGTTCGCGATGTCGTCGGCCGAAGTAATACGTTCGCGTATCAACCAGCTGGACATGATGCCGCGTGCCTTCTTGGCGAAGAAGCTGACGATCTTCGGGTCGCCGCCGTCCTTGCGATCGAGGAACGCTGGAGCGACTATTGGCGCGTCGAGCTTCGCCGGACGGACCGAACCGAAGTATTCCTGCGACGCCAGATTGATCAGCACGCGCTCGCCCGGGCTCTTCTTGACAGCATCACGAAGGGCGAACGTGATCTCGTCACCCCAGAAGTCGTAGAGGTCACGGCCCTTCGAAGTGGCGAGCTTGGTGCCCATCTCCAGGCGGTACGGCATCATCAGGTCGAGGGGGCGAAGGACTCCGTAGAGGCCGGAAAGGATCCGAAACGTCTTCTGCGCGTGCGCGAAGTCATCCTCGGTGAAGATTGCCCGGGCCTGCATCCCGTCGTACACATCGCCGTTGAACGCGAGGAGGGCCTGCCGGGAGTTCCGCTTCGTGAACGGCACCTCGAAATCGCGATAGCGGTCCACGTTCAGCTGTGCCAGCGGTGCGGAGATCGACATGAGCCGGGCAACGTCGGCGGGGCTCTTCTTCCGCATCACCTCGATGAGCTCCATCGACCGTTCCAGCATCTGTGGCCGGGTGGCCTTGGCGGTCGCGAGGGGCGATTCGTAGTCCAGTGACTTGGCGGGCGAAACGACAATCAGCACCCGTCCATTCAAGCGCTGCCGGGCGCGCTGTGTGGTGCCGCCCGGCCGTTGGCTCAGATCCCGGCCGTGTCGACGTTTCCGTAGGTGCGGAAGGCAATGGACGTGCGGGTCTCCCGCACGCCGGGAATGCGGCAAATCCGCTCGGTCACGATCGTGGCGACGTCTTCGTGGCTGCGGACCCACAAGATCGCCAGGAGGTCATGGTCGCCCGTCGTGGAATGCACCTCTCGGACCCCCTCGAGGTCGGCGATCGCCGCGCCCAGCGTGGCGATGTCGGCCGGGGCGGCAGAGATGGAGACGAAGGCGGTGATCATGGCAGCGAGTCTTGCCGACGCGGCTGCGTGGCGTCGTCTGGCACGACTGGTGCTCGGAGGTCCAGACTGGCTCCATGGCATTCGAACTGACTGATGACATGCGGGCGGTGATCGGCGTGGAGAGTGCGCCGTGGCCGGTCGAGTTCACCTCGACGGGGATCCGGGGCTTCGCCCGCGGCGTCGGATACACCGATCCGGTGTACTACGACGTGGCTGCCGCGCAGGCGGCTGGGTACGCCAACCTCCCCGCGCCCCCGACGTACGGCGGGATCCCTGTCTTCATCCCGGGGAAGACCGACGACCGCTACGGCGGACCTTCCAACACCGGCCAGCCGCCCCTTCGGCACGGACTGAAGAACGTGCTCGACGGCGGGACTGAGCACCACTATGTCCGGGTCCCCGTCGCCGGGGAGACGCTGAGCTTCACCTCCCAGGTCGCCAACCTCGAAGTGAAGGAGTCAAAGGCGCTCGGCACCATGCTGGTCATCACGAGTGAGTCGACCTACCTGGACAGCGCGGGGGACATCGTGTTCACCACCCGCGGCCAAGGCATCTTCTACTAAGCACGACGGGACAGAGAACAGTGGCTCTTTCGTTTGACTCCATCACCATCGGCGATGCCTTGCCTATCGTCGAGAAGACCCCCGGCCGCGAGCAGCTCGTGAAATACGCCGCCGGCTCGGGTGACTTCAACCCGTTGCACTACGACGCCGACTTCCCGCAGGCCAAGGTCATCGGCGACAACATCGTGCACGGGCGGATGAAGTACGCATCACTTGGCCAGTGCGTGTCGGACTGGGTCGGTCATGCCGGCATCGTCCAGTCGATCTCGTGCCAGTACCGCGGCATGGATCTCCAGGGCAAGACCTTCACGGTCGGTGGCACCGTCACCGCAAAGGACGATGCGGCGCGAACCGTCGACGTCGAGCTCTGGACGAAGGATGCGAACGGCGTCACCACCACGCCCGGGAAGGCGACCGTCCGCTTCCGCTAGTTGTCGGGCTGTTCCGCCGGGAACTGAGCGGCGAGGGCCGCCTGGATCTCGATGTGGCGCAGGAGAAAGGCGCGCTCGTCGAGCCGCTTGCGCCGTAGCCAGCCGGTGACCTCGTCGTTGCACTTGCTGGCGTTGCAGGACCGGCACGCCGGAGCGATGTTGTCGAGCGTGTAGCGGCCACCCCGGGAGAGGGCCTGGACGCAGTCTTTCTGCAGTGGAGTACCGGTCGCACCGCAGTAGGCGCAGCCGCCCCAGGCCGCCTGCAACGCCGCCCATTGCCCGCTGCTGAGGTCGTGCTCAACCGCACCCATCCGCTTCCTACGCTTGCGGGTCGCCCGGGCCTTCCGGGTGCGGCTGACGGCCATGCCCGACCCTACGCCGCAGGCCACGGCGGGCCGTCGTGACGCACGACACACGCATGTTTCCAGTGTGCTACGTTGCCGAAAGCGTTTGCAGGGTGTGCTTTCGCGACTCGGAATGACCAAGGGGAGACCTCAATGAAATTGTCTAAGTCGGTAGCCGCCGTCGCGGCACTCGCCGTGCTCGTTGCGCCAGTCGCAGCGGGCGCCGCCACAACAAAGAAAGCTGCCGCGCCGAAGTCCATCGCCGGCGGCAAGATTCTCTGCAAGAACCAGTACAAGGGCAAGACGGTCACGCAACTCACCCCCAAGCGCAACAGCGCGACGGATCAGGTTCTGGTCGACTACACCAACGCGTACGCGGCCTTCGAGAAGTGCACCGGTGCCAAGGTGAAGATGGAAGGCACCGACCAGTTCGAGGCCCAGGTGAAGGTCCGTGTCGAAGGTGGCAACGCCCCCGACATCATCGACTTCCCGCAGCCGGGTCTCCTTGCTTCGCTTGCGGCCAAGGGCAAGCTCTCTCCTCTGACCGGCAACACGCTGAAGTCGGCCCAGAACGACTTCATCGGCGGCTGGCTCGAATACGGCACCGTGAACGGCAAGGTCTACGGCATCCCGCAGGAAGTCAACATCAAGTCCCTCGTTTGGTACAGCCCGAAGGCGTTCGCCGACAAGGGTTACAAGGTCCCGACCACGCTCGACGAGATGAAGACTCTCTCCGACAAGATCGTCACCGACGGCGGCACGCCGTGGTGTGTCGGTATCGAGTCCGGCGTCGCCACCGGCTGGGTTCTCACCGACTGGATGGAAGACTTCATGCTCCGTCTCAACGGTGAGAAGGTCTACGACCAGTGGGTCAACCACACGTTGGCCTTCAACGACCCGAAGGTCAAGGCCGTTATGGATGCCGTCGGCGCCTACGTGAAGAACCCG
>JANMYF010000463.1:0-4250 GCA_031381685.1 Acidimicrobiia bacterium
CCCGAGCGGGCTCGGCGGTTCGGGCAGCACCTCACCCACGTTGGCCCGGCTCCAGAACCCGTACTTCGGGTCATAGCGATTGTCTTCGATCCAACGCAACGTGTCCATCGCCGTCTCTCCGTTCACTGCGGCCGATGCGTCGCCTCGGACCGATCCCGGACGATACGCCACGTACGCCTCGCCATGTCGAGCCGGTCACGGGGAGACGGGGGTCCGACGGCGAGAATGGGAATGCTTTCGCACCGGTCGGTAACGTGGCACCCGTGAGTACCGAAACCGCATCGCGTGTCCCGCTCGTCAGCTACCTGAGGCTGGAGCCGACCCCGCACCTCGTCGCCAACGAGTGCACCTCCTGCGGCGCACGGTTCTTCGACCGACGCAACGCCTGCGCGGCCTGCTTCGCCACCGAGTTCCGCTCCGTCGACATCCCGACCGAAGGCGAACTGGTCTCGTTCACCATCGTCACGTTCGCCGCTCCCGGTGTTCCGGTGCCCTTCGTTGCCGGAGTGGTGAAATGCGGCACGACGAGTGTGCGCGGCAACATCGTGAACATCGCCGCCGACCCGGAGCACGTGCAGCTCGGCATGCGTGTACGCCTCACCACCACATCGCTCGGAACAGATGACAACGGCGCCGAGGGCATCGGGTTCGGTTTCGAACCGGCCTGATCGCCTCACAACGACACACACAAACCCACGAACCAACGCCACCGACTGACAAAGGAACGACACCATGGCCGCAGACGACGTCTACATCCTCGGAATCAAGATGACGAAGTTCGGGAAGCACCCGGACAAGGACGTCGTCGACCTCGCCGCGGAGGCGGCCATGGCTGCACTCGCCGACGGTGGGGTGACCATGGCCGACATGCAGATCCTCGCCGCCGGAAACCTCATGGGTCGCGGCGCCATCGGTCAGGCCATCCAGAAGCAGATCGGTCAGACCGGCATTCCCGTCTACAACGTCTCGAACGCCTGCGCCACGGGGGCCACGGCGTTGCGCACGGTGATCATGAGCATCAAGGCCGGCGAGTCCGACATGGGCCTGGCCGTCGGTGTCGAGAAGCTTGCCGGGGCGGGGTTGCTCGGCGCGGGTGGGACCGCCAAAAAGGACAAGAACGAGTGGACCCCGGAGGGTCGTTTTGGCGCGATCGCCCCGATCGATGGCCGCATCGGCACCGAGGCCATGCCCGGCACCTTTGCCCAGGTCGGCATGGAATACGGTCACAAGTACGGCGGCGCATCGTTCGAGGTCTTCGCCCGCATCAGCGAGAAGAACCACGGTCACTCGACGCTGAACCCGCTTGCCGCGTACACCAAGGCGATGAGCCTTGATCAGATCATGAGCGACGTGATGATCGCCTATCCCAACACCCGCTCGATGTGCTCGGCGAACTGCGACGGTGCGGCCGCCGCGGTTCTCGTGAGCGGCGAGAAGCTCAAGACCCTGTCGGACGAACAGCGTCGACGCGCCGTCAAGGTGCGCGCATCGATTCTCACCAGTGATCCGTGGCAGGAGGCGTGCCAGGTCCTCCCGGACGTCAACACCCTCACCAAGCTTGCTGCTAAGCGCGCTTACGAACAGGCCGGTGTGGGACCCGAGGACCTCGACCTCGTCGAGCTCCACGATTGCTTTGCCACTGCCGAACTCGTCCACTACGACAACCTCGGGCTGTGCGGCGAAGGCGACGCGGTCGACTTCTTCGAGTCGGGTGCCCCGTTCCGGACCGGCAAGCTCCCGGTGAACGTGTCGGGGGGACTCCAGTCGAAAGGCCACCCGATTGCCGCCACCGGTATCGCCAACGTGTGGGAGATCTGCCACCACCTCCGTAACGAGGCCGGCGACCGTCAGATCGAAGGTGCCCGCATCGGCCTCGCCCACGTCATCGGACTCGCGTCTGCGTGCGGCATCCACATCCTCGAGTCGAGCGGAGCCCGCTGAGGGTCGAATCGGCGGGTCGGACCGCGGGACCGTCCTGGGCCCTACCCCTGCCCGCCCTCGCGGCGCACCGACCGCACCAGACCCTCCTGGGCGATGGTCGCCACATGTACCCCGTCGATCCCGTGCACCGCGCCGGTTGCGATCCCGCGGGCATTGACGAGCCCGTGACCCTGCATGTCCATCAGCATCCACGCATCAGCGCGAACAGGCCGGTGGAACCAGATGTTGTGATCGAGACTGGCCATCATCATCTCCTGCCAGTTCAGTCCGCTCGGGTGCGACAGCATGATCGCGTCCATCGGGTTGTGATCGGAGAGATAGGCCAGCGCGCATGCGTGGAGCAGCGGGTCGTCACCTAGCTCGCCGCGTTCCGGGGCGATACGGGCCCACAGCTGCGACCTCGCGCCGGGCGTCGATTGGACGATCTCCCGGATGTCACCGAACGGCGTCCACTCGAGCCGCTCGATCGAGTCGGGCGCCGGAACGTCGTCGGCAATGGCCGTCTGCTGGATGTCGACGTCGGGCTCGCTCCGCTGGAAGCTGGCGTCGAGGTTCAAGATCGCGCCGGACGCTTGACGGGCGACGACACGCCGGGTGGTGAACGACCGGCCTTCCCGGAGCCGATCCACGTGGAAAGCGATCGGCTCCTCCGGAACGCCGCCGAGGACGAAGTATGCGTGCAGTGAATGCACCGTGTGTTCCTCGGGCACGGTGGCCGCGGCAGCGGCCAACGCCTGGGCCACAACCTGTCCGCCATAGACGCGACCCCACGGATAGGCCGGGGTGAGACCGAGGAAGGTCAGATCGTCGAGCCGGTCGAGGGTGACGAGATCCCGAAAGGTGCGCAGAGATCGTTGGTCGGCCATGGAGGTGCCAATCTACGGCACGTCCGAGCGAGAGACAGCAGGACCGAGTGCTTCTGCCTGCGAGGCGGGCGCTCGTTCGAGGGAACTCAGCCGGATTCAGGCCTCGGTGTCTTCCGAGCCGACCGGGAGGAACTCCTTGGGGATGTTCTCCGTCAGTTCCACGATCCCTGTTTCCAGGTCGTAGAGGGCGCCGACGACGCGTAAGCGATCCTTGCGGACCCGTTCGGCGATGATCGCCGACTTCATCAGTCGCGCAACGGTGAGCGCGACGTTGCGCTTGATGGCATCGGTCAGTGGATCGCCGGCTTCGCCCGTTTCGTCCGTGACACCCTCCTCCGCAACGGTTTCCTCGGCCACGGTTTCCTCCGTTGCCACGGTCTCCTCCGTTGCCACGGTCTCCTCGGTTGCCACGGTTTCCTCGGTAGCCACGACTTCGGGTGCTGAGGGCGCCGAAGTGACCGGATCGGCGGCGGCCTCGGCTGGGGACGCCGGCTCTGTCGTCGCGGTCTCTCCCGTCGGCGATACCGTCTCGACGCCAGGAGTCTCCGCGGGGAGGGCAGGCGTCATCGCGTCGGCTTTCGGAAGCCGCGCTGAGGCCTGCGGGACGACACCGTCGCCGACGACCATCGCTTCCTTCGGCGCCATGGCAGCGTCGGTGTCGGTCAACACCAACCCGAGCACCTCGGTCTTCGGTGTCTCGATGGCGGGTCGAATCGCGTCGACGAGATAGGCAATGCTTCCTTCGGCCTTCCCGCCCGACTCGATCGTCTCCATCGTCGCCTTCACGGCCCCGCAGCCCTTGTGGCCGAGGACCAGCAGAAGGGGGATCTCGAGTTCGTAGGCGCCGTACTCGAGACTGCCCATAACCGCCGAGTCCACGACGTTGCCGGCGGTTCGTATCACGAAGAGGTCACCGAGACCGCGGTCGAAGACCAGTTCCGGAGGTACGCGGGAGTCAACGCACGAGAAGATCGTGGCAAACGGTCGCTGCCGCTGGGCAATCTTCGTGCGGCGTTCCGCGGACTCGTTGATCGTCGTCGACTTGCCACGCACAAACCGGGCGTTCCCCTCGAGCAGTCGGGTGATCGCTTCCTCGGGCGTCTCGACGGGCATTTCGAACGGCTCGGCTCCCGATGACAGGAAGGGCACCTCGCACGCGCTCAGCACCGGTGCGATCGACACGACACCGAGGGCGGTCAGACCGCGACGCAGCAGCGCACGGCGGGAGACTCCAGGAGAGTCCGCGTTCAGTTCTGTCTCCATCAACCGGAACTGATCGGCACCCACCCACCCAACCTGCGCGAACGCGTTGGGAGAGAGGTTGCCCCCATATATGGGGGCAGAACACCTCCCAACTGCGTTGGGAGGTGTTCTGCCGCATCTCGTGACCGTGCCGAGCGAGGACGAGGGGTCGACGTTCCGAACGCGTGGAATTCGCCGTGG
>JANMYF010000023.1:0-2674 GCA_031381685.1 Acidimicrobiia bacterium
TGCTCGATCCCAGCGCTGGCCTGAACCATCGGTTCAGGCCGCACGTAACCCGCGGGCTCGATGATGAAGTCCACGATGGCTGCCGAGTCGTCGACAGGAGCCTCGGCGTGCGTCAGCGGTCGAGGGACTGATCGGACCTCGCCGAGCGTGCCCTCGCTCAATTCACCTTGATGTCGCATCCCTGAGTCATCTCGTCAAGTGTCGAGCGCCTCACTCCGACCAATGCCCGATCTACGGCTTCGTGCTTGCCTCTCGTCGAATCGGCCCAGCGGCTTCGCGGGAGGCTATGGAGCCTTGCCGAAGAGAGACGCGAGGTCGAGCGCTTCGCCGATGCGCGTCTCTTTTGCATTCACGATCCGGTAGTTGAAGGAGTTCGTGATGAACATACGGGCGTATTGTGGGTCGGCGAGTGGCTTCGTGAAGTCCAGAGGGCCGAACAGCGCCGTGTGGCCCTTGAAGGACCGCAGCGCGGACAGCGTGCTGGTGGCGTTGACTTCACCGTCGATGCCTCGCATCGCCTGGAGCACGAGGTCGGTTGCACCCCAGGTGAAGAAAGCTCCCGTGTCGTATCGCTTTCCAGGGTAAAAGCGGTCGAGCTCGCTGCGATACTGGCGGACGCTGGGATCGGCGATGTCGAGGCTCGAGCGGGCGGACGAACCGACGATCGACCCGTCGATTGTCGGGCCGAGGAGTGCGAGACCCCGCTCGCTGACGAGGTCGTTGACCCACCCGTAGCGGAACTTCTGGCCAGCCCGATCGATCGCTTCGACGAACGTCCGAATGCCGCCTTCGAGAGCGCCGAAGTAGATGCAGTCGACGTTACGAGCGACGAGGGCGGGGATGGCGGTGGTGGGATCGGTCTGGAAGAACAGCGACTCGAACACCGGCTCCATTCCCTTGCTGGCGAGACCGCGACGGAAAGGTTCGCGCCCGGTGGGGCCGCCGATGAATGCGATTCGGCGGCAACCCTCATTTGCCAGCGTGATGGCCACACCCTCGATCGCGACGTAGACCGATGCGATCGGGAACGCAACCGGGTTGGTCGCTTCCTCGCCGCCGGCGGTGATGAACGTGCCCAACCACGGAATGCCGGCCGAGGCCAGGATGGGAAGGACGGTCGCGGTGTCGGACACACCGGCGGCCGAGAGCGAACCGGCCGGCGGCGCGACGAGCGTAGAGGCGTGGATGAACGCATCGACCTTTGAGCTGACCGCCAATCGGGCACACGCCTCGGACGCAACGATGTCGAACCTCGCGTTGCACGGTACGATCTCCACCCGTCGCCCTTTGAGGCCGCCCGCCGCGTTCTGTGCGGCCGCCCTTGCCTGCGCCGCCGCAAGTGTGTGCACGGTGTCGGCGCTCGTCGTCTCGATGTACGTCACCATGATCCGTATCGGACCCTTCGCAGGGGGCGCCGTCGTCGTCGCAGTCGTCGCCGGCGCAGTCGTCACCGGGACACTGCGCGGCGCGGCCGACCTCGCCACCGTGGTGGTTGTCCGCTTGGCTGTTCGCGGCGCGGCGTACGGCGCGGCGGTCACCGGGGCGGCCACGAGCATGGCCAGCGCCAGCCCGCCAGACCCGATGGCGCGTCGATGGGCAGTGCGCTTCCGACAACCGATCTTTCCGAAATGCGTTTCCATGTGGCTGTGCTCCTGACCTTTTGCCCGGAAGCGTTTCCGGGCAAGGCGAAGGTACGGCGGGGTTGTTTCAGCCGGCTGACTGCGGAGCGGCCGACGGCCGTTTGCAACCCGATCGATGTGAATAGTTGCAGTTCAGCGAAGTCGGCGCGCTGAAACGTCTGTGCCCTACCGTGAGGAAGGGGAGGGATCATGGACTTCTGCATCCTGGGGCGGGTCGAAGTGAACACGGGCCGGCGAAGCCTGCCGCTGGGGAGCGTCCAGCAGCGCCGCCTGCTCGGCCTGCTGCTTGCCCACCCCGGGGATCCCGTCTCGGTGGACCGCATAATCGACGCCCTATGGCGAGACACCAATGCGCCTGCGGCACCGGAGCGCACTGTTCAGAGCTACGTCTCACGGCTGAGGGGTGTCGTGGGCGACGGACGCATAGTGCGCCGATCCATCGGCTACGCCATCGACCTGTCCGGTGCACGGCTCGACGCTGTGGAGTTCGAGAAGGCCGTCCGGGCGGCGAGGGGCCGACCCCACGCAGAGGCACTGGCGGTGTTGGAGGGGGCGCTGTCGTGGTGGGGTGGTGCTCCGTTCGGGGAGTTCAGCGAGGAGCCGTGGACCTTCGGTTTGTCGAGCCGGTTGATCGAACTGCGGGCGTCAGCGCTGGAGGATTCGTTCGCCGCCCGGATCGCGCTCGGAGGTCACCGCGAAGTCATTGCGGAGCTTTCGGCCGCCGTCGCTGAGGAACCGGAGCGAACTCATCTCGTCGGGCATCTGATGGTGGCGCACGTTCGCTCAGGATCCCAAGTAGCGGCGCTACGAGCGTTCCAGACGCACCGCCGCTGCCTTGCCGATGGGTCCGGCCTTGATCCGGCGCCGATGCTGGTGGAGCTGGAACAGCAAATCCTGGCGAACGACGGGGCAGCGCACATGCCTGACGCCGTGCCTCACATCCGGGGTTTCGAGCTGCTTGATGCGGTCGGCAGCGGGATCGTCGGGACCGTCTATCGAGCGCGGCAGCCCGTCACGGACCGCGTCGTTGCGGT
>JANMYF010000082.1:0-3499 GCA_031381685.1 Acidimicrobiia bacterium
GGATACACACGCGATAACGACCCAACCTCTACGTGCTTCGATGATCAGCGGGGTCCCTCTGATCGGCAATCCCGCCAGGGTGGTCGGCGTGAGCGGAAGGATCAGCCCCGTACTCAGGACTCACGCTGCTTGTCAGCGGCGACGATTCACGCCTCGGCGATGGCATCACGTCCGTCGGATGCTGCGCCACGTCGACTGGCAAGGGCAGGCGAAGACGCTTCAGCATCAGGGCGTTGACGGCTACGAGGAAGCTTGAACCCGACATTGACAATGCAGCAATCTCGGGACGCAATACGAGACCGAACGCCGGCTCGAACACTCCAGCAGCAATGGGCAGCGCAATGACGTTATAGCCAATCGCCCACCCGAGGTTTTGGCGCATCTTGCGTGCCGTCCCACGTCCGATTTGTAGCGCCACTACGACATCGAGCGGGTCACTGCGCATGAGCACAATGTCAGCCGTTTCGATCGCCACGTCGGTCCCTGCGCCGATCGCCAACCCCATGTCCGCCTGGGCCAGCGCGGGGCGTCGTTGACGGCATCGCCCGCCATCGCCACCTTCTTTCCTTGCGCCTGAAGCTCAGCAATCTTGGCCGACTTGTCACCCGGGAGAACGTAAGCAATGACGGTCGTTACTCCAAGCAGCGATCCGATCCGCTTCGCGGTGTCGTCGCGCTCAACGCCGACAACCCCGGCCAATGGATGCTGCACTGCCACCTCGAGCGGGGGATGACCAGCGTCCTGTCATACCGCGGTGGATACGTCAGGGACGCAGCAATCATTGTCACTCGCTCTTACCGGCCGAAATCAGCGTGTCCATCGTCGTGGCCCGATGACGAGCATCCATCCACGCCGCTCGATGAAACGGCCAGCCACCCCACAACACCACCGGCGACGCAAAAGGTGAGAGCCAACCACTGCCAGTCGTCGAACTGAGCGGCCGGAATCATCGACGTCACCGCAACCGTGAAGTCAGCGAGGAAGGCACCTACGACAGTGTGTCGAAGATGATCGGGGATTTGCGTTTCAACGTCGGGGCATCATGCTGGAATCCGGAGTGAAGATATAGCGCTGCCGACGAGCGCGTCCGCCGCGAGTTTCGGCGCGGCCGCAACGGCGGCTTCCGGTTCGAGCGTGGCACCGACATCCGCAACGAGCCGGTCAACCATGCGACCCGCGTCGTAGCCGAGGAGCGACGCAGCCTCTGCTGCACTGCCGAAACGCGTTCGGTAGCGCGTCCGGAATCGCGTTGCTCGGGGATCGCGCCGAGACGTCGCAACGCTTCGAAGCACGATCGTTGCGGCGTTTCGGGTGACGGGCCGAGTGGTTCCGACGATGGTGAGCCGTCGCCGAGCTTGCGCGGCCGTGGCGATCGTCGTCGGGGTGGCCGAACGGGACAGTACGACGACGGCGCTTGCGCCTGAGTCCAGGGCGGCCTGTACCTGTTGCATCGTGTCGCTCCGGCCCGCCCTGATCCACCGGAGATCCACGTCGACACCTCCGAGGTGGTCACCCCCTTCTCGGCCTGGTGGGTGGCTGACATCGGGCGACTCGTCGACGGCCATCCGCAATCCCCGCGCCGCTGGGTCGGTTCGTTCGTCACCGTCAACAACGACGACGAGCGTGAACACGTCTGCGTACGCGGGTTTGGCATTCGCGCTAAGCGCTAGAACGACGACGCACGCCGCCAGGCGGCGAAGGGATCGCACGGCGCTCTTCCGTGTGGTGCTCTTCCGCATGGTGCTCTTCCACATGGTTACTCCTCAAGATGTCGGCGGCGGGCTTCGGTGAAGGTCCAACAGGCCAACAAAGCACGGGTCGACGATGCGGTGGTGGGCGTGCCTGCCGACGCCGAGCAACAGGCGAGCGAAGCGTTGTAGCAAGCAGCTGGCGCCGCCGAACGTGAACGTACGAAGGGCAACGATAAGCGCGCCTACGTGACGCGGAAATGACGCGGCAGACGCGAACTTGACGCGGTTTGAGGGCTTCGAAAGGCCGTGAAAGGTACCGACTGGCATAGTCAAAGACATCCCCTGGCCAGGGCGAATATGCCTTGACCAGCCGAAACGAGAATTCGCGAATCGCCTCCGCAGCGGGTTCGGCTCCCCCCACCTCCACAAAAAGGTGCCTCTGAACAGGTCAAATAGGCCAAGCCAGAGCGAAACGCCCTAATTCCTCTTTCTCCCAATTTGGGGCAGCACGTGCGCTGAGCTGGGCAGACGTCAACGAGAGGACGGGGGCACGAGTCCCCCCACTTTCACGGCTAGTCGTACTCGTCGAACGAGCCGAGGCAACAGGACTTGCCACCCGGACGAGCCGGCGACGCTGGGGCCTCGCCCTCGCCGTCATCTCCGCGCATCGCGCTGGCAGTTGCGCTCAACATTTCAAAGACAGTGGCCATCGTCGGCGGGCTCATCGCCGGCACCCTCCTCTCCGGCGTGCTCTACGTGTGGGCCGGGCTCCCAGGCGCACTCTGGAGCTCCGCCGCCTTCGTCGCCACCGCATGGGCACTCAGCCTGCGATTCCCACCACTCCCCACCAACGTCACCGTGTCGCTCGCCACCATCAGTGCCAGCGAGTGACATCGGGGGGCAGGCGTTGTGTGGTCAGCGTGACCCGCCGGGACGCTGGGGCGGGACCTCCCGCGGGAGCGCCGCGCAGCAGCATTCCTGGTCGGGGCAAGGCGCCAGGACCACGCCAGCATTGACGAGGCAGCCACAGTCCGCACACAGGATTTCCATGCGACGGACCCCAGAGGCCGCTGCCGTCTTGCGGCGCAAGAATCGGTTACGACAACTGTCGCCCAAGCAGCGGACTATGAGCCGCCGGAACCACCAGCCGGGTGTTGGTGCTGCGGCGAACGGACGATCCAAGGCCGCCTCCTGAGACTCGGCAAGCACCCCGAGGTCGGTGTCTGCTTCACGTGCGTCGGGTGCTCGCGAAACGCAAACACGCAATCGAGCGTTCGACTCGACGCGCAACAGCTGGCCCGTGGTGGCGTCGAACGCTGTTCCGCTCTGGGATCAGGCGGTGCTGACCTGCTCGTGCTGCGGAGAGCCGCGAGACGAATCCGAAACCGCTGCGTTGCCGTGCCATCAGGACATCCGCATCTGCCGGGCGTGCATCGGCTGGCTTGCGCAGTCCAGCGGCATGCTCGAGGTGACACCCACATTCCCCATGAACATGGATGTCGCCATCCGCTTCCATGAGGCCGCAGGCTTCAACGTCCACCGCTATGACGACGGATTCGCGTTCGTCCGCAACGGCGACGACAGCATCTTCGATCTCGACCTCGTCGATCACATTGACCCGGCCACAACGGCGCCGGCTGCTACATGATCGTCCCGAACGTCGAGCAATGGAACACCCGATTCCGTGCAACGGGGATGCCAGTCTCAAACGTCGAGTCGAAGCCATGGGGCATGCGGGAGTTCTCCGTCCGCGACCCGAGCGGCAACAACCTGCGCATCGGCCAGAACCTGTAGCCCGTCAGCCGAAC
>JANMYF010000111.1:0-6733 GCA_031381685.1 Acidimicrobiia bacterium
CCGTCGGGGACGGTCACGTTTCTGTTCACCGATGTTGAGGGTTCAACCCGGCTGTGGGCGTCGGATAGGATCGCAATGTCGGCTTCGTTGGCGTTGCATGATCTTGTGCTTCGCGAACGTGTTGAGTCGAATGGCGGGTACGTGTTTTCGAGGGCGGGGGATTCGTTCGCGGCGGCGTTTGGTCGGGCATCGGATGCGGTCGGCGCGGCACGTTCCATCCAGGCGCAGCTCGGTGGGCTCGAGTGGCCCGGCCCGTCGTTGCGCGTTCGGATGGGTCTGCATGTGGGGGAGGCGGAGGAACGTGACGGTGACTATTTCGGGCCGGTGTTGAATACTGCGGCCCGGGTCGCGGCTGCGGGGCATGGCGGTCAGGTGTTGTTGACGGAGTCGGTTCGTGTGATGGCGGAGATTGTCGACGTCACCGATCTGGGCGCCCATTCCCTGCGGGATGTGCCGGGGAAACCGCAGTTGTTCCAGTTGGGCGATTCGGTGTTCCCGCCGGTTCGTGTGTCAGCGACGCGTCCGACGAACCTGCCGGTTCGTTCGAGCCGGTTCATCGGTCGCGAGGTCGATGTTTCCCGGGTGCGGCAGCTTCTCGTGGCCGGTCGGTTGGTGACGATCACCGCGGTGGGTGGGTCGGGGAAGACGCGGCTGGCTGTTGCGGTGGGCGAAGCCGAGTTGAATGACCGTACGGGTGGTGTGTGGTTTGTCGATCTGAGCGCGGTGATGAACGCGGCTGATGTTCCGTACGCGATCGCCGGGGCGTTGATGTTGACGTTGCGCGGGGCCGATCCGGTCGGGCAGATCATCGGGTATTTGACCGAGAAGAATGCGCTGGTTGTTCTCGACAACTGCGAGCACGTGGTTGATGCGTGCGCCGATGTTGTCGAGGCGTTTCTTGCGGTTCCGGGGTCGTCGTCGATTCTTGCGACGAGCCGCGAGGCGCTCAACGTGGAGGGTGAGCTGGTGGTGTCGCTCGGTTCTCTTCCGACGGATTCGGTTGACTCGGCGGCGGTGGAGCTTTTTCTGGATCGGGCGGTTGCGATTGATCCGACGTTCACGTTTCGAGGTGATGATGCTGCGGTTGTTTCGTCGTTGTGCTCGCATCTTGATGGCATGCCTCTCGCGATCGAGTTGGCGGCGGCGAGGGTTCAGGTGATGACGCCGACGGAGTTGCTGGCCGGTCTAACCGACCGATTCAATATGTTGTCGGGTGGTCGTCGACGGCAGCGTCAACGGACACTGGAAGCAACGCTCGATTGGAGTTACACGCTCCTCGAGGCCGAGGAGCAGCGGGTATTTCGTGCGTTGGGGGTGTTTGTCGACGGGTTCGATGGGACGGCAGTTGCCGCGGTTGCGGACACGCCGAGGTCTGATGCGTTGCGAATCGTGCAGGCGCTGATCTCGAAATCACTTGTCGCCCGAAATGACCGGTCCACGGGTGCGCGGTTCTCGCTCCTGGAAACGGTGAAGGCCTATGCGGAGGATCGACTCGCAGATGCGGGTGAAGCAGCGGCGGCGCGCGATCGGCATCTGGCGCACTTTCACGGTCAGGCGTTCTCACCCGACCGGCTGCTCGTTCCCGACATTGCCCTGATCGGTGAGCTGCGGCACGACTTGAGCAACGTAGCGTCTGCCTTCGAATGGGGCACGTCGACAGGCAAGTGGCGGTCCGCTGCGGAGCTGGTGCACAGCGCCGCAGCCGCCTTCTCGCTTCGGGGCCGGGCGATTGAGTGTCTGGCCATGCAACAGCGGGCGATCGAACACTGGGCGACCATCGACCCCGAGTTCACCGACCATCTTCGATGGATCGCGTCGATTGCGCTCGGCATGCTTGATGACTTTCCGGGAGTGGCGAGCATGCTCGCTCCCTTGGAGGCATCAAACGTTCTGGCGTTGCGCATCGGGTATCTCACAACCCTTGGAGCGCTCCTGCTTACCAGCGACCGTGAACGTGCAACGGCCCTACTCGATGGTGCGAACGACATGCTCGACGATGCGATCCGCACTTCTCCATCGGCTGACCTCGAGACCGCGTCGACCTCGGTGTATTTTTGGCGGGCCGCAGCTGCATCGACAACTGATGATTTCGCTGGGGCGCTGAAACTTGCCATCGCGGCGATCAACGCAGAAGCACGGGTGGGGCGCTACAGCCCGTGGATTGGCATGTTCGGAGCGGCCCCCCTGGCCGCCGGGTGCTACCTGATGCTGGATCAGCCACACAAGGCGCTCGAGATCATGGCCGCACGCCCCGGTGCGATTCTTGAGGGGCTTCATTTTGCCACCGGTGACGAATTCGAGGCGCTGGCCCGCTTCGCTTTGGGTGAACACGAAGAAGCGACACGACTCGTTCGTGCCCACGCCGAACGAGCAATCCAGGGTCGATACAGCCGCGAAGCCAACGAGTCGGTCGTTCTGCTTGCCGAACTGGCCTACGTCGAGGGTGACATGACCCGCTCCGCCGAACTCCTCCTCGATGCTGGGCCAGCGCGCCAAGTCGGCCTCAACGTCTACGCACGAGGACTCGCCCGACGACTCGGCATCGCCCAAGCGCGGGCGCAACGGGTCCAGGCCGCCTGGACCTATGACCGCGACCACGAACACGGACTCTTCGGAACGAAGCGGGCCATGGGCGCACTGCGAGCCGAGGTCTCGCGCCGAGGCTGGAGTTCGTAACGCCGGGTCGTAGTCATCGATTGACTCTGCGCCACGCTCGGCACCGGCACCCGCGCCCACAGTGTTGCCACAGGAGCGGCCATGAAACCGCCGAGGCCATCCACAACGCCCAACACCACATCAACAACACCAACACCCGACCTCCCACCGTCCAGCGCGAAATCGCTGCTCGTGGCACACACTTCACTCAGTGAGCAGACAACGTTGGCCGCTGAATATCCGGCGATATATAGGTGATCGTGTCAAGGGGAAGTTCTTGGTGGGTTTGCCGTGATTGTAGGAGGTGGGGTCTGGATTGTTGGTGCAGGTTGGGGGTCGTGGGGCAGCGAGGTGTCCCAGAGGGCTCTGGTTGCGGCGATGGAGGCCAGGAGGGCGACAAGAAGGGCCGCTGCGATCCGCGGGTGGCGGGGGTGGCCGAGTGCGAGTCGGGCGATCGCTATGAGGGTGAAGAGGCCTGCGAGTTGGAGCACGAGGACGGGCAGTGTTGAGTAGGACTCCACTCGACGGTGGGCGACAGCGTGCCGTTCTTGGTAGGTGAGTGCGACGGCGGCGGTGCTGAGAGTGAGGCCGAGGAAGGCGAGCACGTATCGGCTTCGCGTGCTTGCGCTTCGCTGTTCTGCGGGGCGAGCATCGTCCGGCGTGGTCATTGCTGGTCTCGTTCGACTCGGTCGATCAGCGTTGTGAAGAGTTCCGCTCGTCCGGTTTGGCCGTTGCGGGCTGCGTGGTCACGTTGCTTGAGCAGCACAGGCTGAAATGTCTTGTTGGTTGCGAAGTGGGTGCAGTTCTCGCAGATTGATTCGAAGCTGCAGTCGAGCTCTGCGGGCCGCGTGCACCAGCCGTTGCCGAGGAGCCGGTAGTGAACCTCGGAGCGGAGCCGTTTCATGTTCGGTCCTTCCGCGTCGGCGGGAAGGACTGGCTTCTTGTAGAGCGCTTCGACCTTGGCCGTGACTGCCGCGTATTCATCGGCGACGACACGGTTAGATATGCGCGCATATTGTCGGGTCATGTCCAACGATCGGTGTCCGAGGAGCGCGGCGATTGCTTCAATCGACATGCCCCGGTTGATTGCCTGGGTGGCCAGGGTGTGTCGGAGACGGTGCGGGTGAACGTGGCCGATCCCTGCCTGTTTCGCGATCACGTCGATCCAGCGTTGCACCGCGTAACGGTCCAGCACTCCGTTCTGTCCGCTGAGCAGTCGTCCATGAGCGTGCGGGGTCGTGTCGGCGCGGTAGGTGGCGATGAGCTCGACCAGGTGAGGGTGCAGTGGGACGTAGCGGTCGTTGTGGAGTTTGCCGACCGGGATCCGTAGCCAGTGCGCGTCGCCGATCAGCGTGACTGCATCGCCCTCAAGATCGCAGAGCTCTCCGACTCGCATCCCGGTGCGGGCCAACAGCTCGATGGCGAGGCGGCGATGGATGCGGGGTTCGTCGCCGAGTGCTCGCATGAACTTCACGTAGTCGGCGTCATCAAGGGACCGGGGAAGTGCTTCGTCGCGTTTGGGGACGTCACCGAAGAAGATCGGCACCCGAGCGGGTGCGTCGGGCCAGTCCCACTCGATGATCCGAATGAAGAACATGCGCAGCATGCAGATCCGCCTCCGGAACGTTGACGGCTTGATCGTGCCTTTCGTGCCGGGCTGGGCGTGCTGCCACACCTTGAACGCCTCAACATGGGACCGCCCGATATCGACCGCACCGCCAAGTGCCGGGTCATGTTCGATGAGGAACCCGGCGAAGAGCCGAAGGTCTGTCTCGACCGCCTGGACCGTGTTCGGTCGCTGCGACACCGTGATCTGGTCGAGATAGGCGAGCATCGTCTCGGCCAGCTGCGGCGCCGCAGCGTTGACCGAAACCCAACGCTCGGGAATAACCCGTGCCCGTTTGCGGGGCGTCAACTTGCGTGCTGCAGCGGCGCTCATCGTATGCCTGGCAGGCTTTGCGCGTCGATCGCGTCGGCGGCCTTGCGACACTCCGCCGCGAGCCAGTCATTGGTGAGGTGGAGATACACCCGCGTGGTCTCTATCGATGCATGGCCGGCCTGGGCCTGGAGGGCCTCCAATGACATGCCGGCCTCACGCAGCCGGGTGAAACAGGTATGACGCAACTCGTGACACGTCGCATGCCCCAGACCGGCACGACCACGTGCTCCTTGCACGATCTCGTCAAGCCCATGGGCACTCAACGGGTTCCCGCGCCGAGGGCCTTTCAGCACCACGAACACTTTCTCCGTTGCCGTATCGGTCGGTCGTTCACGATCAAGATAGCGGCCGAGTGTCGAGAAGAAGCGACTCGAGATCGGGATCAACCGTTGACGTCCGCCCTTGCCCTCGTTGATGAACAACCGGCGCTCACCGAGGCGCACGTCTTCGAGCCGCAACCCAAGGACCTCGCAACGACGCAACCCGCCGAGCACCATCGCTTCGATCATCGCCTTGTCACGCTCGGTTCGCGTCGCCGCGAGAAGCGCGTCAACGTCTGCTGGTGCGAGCACCCTCGGGAGTGTCTTCACGTTGCGCACCAACGGCACACCTTGACGCGGGCGAGACCGTTCCCGCCGAGTCGCAAGACCTCGCGGGACCGGGTTCCGTGTGACCGACGTGTCACCCCGCGTCAGTAAGTACGCGTAGAAACTCGACACCGAAGACACCCGACGGCGGATCGTCCGCGACGACACCCCACTCGACCCATCAATACGCACGACCTTTCGCTCCCCACCCGTGCTCTGCGCCCGAATGAAGTCCAACACATCCGCGCTAGTCACCCTCGTCGGGGTCTTGTCCACAAACGTGAAGAACGTCTTCAAGTCCCACGCCAACGCCACCAGCGTGTTCGGGCGACACCGCGCCCGACAGAACTCCAGGAACTCGTCGGCAAGCGGATGGCCCACCACCACCGACAACTCGCCCGACGGCAGAGACGACCGCACAACACAAGGCATCCACCTCAACGCGCACCGGCTTTCGACATCGAACAAGCATCGCAGAAACCGAATCGGATCACCCGTATATCATGCGAAGTGCAGCGTCTTGAAGTTGGGTGGAACGTTCGATCAGCGTGTCGTCGTCCCGACCTTGGTGACCATGTGGTCTTGGGGGGCGTTCGGCCGTCGGTCGAGCGCTGAGACATAGCGTTTGAATATCGAGCGAATCACTTGACAGTTACGAACATACGTTCTATACTCTGGACATGACCAACGTTGCCGAGCAGCAGATCGGGGCCCTCGCGCTTCTGCGCCTGCCTCGCGGTTCGTCTGTGCACTGGGACCCCACCACCGCCAAGATCGGCCTGCAACAGCTCCGGCGGCTCCGTGGCGAGATCGCCGCGCTCGAAGCGGTTCTTGTCGGTGTGGTGAAAACCGAGACGGGTCGCGACACGAAAGCCGCATTGGCTCGCGGGTTCGGGATGTCGAACGCCGAAGCCCGCAAAGCTGAAGAGGTTGCTGACATCGTCGGACGAGTTCCCGGTGCTGGCGACGCTCTGGCGGATGGCAACGTATCGGGGGAGCATCTGCGACACCTCAAACCGATCACCGACAACGACGAAGCGGCCGAACTGTTGTCGTTGGCGCCGAGTCAGTCCCCAGACGACTTCGGCAGAACGGTTGCGAAGCACCTGATCGATCGTGATGCAAAGGGCGTCCGTGCGCGGCAACAACGGGCTCGGTCCGTGAAGTTCTTCAGAGCCGACAACGGCTGCGTCGGCATGCGCGTCATCCTCCCCGCCCTCGAGGGAGAGCAAGTCAAAGCCACCCTCAATGCGGCGTGCGACGCCGCGTGGCGCGCTGCGCACCCTGAACGGGCCGAAACGCTCGGCGCGCACGACGACGAACCCCGCGAACAACGGCTCGCCGATGCGCTCGTGGCAGTGATGAACGGCACCGCCACTGGCGGATCGACGCGAACAGCGATGGTCGTCACCATGCAAGCCGAAACCCTCGAATGCAAGATCCTCGGCGTCGGACCGATCCCAACGGAAGACGGACTCACTCTCGTCGACGACCCGCGAACCGATCTCTACGCCGCGGTCCAAGCAACCGACGGGGGGATCATGAAGTTCGG
>JANMYF010000116.1:0-14581 GCA_031381685.1 Acidimicrobiia bacterium
GGTCCTCCGGTCGCCGCAAGGCGCTGTGCCGGCGAGAACGAACCCAACAGAACCGGAGGAGGAGAACATCATGAGCAACGCGACCCCGGTCGTGACCATGCGCCAGCTTCTCGAAGCAGGCGTCCACTTTGGTCACCAAACTCGTCGTTGGAACCCGAAGATGAAGCGATTCATCCACTCGGCGCGCAACGACATCTACATCATCGATCTCAACCAGACCCTGACGCGGGTCGAGTCGGCCTACACGTACATCCGCGACCTGGTTGCGGGCGGTGGCTCCGTGCTCTTCGTCGGCACCAAGAAGCAGGCACAGGATCCGATCGCGACCTACGCCGCTCGTTGTGGGATGCCCTACATCAACGAGCGTTGGCTCGGTGGCATGCTCACGAACTTCAGCACCATCAGCACCCGAGTGAAGAAGATGCAGGACTACGAGCGCCAGCAAGCGGCGGGTGACTTTGCCAACATGCCGAAGAAGGAAGCGCTCATCAAGAGCCGCGAGCTCGAGAAGCTCCAGCGCACCCTCGGCGGCATCCGCGGCATGGCCAAGCTGCCCGACGCCATCTTTGTGCTCGACACGAAGAAGGAGCACATCGCCGTCACCGAAGCAAACAAGCTGAAGATGCCGGTGGTCGCCGTGGTCGACACCAACTGTGACCCCGACGTGATCGATTTCGTGATCCCGGGCAACGACGACGCGATCCGTGCGTCGAACCTGATGTGCCGCATCATCGCCGACGCCGTCGAGGAAGGGCGATTCATCAACGCCCGTCGCAACGGTGGCCGTTCGACGGTCCCCGTGCTCGAGGTGTTCGACCCCGAAGCCGAAGCGCGTCGCTCCGAGGCCCAGAACGAGGCGCGCCGACAGGCGGCGATCGCCCAACAGGCCCGCGAGGCGAAGCTCCTCGCCGCGAAAGCCAAGGCCGACGACGCGCCAGCGGTCGAGGCCGTGGAGCCCGTGGCCGACGGCGAACCCTCGGCGTAGTCGCCGGGTTTTCGATTCACTCTCCGAACATTTCAGGGAACAGCCATGTCACAAATCAGTCCGAAGGACATCCAGTCACTCCGTCAGCTTGCCGGTGTCGGCATGATGGAGGCCAAACGCGCCCTCGAAGCTGCACAGGGCGACGTGCAGGCCGCGCTCAAGACCCTGCGTGAGCAGGGTCTGGCCAAGTCGTCTGAGCGCGCCGACCGCGAGAACAGCCAGGGTGCGATCGCCATCGGTCGGAGCGCAAACGCCACGGCGATTGCCCAGATCAAGTGCGAAACCGACTTCGTCGCCAAGTCGGCGAGCTTTGTTGCCCTCGTGCAGGCCATCGCCGATTCGGTCGCCGCCAAGGGCGAGGCCGGTGTCGCTGATCACCAGGAAGCTCTCGACCAGACCAAGATCTCCCTCAAGGAGAACATCGACCTCGGTCGAATGGTCCGCTTCGACGCCGCCCCGGGCGCCATCGTCGACACCTATCTGCACGTCCAGGCCGGACGTGGAGTCAACGCGACGATGGTCGAACTGCTCGGCGGCAACGCCGAACTGGCCCACGATCTGGCGCTGCACATCGCCTTCGCTCGTCCGAAGTACCTCACCCGTGACGAGGTTCCGGCCGACGTCGTTGCCGCCGAGCGCGACACGCTCGAGCAGATCACCCGCAACGAAGGTAAGCCGGAGGCGGCCCTTCCGAAGATCGTCGAAGGGCGGCTCGGTGGGTTCTTCAAGCAGATCTGCCTCCTCGAGCAGGAGTTCGCCAAGGACAACAAGCAGACGATCTCCGGCGTACTGAACGGGGCCACGATCACACGCTTCGCGCAGGTCGAGATCGGCTGAGCCTCGTCTGTCTCGTGGCGCGCAAGCGGCGGGCCGGACATCGACACGACCCCGGTGCTTGCGCCGGGGTCGTGTTCGCGTCGGTGGCCGAGCTGCGCAGGCACTACCCTTCGGCGGCCGTGGTTCACGTTCCGCGCCCGATGCGAAGGAGTTGACCGACGATGACAACGAGTGAGCCGATGAAGCCGAAGGGCGCCAAATGGTCCCGGGTGCTGCTCAAGCTCTCCGGTGAGGCCTTCGCCGATCGGGAGAACGGGGAGGCGATCGACGGTGTGGTCGTCGCCCGCATTGCCGGGGAGATCGCCGAGGCGAAGCAGGAACTCGGGGTCGAGATCGCGATCGTCGTCGGCGGGGGCAACATCTGGCGGGGTGCGACAGGCGCCAACTCCGGTATCGATCGTGCAACCGCCGACTACATGGGCATGCTCGCCACGGTGATGAACGCTCTCGCCCTGCAGGACGCGTTGGAGAAAGCGGGCGATCCGTCGAGGGTGCTCTCGGCCATACACATGTCCGAAATCGCCGAGCCCTATATCCGGCGGCGCGCCCTCCGCCACCTCGAGAAGGGACGTTCGGTGATCTTCGCCGCCGGCATCGGCCAGCCCTTCCTCACCACGGACACCCCGGCGGCGATGCGGGCGGCCGAGATGAACGCCCAGGCTGTGCTCAAGGCAACCCACGGCGAGGTCGACGGCGTGTACACCGCTGATCCGAAGGTCGACGCGTCGGCGACGAAGTTCGACGAGGTTTCCTACGCGGAAGTTCTCCGTCGAGGCCTTCGGGTCATGGACTCCACTGCGATTTCGTTCTGCATGGACAACGCCCTACCGATCGTCGTGTTCAACCTCATGGAACAGGGCAACATCCGCAAAGTCCTCCTCGGGACACCACGGGTCGGTACGCTGGTCTCATGATCGACGAGTCCCTCCTCGAAGCGGCGGAGAAGATGGACAAGGCATCGCAGCGGGTCGCCGAGGAATTCGGTGCCGTGCGAACCGGTCGCGCCACGCCAGCGCTCGTTGAGAAGCTGCGAGTCGACTACTTCGGAACCGACACACCGCTCCAGCAGTTGGCGGGTTTCAGTGTGCCCGAGGCGCGCGTCCTGGTGATCTCCCCGTTCGACAAATCGACGATCAAGGCGATCGAGAAGGCCATCACCAACTCCGATCTCGGTGTGGCTCCGTCCAACGACGGGGCGCTCATACGCCTCACGTTCCCGGCCCTCACCCAGGATCGCCGCAAAGACCTGGTGAAGGTCGTCAAGAGCAAAGCCGAGGACGGGCGTGTCGCCGTTCGCAACATCCGGCGGGACGCTCGCCACAAACTGGAGCGAGCCGAGAAGGACGGGCTGATCTCCGGTGATGAACTCAAGCGAGCCGAGAAGGACCTCGACAAGTTGACCGAGAGCCATATTGCCGCGATCGACAAGCATCTTTCGGTCAAAGAACACGAACTGCTCGAAGTCTGAGCCGGACAACGCCAGCGCAGGAAGAAGCCCTCGTGGACGATCCCAACAACCCCAATATGCGTGAAGAAGCCGAAGGTGTTCGGATTCTTGGCGCCCAATCCGTCGGTCCAGCGGGAGACGCGGCGGCGCCGCGGAGCGCGCCGCGGGCGTCGGCGACCCCGTCGTGGGACGACGAGGACGACGAGGAGTGGGGAGATGACTGGGACGGCGAAGCCGTTCACAGCGCTGCTGCTGTCGCCGGCGACGATCGTCATGACGATGACAGCGATTGGGCGGCTGACGACGACAGCGGCGTGTGGGGCGACGACGAAACCGGCGCGATGGCTGCCGGACGGGCGCCGACAGCCAATGTCCCCGCCACCGACGACAGTGGTGGCGCTCGGTGGCGGACCGGGGCCGAGGACTGGTCGGACGAGTCGCTCGGTGATCTCGACGATGGCGAGGCGAAGGTCGGTACCCTCGATCCCGATCGGGGCGACGAAAGCGACCTGTACCGGTTCCGGGAACTCGATGACGACGCCCTTTCTGGTCCGGACGTTGGTGTGACCGCTCCGCGCAAGCCGGTACGAGGAGATGGCGTTTCCGGCCGTGCCGGATCGCGCTTCTCGTCGGCGGCCCGTCCCCGCCCGACGGGAGCACCGGCGGAACCGGTGGTTCCGGCGGGACTCGGAGTTCGCGTCATCACGGGGGCAGGGTTGATTGCCGCCTTCTTTGCCGTGATCCTGATCGCCGGGCGCAAGGGCCTGACCGCGCTGGTGGCGGCGGTCCTTCTGATGTGTGCGCTCGAGTTCTTCAACTCGCTGCGCCATCGCGGCTTTTCGCCGGCGATCGTCCCGGGAGCTGTCGCCTGTTTCGCCATGCCCTTGGTGGCCTTCGGCACCGGCCCGACGGGCATGATGCTGGTACTGATCTTGACCGTGTTCGTGACGATGCTCTGGTCGTTGTTCCGCGTCGTGCGCGACCGGCCGGTCGGGAACATGTCGGTCACATTTCTCGGTGTCGGCTACATCGGCGTCCTCGGTGGCACGGCCGGCTTGTTGCTGGCGCACCCGAACGGGGTCGGCCTGGTCCTCGGCGGGATCGCGTGTGCCGTTGCCTCTGACGTGGTCGCCTATTTCGTCGGCGCCAACCTCGGGAAGGTTCCGTTGGCCCCGGAAGTCAGCCCGAACAAGACGATCGAAGGCGTTGTCGGGGGATTCTTCGGCTCGGTCCTGATCGGCACCATTGCGTTCGGTGTCGTGGGCGTCGCACCGTGGAACGGCTGGGCGATCGGCGCCATTCTCGGCATCGTGGTGGGTGCACTCGCTCCGCTCGGCGATCTCTGTGAGTCGATGATCAAGCGTGACCTCGGTATCAAGGACATGGGCAACCTGCTTCCCGGCCATGGAGGTTTCCTCGATCGGGTCGACGCCATGCTGTTCGTCCTGCCGGGCGTGTATTTCGTAGCCCGCCTCAAGAACTGGCTCTGAACCGACCTCGGAGCGCCGCCCTGCTGCGCTGAGCGTCGCGCCTTCGACTCGGTCGGTGCGATGCTGGAACAGTGAACGCGTCGGTTGGGGTAAGCGCAGGTCCGGTGACCGTCTCGGTGGTTGGGTCGACCGGATCCGTCGGGACGCAGACCCTCGACGTGGTCCGCGCCGAGCCGGAGCGCTTCCGCGTCGTGGCGCTGGGGGCGATGCGCTCGGTCGAGGCGCTCCTCGCGCAGGTCAAGGAGTTCCGTCCGAGCGTGGTGGCTGTTGGTGACCACGACGCGGCGCTGACGATTCGCGATCGGCTTCCACCGGGCGTGGAATTGACGATTGGTCCGCAGTCGTTCGCCGACATCGCGACCGAGGCCGCTGTCTGTGTCAACGGGGTTGTCGGGTTCGCCGGGCTTCCGGTCACCATTGCCGCCCTTCGTGGGGGTCGTCGGCTCGCACTGGCGAACAAGGAGTCGCTGATCACCGCCGGTCCGGTCGTCCGCCGCGTGCGCCAGACTCCCGGAGCCGAGTTGGTGCCCGTCGACTCCGAACATGGTGCGATCCACCAGTGCCTGGCGTTTCGTCGGCAGTCGCAGGAGGCGGGTCGCCCTGATCGGTTGCGCCGTCTCGTGCTCACCGCGAGCGGCGGTCCCTTCCGGGCGCGGGCGGCGGCGGCTGGTGGAGGGTTCGCGGCTCGGCGGGCGCTGGCGTCGGTGAGCGTGGACGAGGCGTTGGATCATCCGACATGGAAGATGGGCCCGAAGATCACCATTGACTCGTCCACGCAGATGAACAAGGGCTTGGAGGTCATCGAGGCCCACGAGTTGTTCGACGTCGGCTACGACGACATCGACGTCGTGGTACACCCGCAGTCGGTGGTCCATTCGATGGCCGAGTTCTCGGACGGCTCGACAATCGCTCAGCTCTCGATGCCCGACATGAGGCTCCCGGTGGGGTATGCGTTGGCCTATCCGGACCGGATCGGTACGCCGTATGGCTCGATCGACTGGGCGACGGTCGGGTCTCTGGACTTCCTCGCTCCGGACCGGGCGGCCTTCCCCTGCCTCGATCTGGCCTACGCCGCCGGTCGGATGGGCGGGGTCGCGCCGGCGTGGCTGAATGCCGCGAACGAGGTTGCCGTTGCCGCGTTTCTTGCCGGGAAACTGCGTTGGGGGCACATTGCAGAAGTGATCGAAGATTCACTTAAAGTGGCTGACTCTGCTATACCTATCACTGTGGGTGATGTCATCGACGCTGATCGGGCCGCACGGGCGACGGCTGGCGCCATCGTCGATCGGCTCGCCAACCGGTGAGGAGCGGGCTTCCCGCCTGATCGGCCACCCGACACGAACATCGATCACGAGCACCACCCGACACCCAACCAAGCGAGCCAGACAATGCAACCCGACGCAGCTTCCTCACGACCGACACCTGCAAGAGCCGACACGGCGGTCGCAACCGTGCTGGCCGTCGGGAATGAGGACGGCTCCGAGGTCAGCGCGGCCGCCGGCGACACCGTGGTCGACCTCACGTCCCATCCGGCTCCGCTGCTTCAGGTAGTCCCGGCGGGTGCTCGGCCGCCGGCGGCCGACGAACCCACCTCGATGCACCGGGCGATCGGCCCGCTGGCGCTTGTTGCCCTGGTCATCTGGTGCGCCTCGATCGGCCAACTCCTGATGCTGGGGGTCGTCGCCGCGCTGGCGTTCATGATTCTCTTCCACGAGGCCGGCCATTTCGTCGCCGCCCGCCTCACCGGGATGAAGGCAACGGAGTTCTTCCTCGGCTTCGGCCCGCGCCTGTGGTCATTTCGTCGGGGCGGAACCGAGTTCGGCGTGAAGGCGCTGCCCCTAGGCGGCTACGTGAAGGTCATCGGCATGACCAACCTCGAGGAACTCGTCGACCCGGCCGATGAACCGAAGACCTACCGCGCCGCCTCCTTCCCACGGAAGATCCTCCTCGCTTCCGCCGGCACGATGGCCCATTTCCTGCTGGCCTTCGTCTTGCTCCTCTCGTTGAACAGCGGCTTCGGTCGCGTCACCGGCTTCACCCGCCCCATTGTGGGCTCGGTGGAGGCCCTGGAGATCGGGTCGTCACCCGCAGCGGTGGCCGGGATCCGCTCGGGCGACCGCATCGTCGATATCAGCGGCACACCGATTGAGGTCGGATCCGACGTACGTGCCGCGATCGACAAGGCGACCACCCTTCCCCTGTCGGTGACCATCGACCGACAGGGAGTCCGGAAGACCTTCCCCTTGAGCCCGGTTCGTGACGTCGACGGCGTCATGCGGATTGGCGTTCAGTGGGATGAGAACGGCTTCGGCACAACCACGAGTCGCGTTGGTCTCGTCCAAGGCGCCGGTGACTCGCTTTCGTCGATGGTTCGCCTCATCCCCGAGACCTGGGGCGGGCTCTTTCGTTTCTTCGCCCCATCCAGCCTGAAGTCCTACGGCTCGACGCTGGGGAAGGCGGCGACCAACAAACCACTGACGCAGGCCGAATCGCAGGGCCGGATGTCGTCTGCTGTCGGCATCTCGCGAATGATGCGCGACGCCAGCCGCGACGATGTGCGGACGGCGATCGAACTTTTCGCCATCGTCAATGTGTTCGTGGGAATGTTCAACATGCTGCCCCTCATGCCGCTCGATGGTGGCCACGTGCTCGTCGCGACCTACGAACGGCTTCGTTCGCGACGTGGACGGATGTATCACATTGACTTCCGCAAGCTCCTTCCGGTGACCTACCTCGTCCTGCTGGTGATGAGCGTGATCGGCTTCACGTCGCTCTATCTCGACATCACCAAACCGCTCAGCCTCTTCTGACGAGCCCACGCGTCGCCCGTCGGGGGGCGGGCGACGCGGCGCGGCGGTCCTGAAGCGGTGCGCTCCCTCCGCGGAGTTCCGGTGGCGGCGCGCACAGCGGCTGCGGACCGACATGATGGAGGTGTGCTGTCCACGTACCCCCGTCGCCAAACCCGTCAGATCATGGTCGGCAAGGTCGCCGTCGGTGGCGACGCGCCGATCAGCGTGCAATCGATGACCACCACCAAGACTGCCGACGTTGAGGCCACGCTGGCGCAGATCTATGCCTTGGCCGCCAACGGGTGCGACATCGTGCGATGCACGTGCAATGAGACCGAAGCGGCGGAGGGGTTGGCCCAGATCGTCCCACGCTCGCCGATCCCGATCGTCGCCGACATCCACTTCCAGTACAAGCTCGCCCTCGCCGCCCTCGATGCCGGTGTGCACTGCCTCCGGCTCAATCCGGGCAACATCCGCAAAGCCGATCATGTGAAGATCGTGGCGTCCGAGGCGCGCGACCGAGGTGTGCCGATCCGCATCGGTGTCAACGGCGGCTCGCTCGACCCCGACATCGAGGCGAAGTACGGCCAGACCCCGCAGGCGCTGGTCGAGTCCGCCAAGCGCGAGCTCGGTTACTTCGAAGAGGTCGGCTTCGAGGACGTGAAGATCAGCGTAAAGGCGTCGAATCCGGCGCTGATGATCGAGTCGTACCGTCTGCTTGCCGACACGGTGAACTTCCCGTTGCACCTCGGGGTCACCGAGGCGGGTCCGCTCCCCGGTGGACTCGTCAAGGCCACGGCCGGTATCGCGACGCTTCTTGCGGAAGGCATCGGCGACACGATTCGGTACTCGCTGACCGCCGACCCAGTCGAAGAGGCGCGTGCCGGCCGTCAGTTGCTCGAGTCGCTCGGTCTGCGGGAGCGTCAGTCGCTCGACCTGATCGCGTGCCCCTCCTGCGGACGCGCCGAGATCGATGTGATCGGCGTCGCCAATGAGGCCCAGGAGGCGCTCCGGGCGCTCAACGTGCCGATTCAGGTCGCGGTCATGGGATGCGTCGTGAACGGTCCTGGCGAGGCTGCATCGGCCGACGTGGGGATCGCCGCAGGACGCAAGCGTGGTCACCTGTTCGTGAAGGGCAAGGTGGTCAAGGTCGTGCCCGAGTCGCAGATGGTAAGCGCGCTTGTTGAATGGGCGCAGCTCGTGGCGTCCGATGGAGTGGATGCCGCGCTCGCCCGCGCCGACTCGGGTGCCGCCGCCGAGGCCGAGGCCGACCGGCGGCTGCTGCTGGGTGAGCAGGGTGACGACGCGAATCACTCGGTCGCCCGGATCGAGTTGATCAAGAAGCGGGTCGAAGGCAACGACGACTCAACGACGCGCTGAACCGTGGGCTACATCGCCGCGGAGTGACGAGATGGCGAGGACCGACTGGAATCCGGTGCTTGCCGCCGAATTGAGCAAGCCCTACTGGGCGGACCTGCAGACGTTCGTCGCCGCAGAACGTGCCGCGGGACCGGTGTTCCCGGCGAAGGACGAGGTGTTCGCGGCGCTGCACCTCACGTCGTTCGCCGACGTGAAGGTTGTGATTCTCGGTCAGGATCCGTACCACGGACCTGGCCAGGCGCACGGGCTGTGCTTCTCGGTGCGCCCGCCCACGTCACCGCCTCCGTCGTTGGTCAACGTGTTCAAGGAACTCGATGCCGACGTGGGGGTTCCCCGGCCGCCGCACGGAGACCTGACGGCCTGGGCCCGTCAGGGAGTACTGCTTCTGAACACGACGCTCACCGTTCGCGCCCACCAGGCGAACTCGCATCAGGGTCGAGGGTGGGAGACCTTCACCGACGCGGTGATCGGCGCCGTCGCGGCGAAGCCCGAGCGGGTCGTGTTCGTGCTCTGGGGAGCGTCGGCCCGGAAGAAGAAGGCGCTCATCGCTGGTGCCGGTGGGGGCGGCAAGCTTGGCCACGCAGTCATCGAGTCGGCCCATCCGTCTCCGCTGTCCGCCCACAACGGGTTCCTGGGCAGCCGACCGTTCAGTCGGATCAACGACGCGCTGAGCGAAGCGGGCCGGGAGCCCATCGACTGGAGGCTGGGGCGGTGAGTCCACGCTTTCCGCAAAGGTGCGCTACCCGGCGAGGAGGAGGGCACCGACGCCCACCAGCGTGGCGAGCACAGCGAAGACTGCCGATGGAATGGTGCGCCGTTGCGGCGCTGACACCGCGGCGATGCCCGCCACGGTGAGGGCGACGCCGAGCGAGAGCCAGAGTCCGACCGTGACGCTCGTGTCCGGTCCGTTGCGCCAGCGGAACGCGGTGCCGGCGCTACGGAGGCCGACAGTGATCGTCAGCGCGCTGAGCAGCGTGGCGACCATGGCGACGATGAGATCCCGCTCGCGTCTGACGGAAGCCGCCGCGAGCACGATCACCACGAGAAGGCCGAACAACGTTGACGCCAGGCTGAGGTCGAGGGGCAGGCGGCGGTTGGGGAAATCCGTCCAGCGTGCCGCGCCGGTCGAGCGTGCCCCTGTCGCCGAGGGTAGGAACTGCCCGACGATCAGCGCAACGGCAGCGAGCGCCGACAGTGGGCGTCGAGGGGGGGTGACATCGGTGAAGAGCAGGACGACTGCGGCGAGCACCGGTATGACGGTGCCGGGCAGCCCGAGCAGACCCACCGATTCCTGGGCATCGAGGACGCGGCCGCCGACCGTTAGGTAGCCCGTCCCGTTATCGATAAGTGTGCGTACGATGCCGAGCGCGGCGGCGGAAACGGAGGCCAGGACCACGGCAACGACCGGCACCGATCGACGCGCGCCTTCCACTTCGCCGGTCTCGTCCGTCACGGGCGATCAACAGGTTGCGGGCTCATCTCGGCCGGTCGCGCGGGCCCGGAAGCGCGGCCAGTCACTCGGAACTGCGGTCGCGCAGTGTCCGGCTCGCCTGCTCGAGGACCGCCCGCTCGTCTTCGGTCAGGCTGTTGAGACCCGTCGCGGCAACCTTGTCCAGCACCCGGTCGACGTCGGCCTGGGAGAGCGGGCCGGTGCGCGGGAGTCGTGGACCGGCGTCGGCCGCCGTTGTCGCGGTGCCGGTGCCCTTCTCGCCCCAGGGGCCGGCGACGACGGATCCGTCGCCATCTCGGCCTTTGCGGCCGCGGCCGGCCTTCGGAGCCCGAGCCCGGTTGCCGCCGGAGGTCGGCCGCTTCGTTCGGTTGTTGGGCCCGCCGAGTAGTGGCGGAATAGCCACACGCGGGACCCACGGGACCTCCGAGCCCCAGCCGTAGCCCCGGAGCAACAGCAGCGCCGTGGCGATGGCCCCGATCATGACGAGAAGGAGTTCGGATTCGCGGTCACCGAGGTATTGGAGAACGTCGAGGCCGACGAAGACCAACGCGATCACCCACACCGGTATCCCGAAGAAGAACGGCATTCGCGGGTTTTCGGCGGCGAAGGCGCAGAAGACGGCGAGCACCACGAACCGCAGTCCGCCGACGGGTACGTTCACGGCCAGGGCGAGCAGGGTGGTGACGACGGCGATCGTCACCAAGAACTTGGTGAAGCGGGCCCGTCCGAAGAGACGTTCGACCTCGCGGCCCGTGAACCAGAAAAACGCCAGGGTGAACGCGGCTCCGATGTCGGGCCGGGTGGCGAACGGCCAGGTGACGAGCCGCCAGACCTCACCGTCGGTGACCAACGGCCGGAACAGGATCAGTCGGGCGAAGAACGCGTTGCTGACCGCATAGATGAACATGACAAAGACGTTCAACGCGATCACGAACACGGTGGTGGTCACGTCGATCGAACCGACCCGGAACCAGGGGTCATCCTCAGCTCGGCGCTTCGGGACGTAGATCGGGAATCGTCGTGCCACGCATCCCACCCTACCGATAGCTGCGAATGTGCCGGAGTCGACCGTCTCGGAATACCGTGCAGGCCATGTCGGGTGATGCACTGGGGTCCATGGGGTTGCGAGCGCCGATGCTGGGAACGGTGGTGTCCATCGAACTGGGGGTGGGGGCGGTTGTCCGGTCCGGGGTGACGCTGGTCGTGCTCGACGCCATGAAGATGGAGCACCCGATCGATGCTCCGTTCGACGGAGTGATCGCCCAGGTCCTGGTGTCCGTCGGCGAAACGGTCGAAGAGGGTCAGCTCCTCGTCGTGGTGTCACCGCAGGTCCTTGCCGTTTCGACGGCTGTCGCCGACGCCGTTGTCGACCCCACCGCGGTGCGGGCCGACCTGGCGGCCGTGCTCGGCCGTCAGGCCCGGACGCTCGATGCGGCCCGTCCGGACTCGGTCGCCCGGCGCCGTCGCACGTCTCAGCGAACGGCGCGCGAGAACATCGCCGATCTGATCGATCCCGGCTCGTTCGTCGAATACGGGTCCCTCGCGATCGCCGCGCAGCGTCGGCGTCGGAGCATCGAGGACCTGATCGAGAAGACCCCGGCCGACGGATTGGTGGGCGGTATGGCGTCGATCAACGCCGACCTGTTCGGTCCGGAAGCTTCGCGGTGCGTGGTGGTGTCCTACGACTTCACCGTGCTCGCCGGCACGCAGGGGCTCAACAATCATCGCAAGAAGGACCGGCTGTTCACGTTGGCCGCCCAGCAGCGGCTGCCACTGGTGCTCTTCGCCGAAGGCGGCGGTGGCCGACCGGGCGATACCGATGGCGTCCAGTTCGCCGGTCTCGATGGTCCGGCGTTTGCGCTCTACGGCCGGCTGAGCGGGTTGGTCCCGCTGATCGCGATCGTAAGTGGACGTTGTTTCGCGGGGAATGCCGCGCTCGCAGGGTGCAGCGACGTCATCATCGCAACCCGCGATGCAAATCTCGGAATGGCAGGACCGGCGATGATCGAAGGCGGCGGGCTCGGGGTGTTCGCCCCCGAGGAGATCGGGCCGATGGACGTGCAGGTGGCTAACGGTGTCGTGGATGTTCTCGTCGACGACGAGGCCGCGGCAGTTGCGGTGGCCAAACGATATCTGGCCTACTTCCAGGGATCGGTTTCGGATTGGTCGTGCGCTGATCAGGAGTTGCTCCGCGGAGTCATCCCGGAGAACCGTCTGCGCGCGTATGACATTCGTCGTGTGGTCGATCTGCTGGCGGACGAAGGCTCTGTGCTGGAGCTTCGCCGGGGCTTCGGTCGAGGTATGGTCACGTCCCTCGCACGTATCGAGGGCCGGTCGATCGGGATCGTCGCCAACGACCCGTCGCACCTCGCGGGGGCGATCGACTCCGACAACGCCGACAAGGCCGCCCGTTTCCTGCAGCTCTGCGATGCCCATGACCTACCCGTGCTGTTCCTCTGCGATACGCCGGGGATCATGGTCGGCCCCGACGCCGAGGCCACGGCCCTGGTGCGCCACGCGGCCCGGCTCTTCGTCACCGCGGGCAGCCTCACCGTGCCGTTCTTCACGATCGTGCTGCGCAAGGGCTACGGCCTCGGGGCGATGACGATGGCCGGAGGCGGGTTCCACGAGACGATGTTCACGGTGTCGTGGCCGACGGGGGAGTTCGGCGGGATGGGGCTGGAGGGCGCCGTCCGGCTCGGCTACCGCAACGAGCTCGCCGCCATCGAGGACGTTGCCGAGCGCGACCGGGTGTTCGAGGAGATGGTCGACCGGATGTACCAGCAGGGCAAGGGGCTGTCGGCGGCAATGCACTTCGAGATCGACGACGTGATCGACCCCGCCGAGTCCCGCCGCCTCATCGTCGCGGCCCTGCGCAGTGCCCCGGCGCCGGCCCCTCGAACCGGCAAGAAACGCCCCTTCGTCGACACCTGGTAGGCCCTTGCCCCTCCCGGCGCAGCACCACCTCCGCCGCAGATCAGGCCGCCCCCGCCGCAGATCGGCCTCCGCTCGCCGCACATTGTCGGTTTTTCCCCAGTTCAGGGCCGGTTTCGACCGATGTGCGGCACAGCAGGGGCGATGTGCGGCGGTGGAGCCAGCCCTCACGCCCAGACGTCGCCGCAGGGACCGTTGCCCGCCGCGCGAGAGCAGCGTGTGCCCGGCAGAACGGCTGGTCGGCTAGCCTCTCTCAACCGCTTTTCGGTCCGCTGGCCAAAGGTGTGGGCGTTTCGTCCACGCCTTTTTTGTTCCCCGGACCGTGAATCGGCGTCGTTTCCGCAGTTCAACCTACCGACAACCGCATCCGCCTCGAAAGGAGCACAGTCCAATGACCTCTCCCACCGCGGCCGTGTTAGCGCTCCTCGAAGCCCCCCTGGCCGACGCCCATTTCGAGCTCGTCGACGTGGATTGCACGGGAATCGGCACCGCTGCCGCGGCCGTCCGGGTGTTCGTCGAACTTGCCCAGGATCATCCGATCGGCGGACGGATCGACCTCGACGGCGTGGCCGCCGCCACTCGGATCGTCGACGAGATCCTCGATGCCGATGACGACGTGGTTCCGGGTCGCTACACCCTCGAAGTGTCCAGCCCTGGCCTCGAACGGCCGTTGCGTACCCCTGCGCACTTCCGCCGGGCGATCGGATCGACCATCACGGTCAAGACGGTTGCCGGCATCCCCGGCGAACGTCGCATCGAGGGTCGTCTCGACGACGCGTCGATCGACGCCGACGGAAGCATTCGCATCGCCGGCCGGATCATCGGGTACGCCGAGATCGACAAGGCCCGCCTCGTCGTGAGCTGGGGTCCGCCCCCCAAGCCGGGCAAAGACGTGAAGGCCAAGCGGGACCCGCACCCGAAGGCCGTTGCCGCCGCGGCCGCCCTTGCCGCCGCCAATGCCGCCGCCGGGATCGTGTCTTGCGCACCGGCGGACGACGAGGTCGACGATGACGCTGACGGCGATGACGACGAGTTCGACGATGAGCTCGACGAGGCGGATGTCGACTTCGACGACGCCACGGACGATCTCGATGACGACGCTGACGACGACGAAGACGACCCTGCAGGACCTGGTACCGACGAACACGAAGGAGACGACGTATGAAGATGAACGCCGAATTCATGGAGGCGCTCGAGTTTCTCGAGGCCGAGAAGGGCGTCCCCAAGGAGCTCATCCTCGAGGCTCTGGCCAACGCGCTGGTCACCGCC
>JANMYF010000128.1:0-22104 GCA_031381685.1 Acidimicrobiia bacterium
CGTCGACGTTCCCCCGGCGACGGTGGGCGGCCTCGCCGGCGCCCTGGTGCTTCGTGCCCAGGCGTGGGCAGAAGTGCCCGGGGCGCATGAGGCGCTGGCTGCGGTCGCCAGCCGTTTGCGGGCACCGGGGCTGATTGCGGACATCGATGAGATCGTCGGTGCTGTTCGTTGAGCGCCAAGGGAACGCCGGCGACCCAGGTCGCTTCGGTGGCCGGGGTGGCCTACACGCTGCACACCTATGACCATGACCCCGGCGTTGCGTCCTACGGCCTCGAAGCGGCGGAGCGGATGGGTGTGTCGCCGAAACGCGTTGCCAAGACGCTCGTCGCCTCGGTGACGCGAGCGACCCGTCCCGAGTTGGTCGTCGGGGTCGTGCCGGTCGATGGGCAGCTCGACCTGAAGGCACTGGCTGCGGCGGTCGGTTCGAAGCGCGCCGAGATGGCGACGCCGAGTGATGTCGAACGATCGACCGGCTACGTGCTCGGCGGCGTGTCGCCGCTCGGTCAGCGCAAGAAGCTCTCGACGGTGATCGATCAGTCGTTGCTCGAGCACGCCACGGTGTTCGTCTCGGCGGGGAGGCGGGGCCTCGAGATCGAGCTTTCACCGAATGATCTCGTCGCCGTGTCATCGGCAACGGTCGCCCCCATCGTGACGTACGTCTCGCGTTAGGCGAAGTTAACCGACGCTACGTCGGTTATTATCGTCTCGTGCAGCGAGCTAGATCGGCGGAGGCGAAGACGATCCGCCGTGCCGCGATCCTCGACGCGACTGCCCGCTGTTTCGACGCCGTCGGGACCGATCTCACGCTCGATCAGGTCGCTGCAGCCGCCGGGCTTACGCGGTCGACGCTCTACGGCTACGCAGCGACCCGCGAGGAACTACTCCTCTTGCTCACGACGCGGGAGGTCGACGGCTTCTTCGACGATCTCGCGCTCGGCATGCGCCGCCGGCGCAGCTCGGCCGGTGTCGCCCGTCTTGTCGCCGACGCCGTCATCGCCCGGCCGCGTCTCGCTCCGCTGTTGGCGTCGTGCAGTGTCGTGTTCGAGCGCAACATCTCCCTTGAAGCGGCGATCCGGTGGAAGCAGCATCTCCACGATCAGGTCCTTGTCATCGGCGCGCAGATCGACTCGGCGCTCGGCCTCGGCGAAGGCTCGGGTGCGCGTTTCCTGCTGCTCGCGCACGCCGCCGTCACCGGTCTGCACGGTGTCGCCTTTCCGCCCGAGGTCGCCGCCAAGGCCATCACCGAAGCCGGTCTCGACGCGCTGCACATCGACTTCGCCGACGAACTGATCGTCTCGCTCACCGCCCTCGCCGGAGCATTGCTCGCGTGACCGTGTCCGCGGTTCACGTGCTGACCTGAAAGGAACGCCATGAACACCTCCACCCGTCCGCTCGCCCTCGTCACCGGTGCTTCCAGTGGCATCGGCGAGGAACTTGCCCGTGAGCTCGCCGCCAAGGCCCACGATCTCGTGCTCGTCGCCCGCTCCACCGGAAAGCTCCAAGCGCTCGCCGACGAGCTCGCAGCGAAGCATTCCATGATCGCGCACGTGCTTACGGCCGACCTCGGCCACGCCGGCGCCGGACACACGCTCGCTTCGGAACTGAAGGCGAAAGGCCTCGACATCGATGTGCTGATCAACAACGCCGGCTTTGCCGATTTCGGTGAGATGTGGAACGCCGATGCCGCCAAGCTCGACTCGATGATCGCGCTGAACATGGCCGTCCTCACCGAGCTCATGCACGACCTGATTCCTTCGATGGTGTCTCGCGGCCATGGGCGAGTCATGAACGTGGCGTCCACGGCGGCGTTCTTTCCGGGACCGCTGATGGGGGTGTACTACGCCACCAAGGCGTACGTGCTCAGCCTCAGCGAGGCGACGCACGAGGAGCTCAAGGGCACGGGAGTTACCGTCACCGCGCTTTGTCCGGGGCCGACCCAATCAGGCTTCCAGGCTGCCGCGGCGATGGAGAACTCCAAGTTGGTGAAGGGACGCAAGATGCCGACGGCGCAGCACGTCGCCGAGCTCGGTGTCGCGGCAATGCTCAAGGGCAAGCCGGTCGCGGTGATCGGAGCCAAGAACAAACTGTCCGTCCTGAGCCCCCGCTTCATGCCGCGCTCGATGGTCCCCGGCATGGTCAAGCGAGCCCAAGCTGCGCACTGAGGAGATGCGCCCCCTTTTCTACCTTCCTCGGGTTTGCCCGTATCCGTATGGTGCCTCCACTGCACCTCACGCCAGAGGTGCCGCCGCGGGCATCACGTGGGTACTGCGCCGCCACGATCCTTCGTCGGTCCTTCGGCAGGCGTGCAGGTGCGCCGACGTGGATCACTGGGCTGACGCGGTTGCGATTACGGCGTGCATGGTGAGTGACATCGAGAAGCGGCCGTTGCGGGCGGCGTCGTGAATCGTGGAGACGAACTGGTCGGTGTCTGCCGTGCTGAGGCGATCGACGCTGACGAGGTCCTCGGCGAGGCTCCGCATGGAGAAGCATCCGTCGGGCGCCGGGGAGCTGTCGGGATCCCACCGCTTCCAGACTTGCGTGGCCGATGTCTCCACGACGTCGTGGAAGCCGGCGTCGCGGACGAGCTCGCCCAGTCGAGCACCGACGTTGGACGCGCGACGACGCTCCGTGCGCATCGCGTCGTGCACCATTGCGGTGATGTCGGCGTCGCCCACCTCGATTCGCAGTGTTGACCAGTCCGTGTCGATGAGTGAGATGCGGCCGCCGGGCCGCAGCACTCGGGCCAGTTCTACGACGGCGGCTCGAGGATCGGTTAACCATTGCAGCAGGCGTTCCGCGCGGGCGACGTCGAAGAACTGCGATGGCTCGTCGAGCGCGAGCACGTTGCCGACCGTGAAGCGGACCGGACATGGAGCGAAGTTCGGCTGGACGCGGGCGACGTCGAGCATCGCGGCACTCGCGTCGATCCCGACGATCTCCCCGTCGCGGCCGAGATCCGTGGCGAGCCTCAGGGCTGCCCCTCCGAGTCCGCAGCCGACATCGATGAGGCGGTCACCGGGGGCGAGGTGAAGGTTGGCCCGTTCCCACGACCGAAGCGTCACGGTTGCATCCCATCGACTGGTCGCTTGCATCGTGGCAACGAGCACTCCAACGTTGGGGTCTTGGTCGACGTCGCGGTAGCCGAGCGCATGGGTGTCGGCTGTCCGGCTCGTGGCGGCGGTTGCTGCCTGTTCGATCTTCGCCCGGTGGCCTTCCCAGAGGGCGGCGAGTCGTTCGTCGTGGACCGAGTTCTCCGCGCGGTTTCCGACAGCACCGTCGAGTTGTTCGCGCAAGATGTCGGCGTGCCCGGCGTGACGGTTCGTTTCGGTGAGCATGTGGACCATGACGTTGAAGAGCTTCACGTCCGGTCGTGGCCACCAGGGCACGTGGCCGGGTTCGTCAACGTCGAGCGCGGCGATCGTGGCGTCGGAGTGCACCCATGCTTGCTGGTAGCGGTCCACGACCTGGTCGCGGGTCTGGTCCGCGGTGACCCACATGGTGTCGAGGTGGCCGCCGGCGTCCCAGCGCGGCCACTGCCCGGGGAACGGTCGCTGGAAGACCTCACCGAAGTACCAGGCTTCGGAGATCGAGAGGTGCTTGATCAGACCGAGGAGATTGGTGCCGGTGGCCGTGAGTGGGCGGCGGACGTCGTACTCGGACAGTCCGTCGAGCTTCGAGAGCATGACCTCGCGAACGGAGCGAAGATCGCCCAGCAGGTAGCTCTTCGCGAAGTCATCGATCACTGGAGAAGTCTCCCACCGGCTACGCCGCGACGCCCGGCCGTTCTCACACCGACACATGGGAGGAGCTATCCGAGCTGGGTCGCCGACGCTTCGCTTGGCAACGCAAGCGTGCCGAGCGTTACGGTCGACCTCGAAGGACATCAGCGCTCTTCCGAAGGGACCCAGAATGATCGACGGCTTCTGCGGCCCGGGGTTCGATCCCGTCAAGGCTGCCTTCGACGCCAACTTCGCCCGAGGCCACGAGGTCGGCGCGTCCGTCGCAGTGATCCACCGAGGCGAGGTTGTCGTCGACCTGTGGGGCAGCCACACCGACGCCACGAAGTCCACCGAGTGGAGTCGCGACACGCTCATCAACGTGTGGTCGACCACGAAGACGATGACCGCGCTCTGCATGCTGATACTGATGGATCGCGGCGAGCTCGATCCTGATGCCGCTGTCGCCAGTTACTGGCCCGAGTTCGAGGCCAACGGCAAGGGCAACGTGCTCATCCGCCACATCATGAGCCATACCGCCGGACTGCCCGGATGGGACGAGAAAGTCGATGTGTCGGTCCTCTCTACGACTGGGATCGTACGTGTGCACCTTCCGATTGTTCAGCGCGCTGAGCGATCGGGGAAGATGGTTGCATGCGTGAACGTGACCAGCCGTGGGTGATGCGAACCTACTCGGGCCACTCGACGGCCAGGGCGTCGAATGCGCTGTACCGCACCAACCTCGCCAAGGGACAGACCGGGCTCTCGGTGGCGTTCGACCTTCCGACGCAGACCGGTTACGACCCCGGTGACCTGGCGGCGAACGGCGAGGTCGGCAAGGTGGGTGTGCCGGTGGTGCATCTCGGCCACATGCGCGAGCTGTTCGCCGACATCCCACTCGAGAAGATGAACACCTCGATGACCATCAACGCTACGGCGGCGTGGTTGCTCGGTCTCTACGTGGCCCTGGCCGACGAGCGGGGCGTCGACCCCGCCGTGCTCGCCGGCACCACCCAGAACGACATCGTGAAGGAGTACCTCTCGCGGGGCACCTACATCTATCCGCCCGAAGCGTCGCGACGGCTGATCGTCGACATGGTGGCCTACACCGTGCATCACGTGCCGAAGTGGAACCCGATCAACGTGTGTAGCTACCACCTGCAGGAAGCGGGGGCCACGCCGACCCAGGAGCTGGCCTACGCACTCGCCACAGCCATCGACGTGCTCGACGCCGTGCGGGCGTCGGGTCAGGTGAGCGAGGCCGAATTTGCCGAGACCGTCGGCCGCATCTCGTTCTTCGTGAACGCCGGCATCCGCTTCGTGGAGGAGATGTGCAAGATGCGTGCCTTCACGCAGATGTGGGAGCGCATCTGCGTCGAGCGCTACGGCGTGACCAACCCGAAGTACACCCGCTTCCGCTACGGCCTCCAGGTGAACTCGCTCGGCCTCACCGAAGCGCAACCGGAGAACAACGTGCCGCGGATCGTGCTGGAGATGCTCGGCGTGACGCTCTCTCGCGATGCCCGGGCACGCGCCGTGCAGCTTCCGGCGTGGAACGAGGCGCTCGGCCTTCCCCGACCGTGGGACCAGCAGTGGTCACTGCGCATGCAGCAGATCCTCGCTTTCGAAACGGACCTTCTCGAATACGACGACCTGTTCACCGGCTCGGTCGTCGTCGAGGCGAAGGTCAACGAGATGATCGCCGCGGCGCAGTCCGAGCTCGACGACGTGCTCGCCCTCGGTGGTGCTTTTGCTGCCATCGACGAACTGAAAGCCCGACTCGTACGTTCACATACGGAACGCACGCGTCGGATCGAGAGCGGCGACCTCACGGTCGTCGGTGTCAACAAGTTCACCGAGACGACCGACTCGCCGCTCGGCGGCGCCGAGAGCATCCTCAAGGTCGACCCCGCCGTGGAGGCCGAGGCCATTGCCGAACTTGCGGTGTGGCGGGCGCAACGTGATCAGTCGGCGGTCGATGCGGCGCTTGCCGACCTGCGCAACTGCGCTCGGGATGGGTCGAACGTGATGCCGGCGACGATCGCCGCGGCGCGCGCCGGCGTGACGACGGGGGAGTGGGCGCAGGTATTGCGTGAGGAGTTCGGCGAGTTCCGTGCTCCGACCGGTGTCGGCGGTGCGAGCGGGACGGCGCGTCGCTCACCCGGGATGGTGGCGCTGGCGACGCGTAACAAGGCTCTCGCCGGCGGCCCGCCCCGGCTCCTCGTCGGCAAGCCGGGCCTTGACGGCCACTCCAACGGTGCCGAGCAGATCGCTGTGGCGGCGCGGGACGCCGGCATGGAAGTGATCTACGAAGGCATCCGGTCCACCCCGCCGCCCAACTCCGCCGCGGCTCGCGACGAGGACCCCGACGTGATCGGCCTCTCGATCCTCTCCGGGTCACACCTCACGATGGTTGCGGAAGTGATGGATCTTCTGCGCGCATATGATGTCGACGCGCCGGTGGTCGTCGGCGGGATCATCCCCGAGGACGACCGGGCCCTGCTCACTGCCGCCGGCGTGCGGGCCGTCTACACGCCGAAGGACTTCGATCTCACGAAGATCATGGAGGAACTCTCCGACCTCGCCGCCGCAGGACGGGCGCAATAGCCGCTGACCCGCACGTCGGTAGGAATTGGTTGATGCGGCGGCTACGCCCGCTCGATGCGAACGTCGGGGTAACTCGCCACGATGTCGTCGCCGGTGATGAGTGACAGGTCCTCGACGAGGGCCTGACAGATGAGGAGACGATCGAACGGGTCTCGATGGATCGTCGGGAGCTCCGCGAGTTGCGTTGAGTGGTTCCACCCCAGAGCGAGTGCGGCGAAACCCATCTCGGCGCAGAGATCCTGTGGACCGGACGGCAGGACGAGCTTTCCGATCCCCTGCTTGATCACCATCTCGGCGATCGACACCGACGACACGAGGACCCGTTGCGAGGGATCGGCGAGGAGGTCGCGCACGCCCGGTCGAAGTCTCGACGGCGTCGCCGCCGCCCAGATGACAACCTGCGTATCGAGTAGGTACCCGTTCACAAGCCCCGGTCGAGCGCGTCCGCCACTTCATCGGGCGTTTCGTCGAAGTCGTCGGCGATCGTGATCTGCCCGGCGAACTTGCCAAGCGGCCTCGGCGTCGCGGAGGACTGCAATGCCTCCAAGCCGCGAAGCGCGAGCTCGGAGATCACGTCACCGATTCCGCGGCGCTCCTCGAACGCCCGACGACGGGCGATCTCGTGCAACCGATCGTCGATCTCGAGCGTCGTGCGCATCATCGCATCATAGCATCATGATGCGTGCCTCTCGGGTGTGGAGCCCGGGCACGTCGTGTTGAGGGCGGGCGGAGTCAGCGTTTGCCGAACGTTCCGAGTCGTTCACCCGCGCCGGACATGGGGTACTGCGTGTCGTACTCGAACTGCAGGGCGTCGGTCATACCCCGGTCCTGTCCGTTGCGATACAGGTCCTTGTAGGCGGCGAGTGCTTCGGGACTGTTCGCAACCACGGAGGCGGCAACCTCGGCGACGGTGGCGTCGATCCGGTCGAGGGGTACGCAGTGCGATGCCATCCCGTAGTCGTACGCCTCTCGTCCGGAGAAGGTGCGAGCGGTGTACGACAGTTCGCGGGCCCGCACCGTCCCGACTGCGCGCACGAGTCTCGCGCTCATGCCCCAGGTGGGACGCAGACCCCACTTGGCGTGCGTGTCGCCAAGCTTGGCTTCCTCGGCAACGACCATGAGGTCGCAGGCGAGGGCCAACTCCAGGGCGCCGGTGAAGCAGAAGCCGTGTACCCGGGCGATCGTGACCTTGGGCATCGTCGACAGCAGTTCGGTGCAGCGTCGGGCAGGACCATTGAGACCTCCCGACCCGTTCCCTCCGTCGACGGAGGTGCCCTGCAGCGCCTTCAAATCCACGCCTGCGCTGAACGCGCGCCCGGTCCCGGTCAGCACCACGACGCGAACGGATGCGTCCGAAGCAGCTTGCGCGAGTGCGTCGGCCAGTTCGGACAGAAGTGCAGGCGTCAGCGCGTTGAGTGCGTCGGGCCGGTGCAGGGTGAGGCTGCGAACGGCGCCGTCGTCGTGGCGAAGGATGGTCATGGCTCTCACCCTCGCACGGGGTGCCAGCGGTCGCCAACAACGCAAGGTTCGTCGGGGCTAAGCCGGATCTCCGCGCCCAATCGCACAAAATGGTCGTCACCGGCTGAGACCGAGTGGGGCACCCTCCGAAAGGGTGTTGTCGAGATCGCAGTCGGTCACGGGACGGCGCGTCAGACGTGCTGCGCCGTTGCGGTCGACCCGGCAGGCACGATCCGTCCGACGCCCGGCTGTCGCACGGGGGATCGTACGGTGTCGAACAACGAAAGGTGTTCAACCATGACCGCTTCTACTCCACTTCGACTCGGCTACGTGATCTTCTACGTGGAGGACGTCGCAGCAACGCTCCGCTTCTACACGGACGCGTTCGGGATAGCCGAGAAGTTCGCCAGGGACGAGTACGGCGAACTCGACACCGGCGCGACGACGCTGTCGTTCGTGGCCCACTCGCTCGCCCACCACAACCTCGATGGCGTCGGAGGGTTCACGCCGGTGAATCCGTCGGCTCCGCCGACCGGCGCATCGATCACGCTGATCACCGACGACGTCGCCGCAGCCACCCAACGTGCCGTCGCCGCCGGCGCGCTTCCTTACCTCGAACCCACGGTGAAGCCGTGGGGACAGACCGTGTCCTACGTGCTCGACCCGAACGGCATCCTCGTCGAGATCGGCACCCCGGTCGGCGGCTGACGAATGAGTCGGCGGGCAAGCGCACTTGCTCAACCGCCTCGCGGTGGGCGATGGTCGGTTGCATGAGCGACGCCATTGCCCACGTGCCCTACGACGAGTTCTCGATGTTCCACGAGAACGCCTCCGAGTTCGGCCTGCCGTTCCCGGCGCCGCCGATCGTTCGCCGGGTGACCGCCACGATGAACGACGGCAGAGTGATGAGTGCGCTCGCCTGGGGCGAGACGTCGCCGGAATTGGTGCTGATCCACGGCGGCGCGCAGAACGCGCACACGTGGGACACGGTCGCGCTAGCGCTCGGCCGGCCGCTGCTCGCTGTGGACCTTCCGGGCCACGGCCACTCCGATAGTGCGTCGTCGGCATCGGGTGCGCAGACGTCGGCGACCGCGTTGGCTGCCGATGTTGCCGAAGCGATCGATCAGCTCGCACCGTCGGCCAAGGTTGTCGTCGGCATGTCCCTGGGCGGACTCACGTCGATCGCGTTGACGGGGGCGCGTCCCGATCTCGTCCGCTCCCTGGTGCTGGTCGACGTGACGCCTGGGGTGACCAGTGAGAAGGCCATGGCCATCCACAGCTTCGTGAACGGCCCGACAAGCTTTCCAAGCTTCGACGAGATCCTTGCCCGCACCGTGGAGTTCAACCCCGGCCGCAGCGTGGCATCGCTGCGCCGCGGCATCCTCCACAACGCCCAGCAGCAGGCAGATGGCAGTTGGGTGTGGCGTCACCGTCGCCATGCCGATCCTGACGCGAGTCCGATGGCGGCGGCTTCGGGAGAGGACCGCATGAACGCGCTCGCCGCACTGTGGGATGTCGTGTCGATGTCGACGATGGCGATCATGTTGGTCCGCGGCATGCGTCCCCAATCGGTCGTAGACGACAACGACGAGGCCGAGCTCCTCCGTCGTCGACCGGATGCCCGCGTCGAACACGTTGCCGATGCCGGCCACAGCGTGCAGGGCGACACCCCGGTCGAGTTGGCCCGCCTGATCGCCGACTTCGTGCCCTAGCGATCTCCCGCTATGGACCGACGTGCTCGGCACATGGAGATGACCTGGACGCCGCGTACGCCCGCAACGAGGACTCCGCGTACGGTCGAGTGACCGGGCGTTATCCCACCACCACGACAACCAGCACTCTGCTTGCTGGTCGCCTGACCGGCCTTATCCCACCACCACGACAACCAGCACTCTGCTTGCTGGTCGCCGGACCGGCCTTATCCCACCACCACGACAACCAGCACGACGGGGATCAGCACCAACGCGAGTCCCGACAGCGAAATGGCGATGAGGGCGAACGACGCGGACGAATCCTTGGGCGGCTTGCCGGCCGCACCGACGGTCTCCCACAGCGCCTTCAACGGGTTGTCGAGCGTGAGACGGATGCGATGGCGCGCCACTGCCGCACCGCGCAGCGCCGACCACGAGATCACACCGAAGAGGACGAAGAGCACAGCAATCGCCACGAGCAGCCCGACCTTCGACTTCGCGCCCTCCAACGCGCCGCTCACCAGGGACGACAGCCACGACACGACAGCGCCACCCAGGAGGAAGGTCGGCACACCGAGCGGGTTCTTCTTCAGTGTCGGCATCATCCGCTCAGCGTCGATGCGCGCCCGCCGAAGCATGAAACGGTCCGGGGAATCCTTCGGGGCGTTGGCCTCGCGACGGATGTAGAGGTTCCTGATTGCCGTGATCGCCTCGGCCTGGTGGTTGCGAACGATGAACCGGCTGATCAGCTGCACGAGAAAAGCGAGAACGGGAGTGAGAGGACCGAGCCTGGGGAGCTGAGGGGTCCTCGCGCCGTTGCGGTCCAGAACCTCGAGCGACCGCATCGCCATCAGATGGGCTTCCTCGAACCGGGCGGGAAGGTACAGGGGCCTGCGGGCGGCGAGCTCCTTCACGATATCGGTTTCGACGCGGCCCTTCGCCCCGAAGTTCGACAGGATCGCATCGACGCCGGCGTCGTCGTTGGCCTTGCTCAGGGAGCGGAATGCGCTGAGCCGTTGGCTGAAGTCGTCGAGGATCAGGAAATCACGTCTGCCGTCGCCGTCGGTATCGCCGAGCTTGCGGTGAGGTTCGATCATGGTGTCGTCCGGCACGGAACAGAACGTAGTCGCTCCTTCCGATGACGTGACCGACGTCACGTGTTCACGGCCGGGTCGTGACATCCGTGCGGGCCACTTGTTCCGGACAACTACCTGACGTCACCCCGACTTCGACGCCCGTTCCCAGGAGCCCCCCAATGCGTATGACCCGAACCCGCGCAGCTGTTGCTGTCGCCGCCCTTGCCCTCACCTTCGGCCTGGCCGCCTGCGGGAGCGATTCCGCCGACACGACGGCTGCGCCCGCCGAGACCGAAGCCGTCGCTGCGGAAACCGAAGCCGCTGTCGAGACCGAGGCGATGGCCGCCGAGACCGAAGCCATGGCCGCCGAGACCGAGGCCATGGCCGCCGATGCTCCGAAGGACATCGTCGACACTGCGGTTGCCGCCGGCAGCTTCACCACCCTGGCCAAGCTCTTGACCGATGCGGGCCTCATCGAGACCCTGAAGGGCGAAGGCCCGTTCACGGTGTTCGCGCCGACCGATGAGGCCTTCGCCGCCGTCCCGGCCGACACGCTCGCCGCCCTCGGCGCCGACAAGGCCCTTCTCACCAAGGTCCTCACGTACCACGTCGTCCCGGGCAAGGTCATGGCCGCCGACATCGCCGCCGGCGATGTCGCCACCGTTGCCGGTCCGACCGTCAAGCTGTCCATCGTCGACGGCAAGGTCATGGTGAACGACGCCACCGTCGTCACCGCCGACGTTGCTGCGTCCAACGGTGTCATCCACGTCATCGACAAGGTGCTCCTCCCTCCGGCGTGAACCACCTGATGTCGTGATCGGCCCCGGGCCGGTGGTCCCCCCTCCACCGCACCCGGGGCCGTTTCGCGTCTACGCACCGTTAGGAGAGAGGTTGCCCCGGCGTTGTTTCGGCGCTGCGCTGCTCGCTCCGCTCGACTGCTCGCAACACGACTGGCCCCGACACTGCGAGAGAGGTTGCCCCCGTAGATGGGGGCAGAACACCTCCGAACGCCGCTCGGAGGTGTTCTGCAGCATCGGACGGACGCCCCTACCGTTGTCGGATGGTCCGGGTCTCGACGCGCTCGCACGTACCGCCGTTCTATGCGATGGCCATGGGAGCGCTCGCCGAAACGCGCCAAGCGGAGGGACGCCGGGTGCTGCACCTGGAGGTCGGCCAACCGAGCGGCGGCGCGCCCGTCGGTGCACGAGCAGCTGCCGCCGAAGCCCTGAGCCGCCGTGCCCTCGGCTACACGACCTCGCCCGGCCTCCCCGAACTCCGTACGCGCATCGCCCGCCACTACGACGAGTGGTACGGCGTCGGCGTCGACCCTCGCCAGGTCAGCGTCGTCGGTGGGGCTTCGGGTGGGTTCGTCCTCGCGTTCCTTGCGTGCTTCGACGTCGGTTCACGCGTCGGGCTCACCGAGCCCGGGTACCCGGCATACCGCAACACCCTCGACGCCCTGGGCTGTATACCGGTGGGGATCCCCATCGGCCCGGAGACCGGGTACCGGCTCACGGGATCGGCCATCGAGGCAGCGCACCGGGCCGCGCCGCTTGACGGATTGATCATCGCTTCTCCCTCCAATCCCACCGGCACCCAGCTGAGCGACAACGACCTCGCCGACATCGTCTCGACCTGCCACCGTCTCGGGGTCACGCTGATCGCCGACGAGATCTACCACGGCATCACCTACGACACACCGGCGTCGACCGTGCTGTCCCATACCGACGATGTCGTCGTGCTCAACAGCTTCTCCAAGTACTTCGGTATGACCGGATGGCGGCTGGGATGGATTGTCGCACCACCCGAACTCGTCGAACCCTGCGATCGCCTGGCCCAGAACCTCTACATCTGTGCGCCGCACGTGTCGCAGGTCGCGGGTCTCGCGGCGTTCGACTGCGCCGACGAACTCGACGCCCGGGTCGCGGAGTTCGCCGAGAAGCGTCGTGTTCTTCTCGACGGACTCCACCGTGCCGGCTTGACGGATACCGCACCGTCCGATGGTGCGTTCTATGCCTACGCCGACGTGTCCCACCTGACCGATGATTCGTGGGGCTTGTGTCGGCAGTGGCTCACCGACATCGACGTGGCGGTCACGCCGGGAATCGACTTCGACCCGGTCCGCGGCAACCGGTTCATCCGCTTCTCCTACGCCGGCTCCCTCGACGATGTGCGTGAAGCGGCGTCGCGCATCGCCGCGTGGACGTCGACACGCGGCCAGGTAAACCCGGCGCACAGGTCCCCATAGATCGTCCCGAGCATCGTTCCTCTCGTCGTGTCGTCGCTTCTCGGCCGCTTCCTCAGGTGACGGCAGATGCATGGGAAGCCCCGAGCGCCTTCGGCCAACGCGCTGCCGGCCCGGCCTTCGATGCATTGGTCGTTTCCATGCATTCTGCATGGTTGTTCACAGTTGAGTACCTTTCCCGATGTGACGTAGGATCCGCCGACCACGATCAGTGGCCGGTCGCCAGTACACGCTGGTGAAGAGGGACGGTAGGCAACATGAGAACTCGACGTTCGGGCCGCGCCGCCAACAATGGTCTTCAGGTGTCGGCGGTCGTTGTGACCGTAGCGCTCATTGCCGCGGGGCTGACAGGAGTGCAGTCGTTTGCTGCGCCGGCCGTCGCCGCAGCAGATGCGCCGACGAGCGCGGCAATCGCGCCGATCACGCTCACACCGATCGCCGACAGCTTCGTGACCGCCGACAACCCAGGGGTCAACTACGGGTCCAAGACGTTCATGGACGTCTACGGAGGGACCGAGAACAGCTGCACGGCGGTGAACGCCCCGACCGTCGGTCTCCTGAAGTTCGACCTATCGTCCATCCCCGCCGGTGCGGTCGTGACAGGGGCCACGCTGAAGGTGACCACCCGCGCCGGGTACGCACAACCGGGGGCCGTTGACCAGAACCACCACCTCCTCCGCGTGTCGGACACCTCGTGGAACGAGAACACCCTCACATGGAACTCCTGGCGGCCTTCCGACCCGGTGCCGGTTCCCGGCAGCCCGCTGCTCGCCGACGGCACCGACATCCGCAAGTCCTCGGCAGCGGTCGGCAGCATCTCGGTGGCGCGTTCGTGCGAGACCACCCCGACCGATCAGGCCAAGCAGTTCCCCACCAACGGACTGGGTGGATCGACCGGTGAGTCGATGACCTTCACGCAGGCCGAGACCAACTTCGTCGCCGCCCTCGCCAATGCCCGTTCGACGCCCAACCGGCTCGTATCGTTCGAGATTTTCACTCCGGCCACGAACGGGAAGTCGTACTGGGCCCGGTACTACACGAAGGAAGCCGGCGACGCTGCAGTGCGTCCGATGTTGGTGCTCACCTTCGGCACAGCATCGGTCATCCAGGCAGTACCGGTCGCTACCACCTCCGGCACTGGCACCGCCGTCACGGTCAAGGTGAGCGCCACGCCGTCCACCTTGTATACGGTCACCGTCCTCTCCGGTTCGGCGTGCGTCAACGGCCAGCTCGAGAACCCCACCGTCATCGGCTCGTTCACCGCCGCCACCGATGCCAACGGCTCGGTGTACACCGCCGGCACTGTTGCCGGCTCGAGCGGCTTCGTGGCCGCCTACGTCACGTCGACGTCGGGCGAGATCTCCACGCCCTCCGCCTGCGTCCGAGTTGGTCCCGACAACGACGCGTGGACCCGAGCGCTTCCCATTGCGCTCTCCACGAGTGGCTCGGGCAACTCCTCCGGGTACGTCGACACCCGCGGCGGTTCACGCTGGTTCCGATTCCCCATCCAGCCGGGCGGAAAGGTCAAGGTCGACCTGAAGAACCTGCCGGCCGATTACGACCTGGCCGTCTTCACCGACATCGCCAAGGCGTACACCACTCTCACGTCCAACACCGACCTGACCCGCCTCAGCGCCGAGTTCGCCCCCAGCGTGTTCAGCCCGTCGGTGTTCAGCCCCGATGCCTACAGCCCGTCGGTGTTCAGCCCCGACGACTACGCCCCGTCGGTGTTCAGTCCGTCGGTGTTCTCGCCGTCAGTGTTCAGTCCGTCGGTGTTCAGTCCCGATTCGTACAGCCCGAGCGTGTTCAGTCCGTCGGTGTTCTCGCCGTCGGTGTTCTCGCCGTCGGTGTTCAGCCCGAGCGTGTTCTCGCCGTCGGTGTTCAGTCCGTCGGTGTTCAGCTCCGACGGCACGGCCCCATCGGTGTTCAGCCCCGAGGCCTTCGCCAGCGCCCAGACCCGGAGCCTCGTCGGCGTGTCGTACACGACGGGCACCGGGGACGAAGCCGTGGTGGCCAACACCTGGAACAACACCGGCAACTTCTACGTGCGGGTGAGCGGCCGCAACGGCGTCACCTCCACCGAGGCGCCGTTCAGCATCGAGGTGAACCGCGACGACCTCCCGGCATGTTCCGGTGTCACCGACACCGGTGCACCGCCCGCCCCGATCGCGGGCACTGCGAAGTCGCTGCTGTTCGTCGACCGCGCCCGGCTGCTTGCGCAGCCCGGCAACACCGGTGCCACCGTCACGGACCTGCTCTCCAAGCTGTCGGCGTTCGCCCTCCGAGGAGAAGTCGGGGGCGTGGTCGTCGACGTGTCCCAGGACAGCCGAGTCGCCGCCCTCAACGTCCAGGCTGATGCGAAGCCCGGCTGCCCCTACGCCAAGAACCTGGTGGCCGGTGCGGTCAAGGACATCGTGAAGGCCTACCGGGCGGGCGGGAACCCCCTGAAGTACATCGTGCTCGTCGGTCCCGATGGTGGCATCCCGTTCTTCCGCTACCCCGACGAAACGCTGCTTGGCCCTGAATCCGACTACGTGCCACCGGTGTCCTCTTCGTCGGCGTCGGAAGCCAGCCTCCGGCTCAACTACGTGCTCGGCCAAGATGAATACGGATCCACCACCACGCTGAACCTGGGCAACGCGGCGTTCCCGGTGCCCGATCTGGCGGTCGGCCGCCTGGTGGAGACGGCCGCCGAGGCCTCGGGCATGCTCGATGCGTACGGCCTGCTGAATGGTGGTGTCACGAGGCCGACCAGCTCGCTGGTCACCGGGTACGACTTCCTGACCGATGCGGCCACGAGCGTGCAGGACGACCTGTCCAAGGGGATCGGCACGGCCGCCGGTACCGTCAAGGACGCGCTCATCGCGCCGAACAACATCTCGCCGGAGGACCCACTGGCCTGGATTGCCGCCCAACTGCGAACCAAGCTGTTCGGCAGCCGACACGACATCACGTTCCTCGCCGGCCACTTCAGCGCTAACAGCGCGCTGGCCGCTGACTTCAAGACCAGCGTCCTCAGCTCCGAGCTCGCTGCGTCCACCACGGACTTCGTGAACACCGTCGTCTTCAGCGCCGGCTGCCATTCCGGCTACAACATCGTCGACGGAGACGCCATCCCGGGTGTGACCGTTCCCCTCGACTGGGTGCAGGCCTTTGCCCGGAAGAAGGCGACCCTCATCGCCGGCACCGGCTACCAGTACGGTGACACCGACTTCCTCGAATACAGCGAGCGCATCTACAGCGGGTTCGCCAAGCAGCTCCGCTACGGCACCGGTCCGGTTTCGGTCGGCGAGGCGTTGGCACGGGCCAAGCAGACCTATCTCGAGGAGACGCCCGACGTCCGCGGCCTCCATCGCAAAGCGCTGCTCCAATCAGCGCTCTTCGGCCTCCCCATGCTGAGCCTGGACATGCCGGCGGGCCGCATCGCCGCGCCGGCCAGGGCGAGCACCATCGGCGGGACCGTCGGCTACACCACCAACCCGGGGCTCACCCTCGGCCTCAGCTCGGCCGACACCTCGATCGCGGAACCGCTCACAGCCAACACCGTGCCCTTGACCGCGGCCGACCGCAACGTGCCGCTTGGGAGCGCCACCTACTACAGCGGCCCTGACGGGGTGGCCGCCAACCCCGTCGAGCCGGCCCTGCCGCTCGTCATCAAGAACGTGTCGGTGCCCGGCAAGGTGCTGCGCGGCGTCGGGTTCCGCGGTGGCAGCTACACCGATGACACCTCCGGCATCGTCCCGCTCACCGGGGCAGCGACCACCGAACTACGTGGCGCCCACGTCTCGTTCGAATCCCCGGTGTTCTTCCCGATGCGGATTGCCACCCCGAACTACTACGACGCGCTCTCCGGCGGGGGTACCACCACCCTGCAGGTCACGCCGCTGCAGCACAAGGCCATCCCCAACAGCGACAAGGCGGTTCTCCGCAAGTACGACAGCGTCAACCTGCGCCTGTACTACAGCGCCAACCTCACCCAGCCGGCGCTGTCGGCGGCGCCGTCGATCAGCGGCATCACCGCAGCGGTGCAGGGCGCCGACGTCGTCTTCCGGGCGAGCGTCACCGGCAACCCCGCCGCCGGTGTCCAGGAGGTCTGGGTCACCTACACCGGGAACTCGCCCTCGTGGACCTCGCTGAACCTCCAGCAGTGCGTGGTAACCGCAGCACAGCCGACCTTGCCGTCCGGCTGCGTGGGCGAGGAGTCGACCCTGTGGATCGGCCGCCTCATCGGGGGTGCCACGGGGTCGGACAAGCTCCAGTTCATGGTGCAGGCCGTCAACGGCGTGGGCCTGGTCACCCTCGACGATGCGCTGGGCGCCTATTACCAGGTGCCTACCGGCGGAGTCGGTGCGCTCACCCCGTCGCTGCTCGGCATCAGCGCACCGGGTACCGCCATCTATGGCACGACCATCACCGCAAGCGCAACGCTCACCAGCGGCGGGAACCCTGTTCCCGGCAAGTCCGTCTTCTTCACCATCGGCTCGACCCGGACCACGGCCACCACCGACGGGTCGGGCGTCGCCACAGCCGTGATCCCGGTGAAGGTCCTTCCCGGACCGTCGAGCGTGCGCGCCTCATTCGCCGGTGACGCGGGGCTACGGGCCTCGGCGGCCACCTCTCCGTTGGCGGTGTCGAAGAGCAGCACCTCGCTGACACTCACGGCCGTCCCGGGGGCAACCCCCGCAACGCCACCCGGGCTGATCTCCACACTTGTTGACAACAACGGCAAGCCGCTGGCGGCCAGGACGGTGTACCTCGTCTTCACCGGGGTCGGTGACACCAGGATCGTTCCGGTCATCACCGACTACGCCGGGCGGGGCCGACTCGACACAGTCACCTTCGAACCTGGCACCTACACGGTCACGGCGAAGTTCCTCGGCCAGATCGAGGCCCCCGTCAATACGTTCGTCAGCGACTCCACCTACCTGGAGTCGCAGGCAACGGCGACGGTCACCGTGGTGGCGGTAAACGACGTGAAGGTGGGGGGCCCGGTGGCTCCCCTGCCCTCGGGCATGGTCGGCGTGCCGCAGACCTACAACTTCACCATCACCAACCTCGGGCCCGACACGGCCAAGCTCGTCACGTTCACCGATGTCCTCCCCTCGAATGTGACCAACGCGTCGGTGTCGCCGACAGAATGCACGCTGGCGAACGGCACGGTCACCTGTGTGTTCCCGTCGTTGGCGAACGGGGCGACCCAGACCGTGAGCATCACGGCCACCCCGACAGCGGTCGGTACCTTGACGAACACCGCCTCGGTCAGTTCCGGTGGAGTCGATCGGGACATATTGAACAACACGGCCTCGGTCAGCAACGAGATCAGACCCGCTGTGGTGCCTCCGGGCACGGTCACGGTCACGGCCTCCTTTCCACCTCCCGTCCTCGCCGGGACCACCTACGCCGCCACAGTGTCACTCAGTAACAGCGGCACGGTGCAGCCGGCACCCACGTACAGCCTGGTGGCCAGCCCGGCGGTTCTCTCCTGGCTCAAGATCAACAGCACCACGGGTGCGGTGTCGGGCCTCGTTCCCCTCACGGGCACGACATCGTTCAGCTATCAGGTCACCGCCAGCAACGTTGCGGGCACGAACACCAGCGCGTTGATCACGGTCGCGGTCATCGCCCCCGCCGATCTCTCGGTTTCGGGCAAGGCGCCGGGACAGTTCATCGGTACACCTACGACCTTCCAGCTGCTGGTGGCCAACAACAGCACGTTCACCAGCGCCGGCACCGTCACGGTGGTCAGCACGTTCTCGACGGGACTCAGCTACCTGAGCGTCGCCGGCACGGCGTGGACGTGCGTTGCGTCCGGTGGCGGCACCGTGGTCACCTGCACGCTGAACACCAAGACCATCGACGCGAAGAAGGTCATCGATCTATATCTGACCGTGGTGGTCAATGCCCCCGTCGGCACCGCAACGCGACTCACCGCCGTCGTGACCCCCAACGATCCGGTTCCCGCCAACAACACCCTCGTGCTCGACTCCTCGGTGAAGCGCAAGCAGTGATCGGGGACGAGGGCCGCAGGCGTTTGAAGCCTTCCCGCACGCGGCGACCCGCCGTCGGCAGCGGACCTCGATCGGGCTCATTCACTCGGGCTTCGGTACTGTTCTCGTCACCACGTCAAGCGCCGTCGGCGCGCGTTCGCTGAGCGGCGAGCGGAGCGTTGTGGGACACTCCTCTCAGCATCGGCACCTTACCGATGCGAACTATTTGACGGAGGACAGGACATGAGTTTTGATCCGAACTGGACCCCGACATTCCCGGGACCGTGGATGCAGGACCGGGCGCACAACCCGCAGCCGAACTCGCTGATCGCCCAGGCCCTGTATCCGGCGGGCTTCAATCGGGGTTTCGAGGAGGCGTGCAATCGCTACGGCACCCTGATCGACCGACTGGCGATGTCGACGGTGAACGGTTTCACGTATCACCAACCCCAGCCGTTCGACATGCCGGGGCCCGATGGACCGAAGAGCCCCGAGGAGTTGGGCGCCGAGTTCGGTCGGCGGGTCGGCGTTGCAGCGCACGCTTTCGAAGCGCGCATATGGAACGATGACCTCGCGGTGTGGGACAACGAGTTGAAGCCGGCGGCACTGCGCAAACACATGGAACTCAACGCGGTGGATCTTCCATCCCTGGACACCGCTGCGCTTCGGTCCCACATCGAACGCTGCGCCGAGCACTTGGAGGAGATGGTGTACCAGCACCACCGTTTCAATCTCGCCTGCCTGGTTCCGGTGGGCGACTTCCTCCTGCAGGCGAGCGCCTGGACCGCCATGGCGCCACCGGCTTTGTTCGACGCGCTCGGCGGCGCCTCGCCGATCTCGAGTCATGTCTCGCCGGAAGTGGCCGATGCCGTCGCGGCGATCAAGCGAGATCCGCGAGCGCGAGCGCTGGTCGAGGAAGGCGCCGACGCCGAAGCGGCGCAACGTCTTCGTGACTTGTGTGATCGCTGCCCTGAGGTCGCCGCCTACGTTGCCGCCACCGGCTACCGCCTGGTCGAGGGGTTCGACGTCACCCGGCGGACGTTCGCCGAATGCCCGGAGCTCATCCTGGGCAAGCTCTCCGCCGGAGTCGCCGCCGAACCGGACGCCGCGACCGACCGCGCCGCGGCGTTTGCCGCGAGCCTTCGCGAACGGGTCCCGGTCGAACATCAGCAGGCCTTCGATGCGCTCCTGCGCGAAGCCCGCGCCGTGTACCGGCTCCGTGACGAACGCGGCATCTACAGCGACATCTCGGCATTCGGATTGATGCGCCTGGCCATGCTGGAAGTCGGTCGCCGACTCACGGCCCAGGGGCGTCTCGACGATCCCTCCGAGGCGCTCGACGCCAGCTACGCCGAGCTGTTGGCGTTGATCGACGGGAGCGAGACCCCGACGGCGGGCGAACTGGCGGCCCGCGCATCGCATCGCGCCGCCCTCACGCTGAGCGGATCGCCCCGGTTCCTCGGACCCCCGGCGCACGAACCTCCGTCCGTGGAGGGCCTTCCGCCCGAGATGGCCCGCTTGATGTCGGCGGTCGGGTTCATGATCGACGGCATTCTCGGGGAACTGCCCGACGCTGGCGGCGACGCCACGATGATCCAGGGGGTCCCGGTCGGGACCACGGTCTACGAGGGGCGCGCCCATGTCGTGCACGACTTCGAAGACCTGTTCGACCTGGAGGAGGGCGACGTGCTCGTCACGTCGGCCACCGGTGAGGCCTTCAACGCGATGATCCATCTCGTCGGAGCGATCGTCACCGATCACGGCAGCTTCGCGTGTCACGCGGCGATCATGGCGCGCGAACTCGGCTTCCCTGCGGTTGTCGGCACCACGAACGGTTCGAAGCGCATCCCCCACGGTGCCCGCGTTCGAGTCGACGGACGTTCGGGGCAAGTCCACGTGCTTACGTGACGGGAGGCGTTCGCGCCGGCCCTGCTCCGGTGACCACAGGACCGCGGACCTCTCGGGCCACGGTCATCGGGATCGCGCTGGCGTCGGCGCTGGTCCCGCTCAACTCGACCATGGTCGCGGTCGCGCTCCCCAAGCTCGCCCGCGCGTTCGATATCGGAAGGGGACGCGCGGGCCTGCTCATCACGGTGTACCTCGTCGTCATGCTCGTTGGTCAGCCGATTGCCGGCCGAGTCAGCGACCTGCTGGGAAACAAGCGCGTTGCGTTGGTGTCGCTGTCCGGGTTCGCCGCCTGTTCGATCGGCGCCGCCGTGTCCCCGTCCTTCGCATGGTTGGTCGGCTGGCGCGGACTGCAGGCAGTGTTTGCGGCCGCGTTGGCGCCGAGTGTGCAGTCGATGCTTCGTTCGGTGACACGGCCGTCGGAACGGGGGCATGCGTTCGGGATCCTGGGATCGGTCATCGGGGTTGGGGCCGCGTCGGGGCCGATCGTCGGTGGTCTGCTCGTCGGCTCGTTCGGCTGGAAGGCGATCTTCGTTGCCAATGTGCCGGCAGCAGCGATCGCCCTCGCCGTGCTCGCCTCGGTCAAGGTCAACGATCTGGCGGCCGAGATCGCTGCGGTGCCAAGAGCCGGCCAGGGCGAGTCGTCGCCGGCGAAGGCGTTGCCTGCGGGGCGGAACGAACTGCTTCGCCCGAGTTTCCTTGCGGCCTTCGCCACACAGGCGCTGGCCAACTTCGGGCAATACGCCCTGCTTCTGATCGCCCCGATCGTGTTGGACCATCGCGGATGGGGCTCACGCGAAACTGGCCTCGCCCTATCCGCTCTGACCGTCGGACTGATCGTCATGGGTCCACCGGGTGGACGATTCGGCGATCGAGCGGGCAGCAAACGCGCGATCTTGCGGGGCCTTTCCGTCGGAGCCCTCGGTGCCGCCCTGCTCCTCCCGTTCGGTATCGCGGTGGCGCCGGCGATGCTCGTTGCCGCCCTGGCGGTGTTCGGCATGGGTCAGGGGTACGCGTCGTCGAGCATCATCGCGGCCGGCCTCGAAGCCGTTCCGCCGCGTCAGACGGGCGTCGCTGCCGGGATTCTCTCGGCGAGTCGGTACGTCGGCAGCATCGCGGCCAGTCTCCTGCTTGCCGCGCGCGTCGCCGATGATGGGTCCGGCGGAAGGGTCATGTACGTGGCCACGTGTACTGCTCTTGTGCTCGCCGTCGGAGCGTCGCGTCGCCTACCGGATCACGCCGTGTCCGATCGTTCGTTGATTGCCGCGGCAGAAGGCACGGCGTGAGCGGGTGCGATCGCGTGTATCGCCGTCTGTACGGCGACGCACGGAGACGTCTTCGGAGGTCAACGGGCCACCGCTGACGCGGCGAAGCGCTCGACCCCCGTGAGTCGAGCGCTTCGTGCCCGGGCGTGGGGGC
>JANMYF010000152.1:0-9058 GCA_031381685.1 Acidimicrobiia bacterium
GACGGCGATCGAGGCCGGACGCGCCGTTGTCGACGACACCGGAAGTCTCAACTTCATCCTCTACTTTCATGCCCTCGAGGCGCGAATTCGGCTGCGACGCGGAGAGATCGAGCGCGCCAACACCGAACTCGCGAGCGGCGCGGCTCGACTTGCCGGCGGTTCCCTCTTCGGCGCCGACTGGTTGATGGACAGCCAGGTGCAGCTGCTCGTAGCGACTGCCCAACCAGACTCGGCCTTCGCACTCGCGAAAGCTGTTTGGGAACAGACGGCGGCCATCCGCCAGTTCTTCGGCGTGCGCGACCGAGTGACACACCTCACGCGCCTGGCGGTCGCCCAGGACGACCAGCAATTCGCCGCCGAGGTGGTCGCGGCGATTGAGCTTCACGCCGAACGTACCCCCGTGATGTCAGTTCGCGCGGTGGCACAGCAATGCCGCGGCCTTCTCGACCGCGACGCGGCCCCGATTCTCGAATCCGTCTCCCTACTCCGTGGCTCCCAGTTCCTGCCGCTGTTCGCCGAGGCGTGCGAAGACGCAGCGAACCTTCTGACAGAAAAAGGCCACCGCGAACAACGAATTGCACTTCTTCGCGACGCCGCGGCAGCGGCAGGCGAACTCGGCGCAAACCACGACTCCGAGAGAATCGCCCGCACCCTCGGCACGCTCAACGCCCGGCCTACCCACATGCGCACGCCACGGCCGACGTCGGGATGGGACTCCCTCACCGACCTGGAGCAGCGAGTCAGCGAACTTGCGACCCAAGGCCTGACGAACCCCCAGATCGGCGGACGTCTCTACATCTCGCGGCGGACCGTCGAGACCCACCTCGCGCACGTGTATCGCAAACTCGGACTCAGCGGTCGCGCCCAACTCGCCGCCGAGTTCACCCGCCATGCCGAAGGGTCAGCCTCGAGTTGATCCACACGACAGCGTTGTAGGCACCGAAGTTCTGCCACGCCGGGTTGTGGACGACGGCGGCTCCTGGAATTCCTCAGGTGCCGCCGAGGACCGTGGAGGAGCCTTCCGGCCGGTTCAGGGCCCGCCACTCACCCATCGCCCGCAGCACAAGGGTGGCGAGGACACCGACGCCGAACGCGGTTCCCACCGCTCCCGCAACGGTCCACAGGCCGAGCGAGGTTCCTGTGCTCTTGCCCGTCATCACCTTACGTACGCCATAGGTGAGGAGGCCACCCATCAGACCACCCAGCAGGATTGCCGCGAAGGCCAGGGCCCGGGCCGCCACCGAAGGGAGCGCGCTCAGCTGAGCCGGCCGGGCCGTCATCGGAATGGTGCCGAGGACGTCTCGTCCGGTCGGCCGCGGGTGGGTCGCGGCGAGCGTTGTCGCGCCCGCCGTGATCGACCCGTTGCCGACGGCCGGCCCGCCGGCGATGGCCGTTTCCGCGTCGGGTGTCACCCGCGACACCTCGGCCCAGATTGCCCCGGTCCTCTCCACGAGCTCGGTGACGCCCACGGCGAAGACGTGCGACGGCGTGCCGGCCGCCGCCCAAACCTCGTCGAAACGGGCAAGGCGTCGGTCGGCGAAGACCCGCATCGGCGTGGCGTGGCCGAACGGGGGGATCCCGCCAACCGCGAAACCCGTCGCGTCACGGACGGCTTTGGCGTCGATGCGCCACGCGCCTTCGGCGCCGGCGGCATTCGCGAGGAGTGCCTCGTCGAGTTGGTCGTCTCCGCAGACCAGTGCCACCACTGGCTCCCCGTGGGCGCGGTCGTCGGGGTCGCCGACGGCGAACACCAGCGACTTCACGATCTGGCCGACGTCGACGCCGATCGCGGCCGCGGCATCGAGCGCTGTCCGGGCCCCCTCCGCGGAGTACTCCACCACGTGGACGTCCAGGCCGAGGGCCCGCCCGGCTTCGGTGACGGCGGCGGCATTGCGGTGCATCGCACCAGGGTACGGCGACGCACGGGCTGCGCTGACGGCTGTGGGAGAACCCGAACGGTCCGCAGCGTCGTGGCGGTTCCGTCGGATCGTCGTTTCGGCGAGGATGGGGAGGTGAGCGCATCGCCGTCGTCCCCTCCTGAGCCCGACGCATCCGGGCTGCGTCGCTGGCGCGTCGCAGCAGGTCTGATGGAGCACGAGGGTCGACTCCTGCTCGTCGAGAACCTGCGGCGGAATGGGAAGACCGACTGGTCGACGCCCGGTGGCGTGGTCGAACTCGACGAGGATCCGGTGGACGGTCTGACCCGCGAGGTCGTCGAGGAAACCGGGTTGACGGTCACCCAATGGTCCGGCCCGACTTACACCGTCGAGACCGTGGCCCTCGACCTGAAGTGGCACCTCAGCGTCGACGTCTTCACCGCCGTGTCGTGGACCGGCGAGGTGACGACGGGCGAGGATCCCGACGGCATCGTCGTCGATGCGCGCTTCGCCCATCCCCACGAGTGCGCAGCGTTGCTCGACGGCGCCGGACGATGGGTGTCGGAACCGGTTCTCGAGTGGCTCGCCGAACGGTGGGAGGGTACCCGGGAGTTCCGCTTCCAGCTGCACGGCGCCGACCGGTCTTCGCTGCGGGTCGAACGCCTTTGACGGCTGCGGCGTCGAACGAGATCGTACGTAAGCGTACGATCCTCCACGTTGACATGGACGCGTTCTATGTCGCGGTCGAAGTCAGGCGTGACCCGTCGCTTGCCGGTAAGCCGGTCATCGTCGGTGGCGACGGCGAACGGGGTGTCGTCGCGTCGTGCTCCTACGAGGCCCGTGCCTTCGGCATCCACTCGGCAATGCCGTCCACGCAGGCAAAACGCCGCTGTCCGCACGCCATCTTCCTGCACGGTGATCACGGTCTCTACGGGCGGGTCTCCTCCGAGCTGCACGAGGTGTTCCACCACTTCACGCCGATGGTCGAGGGCATCGCCCTCGACGAAGCGTTCCTCGACGTGACCGCAGCGCGTCGGCTGCACGGCGACGGTGCGACGATCGCCGCGAAGCTGCGCGCCGAGATCGCCGAGTCGATGTCGCTGCCGTGCTCGGTGGGGGTGGCCACCAGCAAGCTGGTGGCCAAGCTTGCGTCGAAGGCGGCCAAGCCCCCGATCGGCGGAGCAGTGGAGAAGGCAATCCCCGGTGGCTATCGACCGAGTCCCGGCGTCGTCGAGATCCTCGCGGGCGGCGAGCGGTCGTTCATGCACCCGCAGTCCGTCCGGGCGCTCTGGGGAGTCGGTCCCAAGACGTTCGAGCGCCTCGCCCGTTTCGGGGTGCAGACGATCGGCGACCTGGCCTCACTGCCCGAGGACACGTTGGTACGCGCGCTTGGTGATGCGAACGGGCGCCATCTCCACATGTTGGCGAACGCCGTCGACGATCGGCCGGTGGAGCCCCAGCGGGGTGTCAAGTCGATCGGCCACGAGGAGACGTTCTCGGTCGATCATCGCGACCTCGACGTGTTGCACGTCGAGCTCGTCCGCATGGCCGATGCGGTCGGCTCGCGTCTCCGCGCCGCCGGGATGGTGGGCCGCACCGTGCAACTGAAGGTGAAGTTCTCCGACTTCTCCTCGGTCACGCGTTCGAAGACCGTTCCGCAACCGGTGGCCGCGAGTACGGCGATCGCCCGGGTTGCCGACGCGCTGCTGCGGCGTCCCGATGTCGCCGAGGAGATCGCCGTGCGCGGCGCTCGACTCCTGGGTGTGTCGGTGAGCAACCTCACGGACGCGACGGCGACGGCGGACGGCACGGCGAATACCGGGTTTCCCGTTGGCGCCGACGTGACTCAGGTCGCCCAGCTCGACCTGTTCGGTGATCCGGCGCCGCTCGCCGCAGAGGGGCCCACGCTCGACGAGTTGGGGACGGAGACCGACGACGAACGCGAGCTGGCCCAGACCGTCGATGCGATCCGCGCCAAGTTCGGCGACGGAGCGGTCGGTTCGGCCGCTCTTGTCAGCTCAACGGGCCTGCGGGTCAAGCGGCCGGGCGACACCCAATGGGGGCCTTCGGGCGACGGTTGAGGGTCCGCCCCGCAAGCGACGCTCCCGCTCGGCCTGCCCTCGGCTTTCCGTCCGAATTCGGTGTCGGTCGTTGCGCGCCGCTCGTGTTTCTGCGCGAACATGGGGCGGTGCCGCTGTCTGAGGACGAACAGCGTGTGCTCGACGAGATCGAGCGGCAGCTTCAGGTCGGGGAGCCGCGTCCTGAAGGACTACGGTCGCGCCACCTCGAACCCCGCCAGCCGTCGTCGCCGACACCTCTGCTGATCCTGGCCGCCCTCGGGGGGTTTGCGTCCGTGGTGGTCGGGGTGCTTCTCGGCGGCGTCTTCGGTGTCATCGTCTCGCTCGTCGGCTTCGTGGCGATCGTGATCGCGGGAGCGGCGCTGCTGCGCGGTTCTCGGGCGGCGATTGCCGCCCAGGTTGCGGAGATCGCGCAGCGCTACCAGGTTCCGCCTCGCTGAACTGCGCAGCCCAGGGGCTTACCGCCGGGTCGCCGACGCTCCGCCGACCGACCGAAACCGGGCGGCTTCGGAGAGAAACGCGGCGGTGTCCTCAGCAGTCCAGTGTTCCTCGGGCGCGAACCGGTGCTCCTCGACCCGGGCGGCGAGCGTCCGCAGGATGGTGGACGCGTCGCCGGTGATGGTCTCGGACGCCCGCTCCGCGAACATCCGGTCCGATTCGTGGTGCTCCCGGACGATGCCGGTGCGGGCAACGTCTCGAACGACTGCGGACCATGCGCGCTCGACCGGGTCTCGTCGCCTCCGGCGCTGTCGCCCGACCAGCGTCATCGCGCCGAGCACGAGTGAGGCGGCAACAATCGGCATCAGCCACCGTGGCGAGGACCTCCCGGTTTCCTTGTCCGTTGTCGGGGTTGGCGGGGTGGTCACCACCGGCGGTGCGGGTGCCGGGGCGATCGTCGTTGCCGGAATAGTGATCGGTGCCGCGGGAGCGCGCCCTTCGGAGGCGTCCTGATCGGGAACGCCGCTGTAGCTCTCGGTGCCGGGAATGCCGCGGCCCGGGGTCGGCTCGAAGGCGAGCCAGCCGATGCCGTCGACATAGGCCTCGGGCCAGGCGTGGCTGTTCTTGCCGGTGATCACGAACGTTCCGTTCGCGGTGAGGCGCCCCGGACTGAACCCGACGACGACGCGCGCCGGGATACCGAGACTTCTGGCCATTGCCGCAAACGCGCCCGAGAACTGCTCGCAGTATCCCGCCCGGTCCCGCAGTAGGAAGTCCTCGAGGTCGCGGTCGCGTGAGGGTGGCGGAACGGCGGTCGAGTACTCGAACTCGCTCCGGAAGAAGTCCTGCAACGCCCGGAGCTGGGCGAGTCGGGTTGCAGCATCGTCGGAGCCGCGCCCACCCGTGATCTCACGGGCGAGCGCAGCGACGTCGCTCGGGAAGTCTGATGGCAGGGCCAAGTCGCTGTCGGACGTGCCGCTATTGCGGAGGCGGATCTCGCCCGTCGCGTCGAACGTGGCGGCGACGGATTCGAGTCCGTAGCTGTCGCCCGGACTGGTCAGCTTTGATGCGAGGATGGCGTCGCCGCGGGCGTCATAGCCAAGTGCGATCGATGGATCGAGGGTCGTGCCATCGAGCCTCTGCGCTTGGTAGCTCGTCGGGAGCCAGGACGATCGGAGCTCGTCGATCACCACTCGCGACACGACTTCGGGTTCGCCCGGAGAGCTGCTGGGGGGAAGCGGAGTCTGACGGTCGACGGATCGATAGGAACCGGTCGACGTCCACGTGGTGCCGTTGAACTTCGTGAGCGTGCTCAGCCGCCAATACGTTCGGACCGGCGCTCCCGTGGCCGTATTCACCGAGGTGGCGGTGAACATGACCGTGTTCGGCAGGTTCAGGAGCTGGCGTTTCAGCGAGACCATCGGACTCGTGACCGTCGACGGCAATTGACGCTGCGTTCCCGTGCGCCAATCGACCATTCCGTCTCGGTCAGTCAGCCCGGTGCGGGGGATCACCACCGCGGTGACGACTGCGGCAAGCGCGGTGAGCGCGCCGATGCGAAGGAGTTGGGGCACGGGTGATGGAGCGCAATCATCAGTCCAGCGGGCGCGGCGTGTCGAGGCCACGGTCACGGCCCCGACGTGGAAGACCACGGCAGCGCAGTACACCGTGGCCGCCGCCGTGCGCCCGTTGGGCGGCGCGACGATTGAACCGACGAGCACGAGCACCGACGACGGCACGATGGCCTCGATGGGTGAACGAAGCGTGAACGCCAGCACGTCTGTAAGTACACTTATGAGCCAGACGCCGAGTATCGCCGAGAGCGCAAAGCCCGGTCGTCCGATCACGGGAGCCTTCGTCGTCGAGAGCTGGCCCCAGTCGAGTCTGATCGCCGTGACGAGGGCCCGCACTGGCAATGCCGCGGGTGACGTGGACGGGACGAGGTCGGGGAAACAGAAGCGTGCGGCGTAGACACCGGCGACGGCGCCACTCGCCAAGGGTGCTACGAAGAACGGGAATCGGGCGTAACGCGCGACCGCGGCGAAGCCCCACCCGAGCACCCCCACCAGAAGCAACGGTCTCCAGTAGATGTCTTCGACGAAGAGACGCGGAAGCGTACTTGCGGCAGCGAGCACGAGGACCAGAGTCGACGCGGTCACGAGGAGGTCCCCCGAGAGCCAGCGCGCGGCGCGACGTTGGGCGCGGCGGGATTGGCCGACCGGCCGTGCGGCAGACGTGTCCATCGCCGTGGCGCTCTCCATCACGCGCCCCACGCTGCGCTTGCGGAGTCGGCGACGATGGGCACCCTGCCGAGCGGATCGGTGTCGTCCGGAAACGGACCTGACGCGAGTACCTGGGCGATGGTGGAGGCAACCGCTCGGCGGGTCGGCTCGCCCGGCTCCCAGTGGGTGAACTCGAACGGAGCAGCTCCTGCGGCAAACACGACCGAGCCTTCCGGCGCAGCGGCCGGATGCGGTCCGGTAACAAGGATCTCGGCTGCATCGTCGGAGCTGCGGTCGATCACGCCTCGTCGCGGTGCCCGCGTGCCGCTCGGCGGCGTTTCCCGGTCGACGAGGGCGAGCAGCACCATGGTGTCCTCGGCCGAGCTCGCGTGGTCGGTGCGGTCGGTCGTGAGCACCGTGACCTCGAAGGGCTCCACAAGTGCCTGGACCACGCTCGCGCCAACCGACAGTGCCAGTTCCAACGTGCCCGCGTGCTCGCTGTGACGCGCGTCGATGACGACGCGAATCGGCAGGGTAGGTGACACGAAGAGGTGTTCGGGCTCGCGGATCATCAGCTCATTGCGGCGGGCGCTCGACGCCCAATGCACTCGACGGAAATCGTCACCGGGCACATATCCCCGAAGCTCGCGAAACTCGAATGGGTCGGTTTCGGAGGACCGCTGCGTCTTGGTTCGGGGTCGAAGTCGTTCGAGCGACGCCTTCGACCCCTCGTCGAGGTCGACGACGGCAGGCCCGACGAGGATCTCGCCTCCGCCGTCGACGCGGTGCGACCACCGGTACAGCCCGAGCGGATCTGTCCGACGCCACGTCATCGGGAGAAAACGGAGGGTGCCCCGCTCACGCAGGACCACCCGGTAGCGCGCCACGGTCGTCTCTGCGCGACGAAGCGGCCGCACCGACATGCGCACCGAACGAGCGCCTTTGCGAACGGTCAGCGCGTCGACGGCCACCTCGATCACCTCGGCGGTCGCCGTTCTGCGACGGGCGTCGATGTGGACGTCGACAGCCAGGTCCTCGCCGACCGTCGGTAGGCGCTCGGTCTGCTGGGTGACCCGGCGAACGGAAAGGGCCGGGGGGAACAGGGCACCCACCGCCACGGCGACGCCGGTCAGACCGGTCGCCCCGAGCATGATGATCCCGGCGGATGTGGCTTCGACGAGAGCGAGCGCGAGGCCGGCCATGGTCGTGGCCAGGCCGGCCACCAGGGCGCCGACTCCGCGCTTGGTGACCCTGATCGACGCGACTCGCCGCACGCGAACGATCGGAGGGGGTCCGTGCCCTGGCGACGGGTCCATGACGTCGTTCACCGACTGGATGTCGGAGCCTTCAGGCCGGCCGTGGAACGCCGACCCGGCGAACGATGGCGTCGAGCGTCTCGACCAGGTTGGTCCGGCCGGGGTTGGCCCCGACGATGCGGTGGACGACCGCTTCGGGGAAGATGCCGAGGACGTCGTCGGGCACCACGAACGTGCGCCCGGCCATCGCGGCCCGGGCCCGTGCCAGTCGCTGAAGGGCGAGCGTGGCGCGCGGCGACGCGCCGAGCGCGATCGCCGGATGCTGACGCGTGGCGTTGACCAGTTCGAGCAACCAGAGCCGGAGTCGGTTGGCCATGTGGACGCGTTCGGTCCGGAGTATCAGGGCACGGAGCTCCTCGGTGCTCGTCTGGGAACGGAGCTGGCCGATGAGCGATTCGCCTCCGTCGTGTTCGAGCATCTGCAGCTCCGAGGCGCTGTCGGGGTATCCGAGGCTGATTCTCGCGAGGAAACGGTCCAACTGGCTCTCCGGCAGGCGGTACGTTCCTTCGTGCTCCATCGGGTTCTGGGTGGCCAGCACGAGGAACGGCCGAGGTAGCGCGTGGGTCTGACCGTCAGCGGTCACGCGCCGTTCTTCCATCGCTTCGAGCAGTGCCGCCTGCGTCTTTGCCGTCGCCCGGTTGATCTCGTCGGCCAACAGGACGTTGGCGAAGATGGGCCCGGACCGGAAGCGGAGTTCGCCGGTGCGGGGGTCCCAGATACCGGTGCCGGTAACGTCCGACGGCAGGAGATCGGCGGTGAACTGCACTCGGCCGGTGCTCAAACCAGTGACGGCGGCGAGCGCGCGGGCGAGCATGGTCTTGCCCACTCCCGGTACGTCCTCGATGAGCACGTGGCCTTCGGCAAGCATGCACGCGACGACGACCTCGACCGCCGCACGTTTGCCGTGGATGACGGTTTCGATGGCATCGACGATCTTCGTGAGAATCGCTTCAGCTGACGCCGCGGTCTCCTTGAGGTCACCGGTGGCGAGCCGGTCGTGCTCGCGTTCGCTCCACTCCCCCGGGGAGGAAGGAACGGCCGAGTTGCTTGCAGAAACCACGACATCACGCTACTGCCATGATGCGCGTGAACGACTCCATCGTCCTCATGAGGGTTGGGTGAAAACG
>JANMYF010000171.1:0-2223 GCA_031381685.1 Acidimicrobiia bacterium
GGGAGCCGACTCGTACTGGGCCCCCGATCACATCCTCGGCGTGTTCCACCCCGGGCTGTGGGCCGACACTCCGCTCTCGGCCCTGGCTGCTGATCCCGACGCGTTCTACGACCCCTTCTGCTACGGCGCGGTCGCCGGTCGGATGACCACGAAGCCCTACGGCATCTCGGTCACCGACGCCACGCGGCGCGGCGCGGCCGACCTGGCCCGTACTGCGCTCACGCTCAACGATCTGATCCCTGGTGGGTTCATCCTGGGGATCGGGTCCGGCGAGGCCGAGAGCCTTCTCCCGTTCGGCTACCCGTTCGACAAGCCGGTTGCCCAATTGGAGAAGGTGCTGATCGAACTCCGTTCGCTTCTCGACACCGGAAAGATGCCCGGCGGCGGTGTCGGCCGGATGGGTCTGCCGCTCAAGGCCGAGGGCCGGGGCTCGCCAGCGGTTTGGGTCGCCGGTCACGGCGACCGGATGCTGCGCCTCACCGGTCAGTACGGCGACGGCTGGATCCCGGCGTGGTGGATGTCGCCGAGCGAATACGGCACCAAGCGCGCCGTCATCGCCGAACACGCATCCAAGGCCGGTCGACCGATGCCCGAGTGCTCGCTGCTTCCGTTCTGCCTGTTCGCCGAGTCACAGGACAAGGCGGCCGAGATGTTCGAGAAGGAACCTCTCGGCAAGCTGTTCGGCCTCTTCGCCATGGGTTCGATGTGGGAGGCCAACGGCATGAAGCATCCCCTCGGGAACGACTCGAAGGGCTTCATCGACGTGATCATCCACGACCTCAACCCCGACGATCTTCGTGATCTTGCGCCGACGATCCCGTTCGAGATGGTCAAGCAGGTGCTCTTCATCGGCAACGCCGAGGAGCTCGCCGGCCAGTTCGAGGCCTATGCCAAGAACGGACTCGAGCATGTCGTTCTGGCCAACCTCACCGGTGTGATCGGCGGCATGGACGAGATCGTCGCGCGCGGCGCCGATCTTCCGCATCTGCGCAACGTTCTCTCCGAACTGTGATCCATCAGCGTCCAACGCTCCCGCCCGCCCGCTCCGCCCGCACCCAACGAGGAACCCCATGTCAGCCGAAATCGATCTTGCGACGTTCAATCCGTTCGACCCGCAGACCCTGCAGTGTCCGTATCCGCACTACGCCAAGATGCGCGTCGATGCGCCCGTGCACCACATCGAGTCGATGGGGATGTATTTCGTGACCCGTCACGACATGGTGAACGAGGTCATCCGCGACGTCACGACGTATTCGTCGCAGTTCGGTAACACCTCGATGCCGCTGCCGGCCGAGGCGCGTGAGCGCATGATGGCCGTGATCGCCGACGGGTACCCCAGGGTGCCGACGATGCTCACGGCCGATCCGCCGACCCACACGCGCTATCGCCGGCTCGTGTCGAAGGCGTTCACGCCGCGGTCCATCGTGGAGCTCGAGCCGGTCATCCGGGCGATCACCACGCGGCTCATCGACAGCTGGATCGACACCGGCCGGATCGAGTTCGTGAAGCAGTTCGCCGTGCCGCTGCCGGTCGAGGTGATCGCCAAGGCCCTGAACGTGCCCGATGATCGCCTCGCCGATTTCAAGCGGTGGTCCGACGATTCGATTGCCGGAATCGGCACCAACATCTCGCTGGATCAGCGGATCGAGGCCGAGCGCGGCGTGAACGAGTTCCAGCACTACTTCGCCGAAGCGCTCGAACAGCGTCGTGTCCATCCACAGGAGGACCTGCTGACCAAGCTCCTCAACGCACGCATCGACGATGCCGATCCCGACGTGACCGACATGCGTGCCCTCGACATGCCGGAGATGCTCAGCATCGTCCAGCAGCTGTTGGTTGCCGGCAACGAGACGACCACGAAGATGCTCACCGAGATGATGCGTCTCCTGGGCGAGAACCCCGACAAATGGGAGGCCGTCAAGCGCGATCCGTCGATGGTGCCGGGCGTGGTCGAGGAGACCCTGCGCCTGTCGACGCCGACGCAGGGCATGTTCCGCATCGCCACGCGCGATGTCGAACTCGGCGGTGTCCACATCCCGAAGGGGAGCCGGGTGGTCGTGGTGTTCAGCTCTGCCAACCGCGACGAAACCGTGTTTGTGGATCCCGACGAGTTCGACCCCAAGCGTTCCAACGTGACCGACCACCTCGCGTTCGGCAAGGGCACCCACTTCTGTGTCGGAGCGAACCTGTCGCGGTTGGAAGGCCGTGTCGCCCTGGAGGAGA
>JANMYF010000183.1:0-1863 GCA_031381685.1 Acidimicrobiia bacterium
ACTCCTCAGCGCGGATCGCAGCGCCATACGGACCATCCGCCCAACTCCAGGCACACTGTCGCTGTTCCGCGGTCATTGGAGCCCGCACCGCGTCACCACCATCACCGGAACCGAGCCCCGCATCACTGCCGTGCTCTCCTACTCGCGGCTACGCAGCCACACCCTCACGCCCGCCGCACAGGTCCGCTTCTACGGCCGAACCGCGACCTGAGCGCGGCCTCCACCTCAGCCCCCGAAGGTGCGGTGTCAACGCCGAGAATGCCTCGTTGGTTCAGGCGATGCGGCGAGAATGGCCAGCACGCTTCGGCGTGCTCCACGACGCAGCCCCGGGTGACTCCGCTGCTTGCCGGACCGTTCATGGCGCCTGCGATGCCGCTCCAGCGAGCATACGAGCACCTGGTTCTCGACGCTTCACTGACCTCACTATCAGCGCGCCCCGCCGTCGACGCCGCTGAATCGGTTGAACGGGCTTGGCGTGGATGGGCGGCAAGTGCGCTGGCCGGTTCCCGTCTGGTCAAGGGGAGCCCGATGCCTTCCGCCACACCTGCGGTGACGCTGCGCTTGCCGGACGCCACCAAGCACCCACCACCTTGACCAGCCACCCCGCCAGCGAAACTCGGCAGCCAACGGCTGCAGGGCGACCTGCCCCGCAGCCCTGGAGAACCCTCTCCGAGGCCCTTCGATCCGAAAGGACCCTGCCCATGCCCATCACCGCTATCTACGCCACCAAAGGCGGACAAGGCGTCACCACCACAACCGCCGCCCTCGCCCTACTCACCGCACAAGCCGGACACCGAACACTGCTCGTCGACACCGGCCACGACCTCCCCGCCGTACTCGGAATCCCCGACAACACCGACCAGCCGGTACTCGCCGACTACCTCGAACCAGCCAGCCGAACAAGCCAGCCGAACAAGCCAGCCTCGCCGACATCACCACCCCGGTAGCGGAGAACCTCGACATCATCAGCCGAGGTGCCGCCCCGATCGTGTTTAGTACGCACACCTACGGACTACTCACAAGCGGACTCGGACAGTACGACCACGTCATCGTCGACACCACCGACAACTCCTACGCATGGACTCTTCATGTGGACCACCGAGTGCTCGTCACCCGACCTTGCTACCTCGCCTTGCGACGCTCGACCATCACCCCGCGACCCACACACGTCGTGCTCATCAACGAAACCGGCCGCGCCCTCGACGCCAAAGACATCGAAGCCGTCACCGGCGTACCCGTCACCGCAACCATCCCTTACGGCCTCGACATCGCCCGGACCATCGACGCCGGACTCCTCACCACCCGACTCCCACGCACCCTCACCCGGGCACTCCGCCCGCTCGTCGCCGCGATCAACGACACGGCGCAGGTCGCATCATGAACGCAACCCCGACCTTTCGTCTCGAGCCCGTCGACGGACTCATCACCATCGCCGCCGCATACACCCCAACCGCCAACATTCACGACCCGGACTCGACCTACAGCCGGTATTACGTTCCAAATACGATAGGCCCGACCGCCTTCCTCGCATGGTCCCAATTGGCAGCGTGGCTACGCGCCGACGACCTCGCAACGTACGCGATCAACCATGCCGAGTTCGCCTACGCGCTCGGAACCGCGCCCGGACGGCTCACCAAAGCCCTCGGCAGACTCGTCGCCTTCCACCTCGCCTACACAATCCCGACCGAACCGAACACGCTCTATGTGAAACGACGCTCAGCGACGCTCAGCGCGAAACAGCTCGCCCGCCTCGCCGAGCGCTGCCCGACCCTCGCCGCCTGCCACGACGAACAACTCGCAGCCTGACCAACCATCTATCCCCCGACTCAGGAGCCGCCGGCCGAACGCCGGCCGCTCTTCCGC
>JANMYF010000212.1:0-2732 GCA_031381685.1 Acidimicrobiia bacterium
ATCGACCCCGCCGAAGCTTCCGCCATCGCCCAGCACATCGAACCTCTCGTCGACTTCCTCGACATCTCCATGGGCTCCTACTGGCGCTTCCACAAGTTCCTGTCCACCCTCGACGACCCGCTCGGCTACGAACTCGAGAGCAGCGAACAGGTCACCCGGTCAGTACGTGTACCTACCATCGTCACCGGTCGCATCATGACGCTGGACCACGCCAGCCATATCGTCGAAACAGGCGTGGCCGACATGGTTTCGCTGGTACGTGCCATGGTGGCCGACCCCCACCTGGTGCGAAAGGCCCGCGAGGGACGTGAAGCCGAAATCCGCCCGTGCATCGGCACCAGCATGGGGTGCGTCGCTCAGCTGATGACCACCGGTCGTCTCCAGTGCGTCGTCAACGTTGCGGCGGGCAAGGAGAGCACGGTCGCGTTCGAGACTCCGGCGCCGGCAGCCCTTCGCAAGAAGGTGCTCATCATCGGCGGCGGACCTGCCGGTCTCGAGGCGGCCCGCACCGCAGCCTTGCGCGGACATGAGGTCCACCTCTACGAGATGACCGCACACCTTGGTGGCCAGGTGCGCATGGCCGCGTCGGCCCCGCACCGGGCCGACCTCGCCGCACTCACCGGTTTTCTCGCTGACGAGATCACGCGCCTCGGAGTCCACGTCCACCTGCGCACCCCCGTCGACCCCGACCTGGTGATCGCCGAGCGACCCGACGAGGTGATCGTGGCCACCGGCTCCACCCCACGACGCAACGGCTTCCAACTCTCGAGCCCATCGGTGCCCGTTCCCGGCGGTTCGCTGCCGCACGTGTACACCGTTTGGGACGTGCTGGGCTTCGGCGGACGCGCGAGCGTCGGACGCACTGCGGTCGTCTACGACGACACCGCCACATTCGAGGCGATATCTGCCGCCGACACCCTGCTCGCTGCCGGCGCACAGGTCACCATCATCAGCCGCCTGGAGCAACTCGGGGCGACCATCCCCTATCCGCCGGCAACGGTGGAAGCCAGCCGCGAACGGCTCTTCGCGGCCGGCGTTGCGTTCGTGCCCTCGATGGCCCTACGCGAAATCACCGCAACCGAAGTCGTCGTCAGAGGGATCGGCAACGATCTCGTCCGCACGTTCCCGGCCGACACCGTAGTGATCGCCACGTACCACGAACCCAACGCCGAGATCACCGACTACCTGCGCGAGGCCGGCCTCAACGTGCATCTGGCCGGCAACGTGAACGGGACCGACACCATCCAGGCTGCCGTCCACGGTGCAGCCGCTATCGCGCGAGCGCTCTAGCCGAACGACACTGGAACAGGCTCCGCCAATCATGTGACAATGCATACATGCCTGGTTCGAGCAGGTCCTCGAAGCACATGCGCCTTTACCCGGTGGCCGCAGTCCTCGTCGTGCTGTCAGCCACAGCCGTCCAAGTCGTGCTGGACACGAATCGATCGGGTTTTCATACGAACATGGCGACCGCCGCCCCGAAGGGCCCTCCGACCTTCGATTCGAAGAATTTCGCTGAGGCGTCGTCGTCGACCAACAAATGGTTCCCGCTGACGCCCGGATATCAGTCGGTGCGCGAAGGCGGCCTCGATCGCGGCCATCGACGGCTGACTCATCGACGCGTGTACACCGTTACCAACGTGACGAAGGAGGTCGCTGGTGTCCAGACCATCCTCATCCTTGACCAAGATATCGACGGCGGCGAAGTAGCCGAGCAGGCTCTCGACTTCGTCGCCCAGGACAGGGAAGGGAACGTCTGGTACCTCGGGTCATACACCGAGACCTACGAGGGCGGCGAGTATGTCGATGCGACCGACGGATGGCTGGCTGCTGTTCGAGGAGCGAAGCCGGGAGTTCTCATGCTCGCCTCGCCAGTCGTGGGTTCTCCGAAGTACTCACAAGCAACCGTCCCCGGTGAGGGGAGCGCCACTGCGAAAGTCAGCAAGACCGGACAGAAGAAGTGCGTGCCGTTCAAGTGTTTCACCGACGTTCTCGTCATTCAGGAGGGCGGCGAGAATGTCTCTTACGCACCGGGAGTCGGTTCGATAAAGACCGAACCACGACACAAAGGCGGCGAGAACGAAACCGAGGATCTCGTCAACCTCACGCAGTTGACACCCCAGGGTCTAGAGGAGTTCAACAGCGAGGCCATCAAAATCGACGAACATGCGAGGAAGACAACCGAACGGGTCTTTGGCGGAAGCGCCAGAGCGAAGTTGAGAAGCGGCAAGTGAGAAGTGGATGTCACGGTGGACAAGCAAAGTCCGCTTCTCAAAGTCATCGACTTAACAAAGTCGTTCTTTACTGATTCTGGAGTCTCGTCAGTCCTGAAGAAGATCAGCTTTGAACTGGAACCTGGTTCCGTAAACAGCCTTCTCGGTTCTTCGGGAAGCGGAAAGTCGACGCTGATGAGTCTTGTCGCTGGGCTTCTTCGTCCGGACTCCGGCTCAATCCTCTTCCGTGGCACGAACATCGCGGAGCTTGACGACACCGCATGCGCTCGCCTCCGGTCAAGACACTTCGGCGTGGTCCCGCAACGTGGCGGTTTGCTGCCCTACCTCACGGCCGAGGAAAACGTTGCCTTCGCCATGAACCTCGCCGGTGTCGAGGCTCGAAAGCGCGAAATCACTGCGCATCTCGACGAACTCGGTGTCGCTCACCGGAGCAGACACTTCCCACGGGAGATGTCGGGAGGAGAAGCGGTCCGTGTCGCCGTGGCTATGGCACTTGCC
>JANMYF010000225.1:0-7007 GCA_031381685.1 Acidimicrobiia bacterium
GAGCGTGACGTTCCTGCGCGGCCGGACCCTGCAGTCGAGCTTCATCGTCGTCGACGAGGCGCAGAACCTCGAGCCGAGCACCGTGAAGACGATCCTCACCCGCGTGGGTGAAGGGGCGAAGATCGTGTTCAGCGGCGACCGCGACCAGATCGACGCCCCGTACCTCTCCAAGCACAACAACGGGCTCGCCGTGCTCCTCGACGCCTTTCGCGGCCAACGCTGCTTCGGCGGTGTCCGCCTTGCGGCGTGCGAACGCAGCGAGGTCGCCGCGCTCGCCGCCCAACTGCTGTAGTCGTTGGGAGAGAGGTTGCCCCCATATATGGGGGCAGAACACCTCCCAATGCCGCACGGAGGTGTTCTGCCGCATGCTGGAGGACGTGCACCGCGCAGCGCCGGGCCGGTGTTCGGCGCGACGCTCCGCGACGACGCAACGCTCCGCGACGACGCAACGCGACGACGCAACGCCGCCGGGCTTCGTCGCTCTCGACCGGATGATCCGGTTGCTCTACCCCGGTGTTCGCGATCCGGGGTGTGCTCGTCGTCAGCGGCTTCGTGGCCGTGGCAAAACCGATCTGACCCTTCGAGCTCCTGCGTGCGCGAGTCTTGAGGCGATGAGTCTCGTGCCCGATGGATCGCCTGTCGGAGCGGTGCCACGACGGACGTATCGCGCTCGCATCTCCAACGTGAACGTGCACGACGGACTTCCCGGCGGGACGGGTGAGCAGCGCGTCGCGTTTGAGCGAGGGAGGGAGTGGGTATCGGTGTGGGTGTCCCCCGACGGCTCCCGCACACTGAGCGCCCGTTGCGGAAGAGACGAGGTGGAGCGCCACTTGGCTGCGCCGTCGATGTCGCCTGGCGCCCGCCGGACGCCTCGACCCGGCGCAGCGTCCGTGGCGCGTTCGTGGGCTCGGGCTGGTTCCGCTTCACCGATGACATCGCGAAGCGCGAGACGCTGATGGCGGGCGGCGGCTGTGTCTCCCAACGGATCCGGCGAGGCCGCGGCGAGGAGGGTGAACACGCGTCCTTTCTCGGCGCGCCTGTCGTGGCGAGTGATGTCTGGTGCATGGGCGATGACCTGATCCTCGTGAAGAGCCGCTGGGGTCTTCTCCGCACCACCTACGTGCTCGCGGAACTCAAGGGTGAGCCGCAAACCGGCCGACGAACACTGCCATGACGGTCTTCAGCCTGCGGTGCGGAGTGCAGCGTTACGCGTGGGGATCTCCGACGCTCATGGCACGCCAGTTCGGTTGGCCCGTCACCGGTGCACCGATGGCCGAGCTTTGGATCGGCGACCATCCGCTGCTTCCGTGCGCGGTCCACGTGGAAGGGCAGTGGCGACCGCTGCCGGACGTGATCGCATCGGATCCGCTCGGCTGGCTGGGCAAGGCGGTGGTCGCGAACTACGGAGCGAGGCTCCCGATGCTTCTCAAGATCCTGGGTATCGGCGAACCGCTCTCGCTGCAGGCGCATCCCTCGACGGCCCAGGCCGAAGCTGGATTCGCGAGGGAAGACGCCCTCGGTATCGATCGCGCCGCGCCGCACCGTTCGTATCGTGATGACCGGGCGAAGCCGGAGATGATCTGTGCACTTACCGACATGGAGGTTCTGTGCGGTTTTCGTGATCTGGCGGAGAGTCAGGAGTTGCTGCGAGCGGTCGGTGGGCCGCTCCTTCCGTTCGCCGAGCAGTTGCGCCGTCCCGAGGACCTACCCGGCATTGTGGGCGGGCTCCTGTCTATCCACCGGGCCCGGCAGTACCGCGTCGTGGCGGCCATCACCGACGCTCTCGCATCTCTGCCCGCTTCCGTGACTGCGGTGGTCGGGAAGATCGCCGAGCGGTACCCCGATGACGCCGGGGTCGCGGTCGCCCTGCTGCTGAACGCCATCTCCCTTGAACCGGGCGAGGCGCTCTACCTCCCAGCCGGGAATCTGCACGCGTATCTCAGCGGTCTCGGTGTCGAGGTGATGGCCAGCTCGGACAACGTGCTGCGCGGCGGGCTCACCCCGAAGCACGTCGACGTGCCTGAACTGGTGAGAACGCTCGTCCCGACCACCGGGCCCTGGCCGATGATCGTTGCGGCGGTGGACCAGGAGCACCCCGGGGTCGAGTTCTTCCGGTCCCCTTCACCGGAGGTCGGGCTGGCGAGGATCGGGGTCACTGGTGCTGCGGTGAATGTGCCCGTTTCCGAGGGGCCGTCGCTTCTGCTCGCTACCGAGGGAGTAGTTCGGGTCGAATCGGCAGACACGCAGCTCTCCCTCTCCCCGGGTCACGCGGCGTTCGCCTCGCCGTCATCGAGCGTCAGCGTCAGCGGCCTGGGTGTGGTCTGGGTTTCCCAGTTGTGGACCGTGCGCTGAGGTGGGCGCGATGCAGAGTGCAGGGCATCAAGGCGCTCGAACCCCAACGAAGGGGCAGACGAGCTCAACGCGACGAGGTCACCGTCGTCCGCAGGGAGCGGGAGTCCGTCGTGCAGAGTCATGTCGGGCGATGGTCGCCTCCTGACGTGGTCGCGAACCACGAGATGCCAGTCCGGCGTCGTCGAGGTGGGTGCGACGGAGGTAGTCGCCAGGTCCTTCGTGAATGCCGGTGTCGCGATCACCCAACACGTCCATCGTTGCCCGACGGCCCTCACCCGGCGCCCGATATCGCTCGCCTCCTCGCGATGTCCCGGGCCGCTTCGTGCACAGGTACCTGCTGCCGTGAGCCGGCTGATGCGGCGGTGAGCGAGACTCGATGGCGTGACACCTGAGGAGTTTCGGACCGCCGGCCATGCACTGATCGACTGGATCGCCGATGAGCGTGCGTCGGTGAGGGATCGACGAGTCCTGCCTGCGGTGGCTCCCGGCGACGTGCGGTCGATGCTCCCGGCGACACCGCCGACGGAAGTCGACTCCTCAATCGGTCCGCTCCTCGCGGAGCTCGAACGCGTTGTCGTGCCGGGCATGACGAACGTCCAGCACCCTGCGCATTTCGGCTGGTTCCCGTCGAACGCGTCGCTTTCCTCCGTTCTCGGTGATATTGCTTCGAGCGGACTTGGAGGGCTCGGGATCTCGTGGGAATCGAATCCGGCGCTGACCGAGGTCGAAGAGGTGATGTGCGACTGGATACGCCAGCTCTGCGGGCTCTCCTCGGCGTGGTCGGGAACCATCCAGGACACGGCGTCGACTGCGGTTCTGGTCGCTTTGATAAGCGCGCGTGAGAAAGCGTCCCGGAGTTCGTTCACCGGTGGCGGACTCCAGTCGCAGGCCGAGCCCCTTGTCGTGTACGCGACCGCGCAGGCGCATTCATCGATCATGAAGGCCGTCGTGCTCGCCGGTTTCGGAAGAGACAACCTGCGCCTGGTCGACACCGACCCGGTCACCTGCGCCATCGATCCGACCGCGCTCGAACGGGCGATCGCTGACGACCTGGCGCTGGGCCGCCGACCCGCTGCAGTGGTGGCGTCGCTCGGGAGCACCGGGGTGACCGCGTTCGATCCGCTCCAACCGCTCGCCGACCTCTGTGAGAAGCACGACATCTGGCTGCACGTCGACGCGGCGATGGCGGGCTCGGCGATGCTCCTCCCGGAATGTCGCCCACTCTTCGACGGCATCGAACGAGCGGACTCGCTGTCGTGGAATCCACACAAATGGATGGGCACGATCCTTGATTGCTCGCTCTACTACGTCCGTGACGTCGCCGCCCTCGTGGGTGTGATGTCGACGGATCCGTCGTACCTTCGGTCGACGGCAACCGATCGGGTGGCCACTCAGTACCGCGACTGGGGGATTCCGCTCGGGCGCCGGTTCCGGGCGCTGAAGCTATGGTTCCAACTCCGCCTTGACGGCGTCGAGGCGATCCAGAACCGCCTGCGACGCGACCTCGTGAACGCGCAATGGTTCGCCGAGCAGGTGCGGGCCGCTCCGGGTTGGCGTGTCCTGGCCCCGGTGACGCTGCAGACCGTGTGCGTCCGCTACGAGCCCGAGGGCATCGCGCGCGACGCGCTCGACGCGTTCACGCTCGCCTGGATCCGGCGGATCAACTCCTCCGGTGACGCCTTTTGCTCACCGTCGCAACTCGACGGACGTTGGATGGTGCGTGTGTCGATCGGGGTGGAGGGGACCGAACGGGCCGATGTGGAACAGCTGTGGGAACGCTTCCGGTCCGAGGTCGCCACGACACCCTGAGGCGTTCCGGCCGACCGAGGCATCAACAGGAGGAACCTCGCAACGGATGATGCAGGGATCCACACCCATCACGATCCGTCGACCGTCGACCGCGGGTTCGGGCGCGCCGAGCCGAGGTACGTTGTCCGAACCTCTTGTCAACCGACGCCACGACTCTCAGGAGACCGTCATGCCCGCACTTGACTGCAGCAGCCCGACCGCTGGGCCGACGCGTTCATCCGCGCCTGGTCGGCACCGAATCCGGAGACGCCGGTGAACACCGAAGCGGCCGCGTCCGCGCAGCGCTCGGCGCATCGATCGGGGGTCGAAGTCGACGCGGCAATGCGCGAGGCACTCGCGGCTGCCGTCGCGTCGCTCCCGACGAGGCGCTTCGATCCGCGCGAAGTCATGATGCGCGAGGGCGAAAGCGCTGATTGGTTTGCGTACCTCGCGTCAGGCGTCGCCGAGGTGTCGCGCCGTGCCCCGAACGGCGTCGTTCGGATCGGTGTCGCCCAGCCCGGTTCGGTTCTCGGCGAGTTGGCCCTTGTCACGGGGAGACCCCGAAGCGCAACGGTCACGGCGACGACTGAGGTGGTTGCATTCGTCGGGACTGCGGCTGATTTCCACCGCCTCCTCGCCGACCCCCGTGTGGCCGAGGGCATCGCCCGGGTTGTTGCCGGGCGTCTCGCCGCGCTCGCCGAGCCGGTCAGCGTGCCGCTCGCCAACGGCCTGACCATCCTTCTCCGACCGGGTCTCTCGACCGACGGCCCGTTCCTTGAGGCCGGACTCGCAGCGATGTCGCGTGAGTCCCTCCAACGGCGCTTCTTCTCCGGGGGCATGCCGCCGGAGTCCGTCATCCGGTACCTGGTCGATGTCGACTACGTCGACCACTTCGCCTGGGTCGCCATCGACGCGGCTGACCCAGGGCTCGTCCCGATCGGATCGGCCCGGTTCATCCGTTCGCTTACGGATTACCGCGAAGCGGACATCGCCTTCGGTCTCGTGGATCATTGGCAGGGCCGGGGCGTCGGGACTCTGCTCATCGAGGCGCTCGGCGTTGCCGCCGCGGCCAGTGGGATCGATCGATTCACCGCCGACGTGCTCCGAGACAACACGGCGATGCGCCGACTTCTGGCGCGTCCGAGCACGCGATGGATAGGCGGAGAACCTGGAGTCGTGCACGCGCAGGCCGAGGTCAGCGAATTCGGTGCCCGGATCGATCCCGACATTCGGGAGGCGCTCGCCCGGGTCGCGGCGACGATCGTCTGGAATTCAGCCGCGGTTCTCCTCTGATCGTGTTGTTCCCCGATCGCTCAGTCGCGGGGGACGGCGCCCGAGCCATGGAACGGCGCTACTCGGGCGGGAATGCGTCGGATGCGCCGCCGAATTCCCGCGATGGGTAAGACTTGCCGGGCCGTGCCTCTTGCGACTCCCCCTTCGACCCGCCAGGTCGGCCCAGGCGGTGCCGCCGGGGGTCCCATCGCGTCACCGCGAACCAACGCACGCGTCGATCCCCGTTCCCGATCTGCCTCGGGTGATGGCACAGAACTCCCCGCTGCAGAGCTCTTTTGGGAACCACCGGATGACGTACGTCACGCGCGTGAGTTCGGACTGGCGGGCACCCTGCTCCTCAGCGGTTCAGCCGCCGTTGTCACGGCGTTCTCCCTGGACCTGTCCACGCTTGCTGCACCGGCCAGCGGCGTTCGTGTGCCTTTGGCCCTCATGGTCGTGGGGTTCTTCCTAGCGGGGCGCTACTGCCTTCGTGAACGCATCGGGGGAACCGTTCACGTCGTCGCCGCGACCGAACTACCGCTCGTCGTGGCATTGTTCGCGGCCCGTCCGATCCATGTCCTGGCGTGTGCGGTCGCCGGACTGGGCGCCGCGGTGACTGCGACCCGTTACGGCCAGCGCAGCGAGCGACTCCGGACAGCTGCCCTGTCGGTGGCAGAGATCGCCACCGTTCTCGAAATTGTCGGTCGCATCGACCCGGATCCGTTCGTCCTCCGAACCGAAACCTGGGGCGCTGTTCTCGTCACGGTGCTCGCCGTTCGCTTCGTGCGTCTTGCGATCGTGCACTTGGTCGGTGTGCTGAGCAGCGAGCACGAAACGAAGCGGAGCCTCATCTCCGCGACCCTCGTCAGCATGGCGGCGTGTGCGTGCTTCACCTCACTGGCGCTCATTGCCGCGATGGTCCAGACGCAGAGCCGATTGGCGATGCTTCTCGTCGTCGTCGTGTGCTTGATGCCGTTGTTGGCGTATCGGTCCTACGTGGTTCTCCGCGAGCGGTTTTCGCGGCTTCGACTGTTGCAGGAGTACACCGCGGCACTCGCCCGGAGCGTTGTCGATCACAAGTTGATCAGCGAACGAGCGGCCGAACAGGTGCGCATCCTGCTAAACGCGGAGACCGGCGAGATCACCCTTTCGCGCGGCGAGATCGCCGTGCGTGCGATCGCTGGGGACGAACACCGCGGCGTGGGTGTCCCTTCGCCCGGGGACTGGCTGTGGGAGCGGATCGTCGCGTCGAAGCGCGCTGTCGTGATCAACGAGTCGACGGCGGGTGACGACGCCCAGGCCTACCGGGCCATGGTCGGGGCTCGCGACATCCTCGCCGCTCCGCTGATGCATGGCGACGAGGTGCTCGGAGTGCTTGCCGTTCGAAACCGCTCCGACGAACTGCCGACGTTCTCGCCGTCCGATTGTCAGCTCTTCGCCACCATGGCCGATCAAACTGCGGTAGCGGTGCGGGCCAGCCGACTGCAGGAGCGCGTCCAGGAAGAACTGCGCGAGAAGGCCCGGGCGGCGTTCGTCGACCCCCTCACGTCGCTGGTGAGTCGGCACGGTCTGAACACGGCGATCGACGAGTTCGG
>JANMYF010000252.1:0-5214 GCA_031381685.1 Acidimicrobiia bacterium
GGTCGACGACCTTCGCTTCCTTTTCGAGCAGGTGGACCTCGTGACCGGCTGCGGCGAGATCGCGGGCGATGAACGTCCCGACGGCCCCGGCTCCGGCAATGGCAACTTTCATTTCTCTGGTCTCTTCTTCGCTCGGTGCTCAGTGGCTCGACGGCCCGTGGACCAGCCGGTGCTCGAGATCGGCTTCGGCGCCGGTCGACACGACGAGGTGCAGCACGTCGCCTTCCTGGCCGATCAGTCCGCCATCGCCGACCTGGGCGGAGCCGGCTCGCGAAACGGCGGCGATGAGAATCCGGCCCGGATCAGCAAGCTGATCGAGACGATGTCCCGCCCACACTGCCGGAAGTTGCTGCTCCACGAGTCGGACCGAACCCGTTCCGTCGGTCCAGTCCGACGTCCGGGCTCCCGTGATGCGACGCTCGATTTGATCGGTGGTCCACGTGACGGTGGCGACGGTAGCGATGCCGAGGCGTTGGAAGATCGCGGCGCGCCGGGGGTCATAGATCCGGGCGACAACCTGCTCGATCCCGAAGGTCTCGCGGGCGATCCGGGCGGCGAGGATGTTCGAGTTGTCCCCGGACGTCACGGCGGCGAGCGATCCGGCACGCTCGGCTCCCGCAGCCACGAGCATGTCCCGGTCGAACCCGAGTCCGACGTGTCGGGAGCCCGTGAAGTCGGCAGGTAGCCGCCGGAACGCACGCTCCTCCCGGTCGATCACGGCAACGGAGTGGCCTTCCGCCGACAACGAGCGCGCCAGACCGGAACCGACCCGACCGCACCCAACCAGGATCACATGCATGCTCGTAGTCCACCACAGTGCGGCGGAGCCGGGGGCCGGTGGCCGCGTCGAACGCGCGATGGGTGTGTCCGCAGCCCGTGGCCGGTGGGCATAACGTCTCCCTCCGATGGCAAGCACCCTGAAGCGGATCCTCGTCGGCAAACCGATCTCGTCGGACCAGGCCGACCATCAGCGGCTTTCGAACCGCATCGCGCTTCCGGTCTTCAGCTCCGATGCAATCTCGTCGACCGCCTATGCGACCGGTGAGATCCTTGCCGTGACCGCCGTGGGGGCTTCGGCCAGCCTGGCCCTCGGTCTGTCGAAGCTCGTGCCGATCGCCCTCGCCGTCGCCGTCATCTTGGTGATCGTCGTGGTGTCCTACCGGCAGACGATCTTCGCGTACCCGTCCGGCGGCGGCAGCTACATCGTCAGCCGCGAGAACCTCGGCGAGCGTGCGGCGATCCTTGCCGCAGCGTCGTTGCTGATCGACTACATCCTCACGGTGGCGGTGTCGGTCACGGCCGGCGTCGAAGCACTGATCTCGCTCGATCCGGCGCTCGTCAAGTACCGCGTACTGATCTGCGTCGGGCTCATCGGTCTGATGACGCTGGCCAACCTGCGAGGTCTCAAGGAGTCGGGCGCACTCTTCGCCCCGCCCGTCTACATCTACATCTCGATGGTCGTGCTGTTGTTGGGCGTGGCGGCGTACAAGCACTACACGAACAAGCTCGGCGTCGTCGACACCCGGGGCGCGCTCGACCTGTGCAAGCGGATCGAAGAAGGGCTCTCCAAAGGGCAGTGCCTTCCCGAAGAGAAGCTCCTCAATCTCGTTGGCGGGAACTTCTCGTGGTTCATCGTGCTCAAGGGCTTCTCGTCCGGCGCGGTTGCGCTGACCGGCGTCGAGGCCATCTCGAACGGCGTTCCGGCGTTCCGCAAACCGGAGTCTCGCAACGCCGCCCGAACGATGATCTACATGGGTTCGGTGCTCGGGATCTTGTTCCTGGGCACGGCGTTCCTCGCCAACGCGACGAAGCCGTTCCCGAGCACCAAGAAGACGGCGATCGCGCAGATGGGTGAGGTGGTGTTCGGCAAGGGTCCCCTTCTCACGATCCTGCAGATCGCCACCTTCGCCATTCTCACGCTTGCTGCCAACACCGCATACGCCGACTTCCCGCGCCTCGCGCAACTCATTGCGCGCGACGGCTACATCCCCAAACAGTTCGCCAACTTCGGTGATCGCCTGGTGTTCTCGAACGGTGTCCTGGTCCTGGCGCTTGCGTCGAGCGCGTTGGTCGTGGTCTTCGGAGGAGTGACCACTCTGCTGATCCCGCTCTACGCCGTCGGCGTGTTCACCGCCTTCACACTCAGCCAGATGGGCATGGTGCGCCACCATCTTTCGCTGAAGGAGCCGGGCTGGAAGGTCGGCGTGGTCATCAACACGATCGGCGCCGTCGTCACGTTCATCATCCTGCTGATCGTTGCCATCACCAAGTTCGTTTCGGGGGCGTGGATCCCGATCGTCCTCGTCCCGATGGTCATGGCGGTATTCATCCGGGTGAAGAAGCACTACACCGAGGTCGCCGCCTCGCTCGTGGTGAGCCCGGAGATGGCCATCCCCTCGGCGGGTGATCAGACCGTCGTCGTGCTCGTCGGGCGGATGCATCGTGGCGTGCTCAAGGCCCTGTCCTACGCGCAGGCGTTGCGTCCCCAGCACTTGATCGCCGTGTGTGTCGCGGCCGACGAGGAACAGACGTTGGAGATGCAGCGCCAGTGGCGCGAGTTCGGTATCCAGATGCCGCTCGAGGTGATCCATTCGCCATACCGCGAGCTGGTTGCCCCGGTTGTCTCCTACATCGAAGAACTCGACAAGCGCTGGAACAACGACACGATCACCGTCGTCATTCCCGAGTTCGTCGTCACGAAGTGGTACCAGCAGGCGTTGCACAACCAGACGGCGCTGCGCCTCAAGGGTGCGCTGCTGTTTCGCGAGGGCATCGTGGTCACGTCGGTGCCGTACCTCATGGGCGGCGACGAGGCCGAGGCGCACGCTCGTGAACTCCGCGAACGTGGCGTGAGCACCGACACAAAGCCGCCGGGCCCGAAGAGTCACTGATCGCCCGCCCGGGATCGTCGGGCTGGGTTCGTCCCACGAAGTGGAACAGCCGCGAGCCGTCTACCGTTGGTCCCCCATGAGCCTGCTCGTCGTCGATCATCCCCTCGTCGCTCACCGCATCACGGTCCTGCGCGACGAGCACACCCCGTCACCGGTGTTCCGTCGAGCTGTGGCGGAGATCGCCGCTCTGCTCGCCTACGAGGCGACCCGCACGCTCCACGTCGACTCCGTCACGGTGCGAACGCCCACCGGCCTCGACTCTCCCGGCCATCGCCTCGCCGCCCCCGGACCGCTGCTGGTGCCCGTGCTTCGCGCCGGTTTGGGCCTGCTCGACGGCTTCCTCTCCGTGCTCCCGGAAGCCGAAGTCGGCATGATCGGCCTGCGGCGCAACGAGGAGACCTTCGAGCCCGAACAGTACGCTGAGAAGCTGCCGCGCAACCTGCACGGTCGTGACGTGTTCGTCCTCGATCCGATGCTGGCGACGGGCGGATCGCTGGCGTTCACCTGCCAGCTGCTCGTCGACCGTGGGGCCGAGACGGTCACGGCGGTGTCGGTGATCAGCGCACCGGAAGGCGTGAAGCGCGTGCAGGAATCGTGCCCCACCGTCCGGATCGTCACGGCGGCCCTCGATCCCGGGCTGAACGATCGGGCGTTCATCATTCCCGGTCTCGGCGATGCCGGCGATCGCCTCTTCGGCACGTCGACCTCGGCCTAGAGGGCGATCATGCACGTGATCGTTGCCGGCTGTGGACGGGTCGGATCCGGCCTTGCCATCCAACTCGTCGCCGACGGCCACTCGGTGGCCGTGATCGACAAGAAGCCGACGGCGTTTCGTCGGCTCGGTGACATCGACGTCGAGCGCATCGAGGGCCTGGCGTTCGACCGGCGCACCCTGGTCCGCGCCGGCATCGAACGTGCGGGTGCGCTTGCCGCCGTGACGAGCGGCGACAACTCGAACATCCTCGCGGCGCGCATCGCCCGCGACAACTTCCAAATAACCAACGTTGTCGCCCGCATCTACGACCCGGCTCGAGCGTCGATCTACGCCCGACTCGGGATCGCCACGGTTGCGACGGTGGCGTGGACGACGGATCAGGTCGTCCGCCGCCTCCTCGCCCGACGGGTGTCCGATTGGACCGACCAGAGCGGAACCCTGAGCCTTTTCGAACAGCCCATACCGCTCAGCTGGTGCGGTCGGCGGCTGAGCGATCTCCACGAGGGCGAGGGCTGGCAGATCGTCGCGGTGTCGCGAGCCGGTGTCGCTCAGCTCGTGAATGCCGACATGGTCGGACAGGAAGGCGACGTGCTCCACGTGATGGTGCCAGCCGCCGGTCTGAGCGCACTGGATGCCCGCCTGACCGCCACAGAAGGGACGTCACGCTCATGAGGATCGTCATTGCGGGTGCGGGTGCCGTCGGCACCTTCATGGCCGAGGACCTTTCCCGCAACGGCCATGACGTCGTGGTGCTCGAGGTGAACGCCGCCGTGGTGGAACGAGAACAGGCGCTGCTGCCGAACGTCCGATTCCTCAACATGGACGCCTGCGAGGTGAAGTCGCTCGAACAGCTCCACCTCGAGACGTTCGACGTGATGGTGGCGGCAACCGGCGACGACGAGGACAACCTCGCGGCGTCGCTGCTCGCCAAGCAAGAATTCGCCGTTCCCCGCGTCGTGGCCCGGGTGAACAACCCCCGCAACCACTGGTTGTTCAACCGCACGTGGGGTGTCGACATCGCGGTGTCCACACCCCATCAGCTGACGGCGATGGTCGAGGAGGCGGTGTCGGTCGGTACCCTCGTGCGCCTGCTGCAGTTGGGCGACGGCGGGGCAAGCCTGGTCGAGGTGACGCTCGCCCCCGACTCACCGGTCGTCGGCCGTCTCATCTCCGAGATCGACGTGCCCCGGGAGGCGACGATCGTGGCGATCGTCCGTCACCGCGACGTGATCGTCCCCCGTGGCGATACCCGCCTCGTCGTCGGCGACGAGGTCGTGGCCATGGTCACCCGTTCGGCGGAGGCCGACATCACCGAGCTTCTCGTCGGCCATCGCTGAAAATCGGCGAGCCGGGAGGACACACCGGCCCGTGCGCTGCTCACCGCGTTACGGGAGCAGTTCGCAACGCGGGTTGTAGACGACGAGGGCCTCTTCCCGGCGCATCGGCGCGACGCGTCCGTAGAGGGCGAGACGGCGACCGCGGTCGATGCACTGGATGCTCGGGCGACCGGTCCACAGCGCAACGACCGACCCGGTCTCGTCCTGCAGCGAGATCTCGAACGACGGAACGCCGTCGTAGTCGACGGTGCACACATGCTCCACCTGACCG
>JANMYF010000307.1:0-8348 GCA_031381685.1 Acidimicrobiia bacterium
CAGCTCGTCGCCGGAGCGTTGACAAACCTCGAATTCCTCGGATCGCTCGCCGGGCGCGGTCTCGCCGTCGAAGCCGTCGGGCAGGTCGCCCGCACCGCCGTCTCGTCGGGGCCGGAGATCCTGGTTCGACCGGACTGGATGCACGGTCTGCTCCTCATGTTTGACGACCACCTGGTCGAGGCCCGCGGACGGTTCGCCACCCTCTATCGCGAAGCCGCCGATCGCGGTGACGAGCAGTCGCTGCCATTCATCCTGTTCCATCTGGCGCGCACCGAGCTGCTGTCCGGCCAATGGACGCAAGCCCTTCAGACGGCCAGAGAGTGCTCCGAGACGACCCGCTCCAGCGGCCAAGCCAGCGAACATCCCTACGCCTGCGATATCGAAGCACTCGTCGAGGCCCACCTCGGTGCCGTCGATTCAGCCTTGACGAGGATCGCCGAGGGGCTCGAGCTGACCGACAGGTTCGCGGTCATTCCAGCGCGCCTGGAGATGATGGCGACACGCGGGTTCCTCGAGCTCTCCCTTGGCCGCAATGACGAAGCTGACCGCACGTTGACGGAGGTGGCTGCGGGCGCCGAGAACTCCGGACTGCTCGAGCCAGCCCTGTTCCGATATCACGGGGATGCGATCGAGGCAAAGATCGCCCTGGGCCGTCTCGACCAGGCGGCAACGCTGGTCGATGGCGTCGAAAGGCTCGCCGCGACGCTGCAGCGGCCGTGGTTGGCCCTGATCGCCGGGCGCGGCAGCGGCCTGTTGCTGGCAGCCCGGGGCAAGCTCGACGACGCGTGCGTCGTGCTCGCCGCGGCGCTCTCCGAGGATGGTGCCGGGCAACCGTTCGAGCGCGCGCGCACTCTGCTGGCGTTCGGATCCGTACAGCGTCGCGACCGCCAGAAGCGCGGCGCCCGCGACGCGCTCGTCGCCGCCCACGACACGTTCGCCGGACTCGGGGCGGTGTTGTGGGTCGACAAGGCCGCCGCCGAGCTGGCCCGGGTGGGTGGCCGCGCGCCCGCCGCCGGTCTGACGCCGACGGAGTTCCAGGTTGCCGAGCTGATCGCCGCCGGACGCACCTACCGCGAGGTCGCGGCCGAGCTGTTTATCAGCCCGAAGACGGTCCAGTGGAACCTGTCGAAGGTCTACCGCAAGCTCGACATCCGGTCGCGAGCCGAGCTCCCCGGCCGGCTGGGACCCCGGTGATCCGTCGTTAATCCCAGCCGACTGGCCGATTTCCATCGCCTCGACCGAGGCGCATAGTCGAGGACACCCACTGCGAAAGAGGAGTCCCGAACATGCCTGCATCGACCATCGAGCGCCCGACCGCTGACCACCCGGCCGCTGACCACCCGAACCCTGTTCGACGCGAAGGATCCGCCGACCTCGTCCGCACGATCGACGGCGTCCAGGCGCCCGCCGCCGGGCCGTGGGAGATCGGCAGGGGGCAGGACCTCGGCATCGCAGCCCGCGGCCTGCGCACGCGGGAACTGCCCTCCCGAGTCCATTGCGGGACGCTAATCGTCGCCGACGATCTGCTGGGCTCGTCGCTCGACTTCACCATGTTCGTGTCCGACACGACGGACTGTGTTCGCTTCTCCACTCGGGTGACCCGGCTCCTCTCGGTCGACTCGTGGCAGGCCGACGGTACGACGACGACCACCAGCGGCTCCCGCCAGGTGTCGTTGCTGCTCCGCTGCAACGGCGTTTTCCGCCAGCGGCGACGGCCGCCGTCCCTCTGGCTCACCATTCAGGCCACCCTCGACCTGCCCGACCTGGGCGTCGTCGTCGGGAGCAGGCGGGCCGGCCGGTTGAAGATGGCGGCCGAGCTGAACCTCAACCCGCGTGGTACTAGTACTCATGCCTGTTAGACATTGCCCCAGACCCTAGGGATGACAAGTAGGGACGGCCGATGAGAGCGATCGGCAACGTCCGACTAGTCACGTCGATCTACTCGATGCGGAGACCCGAGATGGCTCGTGCGATGACGAGCCGCTGGATCTCCGAGGTTCCCTCAAAGATCGTGTGGCTCATTTCGTGGTGTCCGGGGCGTATTGCGCAGGGCCGTGAGCTGCGGTTTCGCGTCCGGTCGGTCCGTCTCGAAGGAGCCGACCGGTCGCCATACGCGTCCAGGAGCGGGCCGCGGCGGCCTCGCCATGGTTTCGGGATAGTAAGCACACATGTGGGATCGATCTCCGCAAGCAAGGCTGCGCGTCGCTCGACCGTTGACTCGCAAACCTACGTGCCGGCGCGTAACTCTCGGCGCCGAAGCAGCACGCTGTCGAGGTGACTCATCACGATCACGCCGTCCTGATTGACCAATGACACTCGCGAGTTGGCGATTCCACGATCTGGTTTGGATGCGGATTCCCGCTTGTCCAACCATTCCTGTCGGAGTTGCAGTTCGTCACCGGGTCTCGCCGGAGCGTGAAAGCGCAAGTCGTCGTACCCGAGTCCTGCGATCACCGCCAACGGCTCCGGCAAACTGATGCAGAAGCCGGATCTTGACGGCGAGCAAGAACACCCCGGGTGCCGTGATGCCCCCGAATGCAGCGTTTCCGGCCTCGTCGTCGATGTGGAACGGCTGAGGATCCCAGCGTTTCGCGAACTCGACCATCTCGTCGCGGTCGATCGTGAATGTCGGACCGACTACTACCTCGCCGGGCTGAATGTCCTCGAAGTACATCATCGTGACGTCGGGTCTCCTCGGACGGGCGGGCCGTCGGTCAGGGTTCGCGACAACATCGTGACACGCCGACCGGGACGAATGCAGTGTTGTGAGAGAACGCGCGTGGTGCGACTTCGGCGACGGACCCGTTTCAGGCGGACGCGGCGCACCGCCAAGTTCTCGTGCTCCTGCACGACGACTAGGTCGCTGATCGCCGCGGCCTGGCGGCTTCCCGCGCCGAAGGACTCCCACGGGCGATCTACCTCAGGCACCCGGAAAAGGGGTCGCCCGACACAAGGTCAACGCGTGACAGACGGCCGCTTGGGCCTCACGTGATCAGCTCGAACGTCGCCGCGAGAGGGACTCCCAACCGGATGCCGCCTGCTTCGGCTGCGCCTCGAAGGAACTTGTCGGGTGAGCCCATGTCACCACCGAGGTTCGCCAAATAGACGGCGTGGCTGGCGAGCGAACGGACGCCGGCGTTGAACGAAACGGTCACATCGACTGCATGCGTTGCTTGTGGGCTACCGGAGAACGCGACGAACCTCACGTGCGGCCACGGCGTCCCGGCGCCGGGGAACACCCACGGGTTTCCCGAGTCGCGCACGGCATCGAGTAGCGCTCGCCCAACGGCTCGGTGGTCGGGGTGGTTCCAACTCGGCCCTCCCCAGGAGTCACGGAAGTTGATCGAGAGCACGACATCGGGCCGATGCTGTCGGATCACTGCGCACAAACGCTCCCGTAGCGCCAACCCTTCGGTCAACAAACCGTCGGTCAGTCCGAGGAATTCGACGCTGTGGACGCCCACTTCCTGACAGGCCGCGATCTGCTCGGCGCGACGGAGTGGGCCCACCTCAGCCGGTGACATGGTTGCGATTCCCGCCTCGCCGTCGGTGACCACTACATAGGCAACACGCTTGCCCATGCCGGTCCATCGCGCCACCGCGGCTGCTGCGCCATATTCCATGTCATCGGGGTGGGCGATGACCGCCAGCGCAGTCGTCCAATCTTCCGGTACAGGTTGCAGATCATTCATGCCTGAAACCGTAAACGTATCGATCGCTGCGAGCGGACCGTTCCCGACCACCCGGTAACGCCCCACATTGGGGGCTCGCGACGCTGGTGGGCTGAGCGAATTGTGCGCAGACGCCGATCTCCTTGGTGCTCAGCTCTTCTTCGAGGCGTTGGGCCCCAACTTCACGCCGGCCAGCACCAGCTCGTTGATCCGCCGTGGCGCCTCGTTCAGCCAGAACTGGGTGCTGAGCCGTCGCGGGGTGCGCACGTGCCGCTGGTTCTTCGCCACGGCGTCGACGGTGCGGCGGGCGACGTACTCGGGCGACTTCTTCGGGAGGAGCTGGAGCAGCCGCAAGCGGCGCAGCACATCGGTGCTCGACTCGGACTCCTCGATGCCGTCCCACATCTCGGTGTCGACCGGGCCCGGCGCCACGATGGTGGTGTGAATCGGGGTGCCGGCCAGCTCGAGCCGGATCGTCGACGCCGCATTGGTGAGCCCGGCCTTGGTCCCGGCGTACACCGCCAGCGCGGGGAAGCTGGCGGTGCCGGCCAGCGAGGAGATGTAGACGAGGTGACCCCGCTCACGCGCCACCATGCCGGGCAGCACGGCGCGGGTGAGCAGGAGCGGCACCTCCAGGTTCAGCCGGACCATGGCGCGCACGAGCGCCGGGTCCTCCTCGTGGAACCAGTTGGTGTTCTCGAGGCCGGCGTTGTTGACGAGCACGTCGATCGGCCCGACCTCGGACTCCACGCGCGAGATGAACGCGTCGACCTGGGCGTCGTCGCCGAGGTCGACGGTGAACGCGGTGCCGCTCACCTCGCGGGCAACGCCCTCGACGGCGCTCGTCGTGCGTGCGGCCACCGAGACCCGCGCGCCCGCCCGGGCGAACTCGCGCGCCATAGCGGCACCGATGCCTCGGGACCCGCCGGTGATCAGGACATGGCTCCCGTCGAGCTCCATGCGCGCGACCCTAGTGCGGGGCTCGCAACTCTGGCAGGCTGAGCGACGTGTGCGCTCTTGATCGGGCGTTCGTTGATCCCGGGTGGCTCGTCGACGCGTGTGGGATGTGTGTTGGCTCGAGGTCAGTGGGGTCCGCGTGGTGGTGCAGCGTCGGCGACGGCGTGGGGGTCGAGGTTGTTGGCGGCGACGAGGACGGTCGCGATGAGGTGATTCACTTGGGCATCGTCAGGATGTCGTTCGGCCCGGTCGCACACATCCGGCAGTTGCCGGAGGCCCGCGTTCATCGCGCTATCACTCGTCGGCCGACGCGAAAGTCAGGTCGAACCGAGGAATCCCTCGATAGCGTCGACGGCCACTTCGGTCCCTTGCTCCGCTCCAATGCTCGCACCCATCCCACGGGCCCGGTCCCGGATCGACTGGTCGCCGAGCAGCGCTCGGATCGACGCTTCGAGGTGCGCGGTGTCTCGGACGTGAATGCCAGTCCCGAGCTGTTCTTGGCGACGCGCATGCCACAGCTGATCGAACAGGCACGGCATGATCGCCGAAGGGACACCGGCGGCCAGCGCCAATGCGTTCGTTCCGTGAGCGCCCGAATGAACGATCGCCCGGCATCGCGGAAGAAACGGCGCCAGCGAAGCGAACGGCCAGATCCCCTGGCTCTGGTCGGGAACGGCATTTCGTGTCCGGTCGGCGATCGCCTGGTTCGACGTGAGATGCAAGCCACGGACGCGCAGCCTCACGAGTACCCGAGCGCGGTGTTCGCTCACTCGGCAGCAGCATCGGGAACAAGTCACCGACGATCCACGGCACCCCTCGACGCTCGCACGCCATCGACACCCAAAGCGACGCAGCAGGGTGGGCGACAACAAGGTCTGCATCCGCCACGGCGGCGTCGATCGTCTCGAACAGCAGATCGAGATACGGCAACGTGTACTCGCCGAAGTACAAACGCAACAGCATCGAGCCACCGAGTCGCATCCCCCACCTCGCGAGTTACTCGCCGTGCGCGTCGAGCGACGACGGCCCGAAGTCCGTACCGGAATGAAGCACCCGAAACGGCTCCGCACGCAGAAGCGAATGGAACTCTCGCGGTAGGACGAAGGAAACGTCTTGCCCACGACGCGCCAACTCAGCGGCAATCGGAACGTACGGAAACACATCCCCGCGATGCGCCATCGAATACACCACGACCCTGGCCATGAAGTCCTCTCGCGTCTTTGAGCTCAGTCTGCCGGAGATCAATCCAGAGGTCCCAGACCATGCCCACGTTCTACAACCCTGTCCGCCGAAATCGGTCGTTCCGAGATCGTCGTCGCTCCGGCCCTCGAGCCTTCGCTCCGCTCCGACTCGACTGGCCGCCACCGTCGTTGGCACGTTGGTTGCAGCCCTTGGATCGCCCGTCAACAATCGCAAGGAAGTTCCACACAGTTGGAGGTAGCGCGCTACCTCCGAAAACGTCCACCTCGTGCTGCGCTGTCGGCCGATGGCAACCAGGTCCGCCTGCAGGCGGACCACTGCAATGATGCCGACCAACCGGTCCGTCAAGGCCAAGCCCTTCGGGCGGATCGGCTTCGCCGCTGCGGCCTTGACCGACCAACCACCGCCACGTCCGATCCGAGTTCGGACTTTCTGGCTCTCCTGACTGATCCGTGGGTGGTGTCGTAGGCCATCTGCGACGTCGATAAACGCAAGTCCAATTGCATCTTCTGGACTGCCGGTCAGTTGGTATGCACGCTCGGCACCTGGGTGTGACGGGCCGCACCGCGCCGGACTATGTCGTCGGCGTCGGCGATATCGCCATCGTGGCGCAGTGCTGGACTTCAAACGGGCTCAGGTAGAAGGCGATTCAAGGCTCCCAGCGGTGCCGACTGTCGGCGTGGCGAGCCGTCGCACGGCCGCCCGTTGCAGCAGTGAGTGGGCGTGACGAATGATGAGGGAGCCGCAATCTCGCCCCCCCGGCCGGGCTCGGCACGACAGCGGAAACGACGCCGTAGAATTGGGGGATCAGGTTTCGCCTCCCCGCAAATCGGTTTCTCGCCATCACCGTCGCAGCCTTTGCATCGGTCGGAGGCATCGTCGTGCTCCTCGCACGCCATGAGGAGTCGACGAGTTCAAACCCGCAATCGGGCGCGTCGACGACCGCGAGCGCGTCAATTGAGCCGCCGCCTGATACGGGCCTCGTGACCACCGTCTTGGCGCCGGGGACGATGACGGCGCCCACTCCGCCAACCAGCATGACGCTCCCGACGGTGATCGCCATCCCTGCGTACTTCGGACCGGTTCCGCTGTGGGACCTGATGCTCAACGCCGTGCGGTCGGCTGAGCCGTCAGCGCCGCGGATCGTGTTGGCGGTCATGAACCCCGCAAGCGGTCCGGGTGCTGTGGCCGACACTGGCTACCTCCGCGTGCTCGAAGACGCCCGGGCGCTAGGCATCCGTGTCTTCGGCTACGTGGCAACCGGGTACGGCACACGCTTCACGGTCCTCGACGACATCGCCGCGTACCAACGTTTCTATGGGATCACCGACATCTTCTTTGACGAGTCGCCGATCGAGTGTCTGTGGCTCCAGTCCGTCTATGCGCCGTGGCTCGCAGCCGTGCACGCGAACGGCGGACAGGCGGTTGTCAATCCCGGCAGACCGCCGGAACGGTGCTGGGCCGACGCCGCCGACATCGTCGTGACGTTCGAGGGGTCGTTTTGGGCCTATGCGACGCACCTCCCTCCGCCGTGGATGGCCGCGTTCGAGCCGAGCAAGTTCTGGAACATCGTGTACGCCGTCCCGACCGAATCGTTGGCAACTGTCAGCCAGCTGCCGGCCGGGCGAGGCAGCGGCTTGCTGTACGCGACCGATGACGTGCTGCCCAACCCCTACGACAACCTGCCCGCCGCCCTCTCGGTCACGACCACGCCAACGCTCACCCTGCCGATCCCTGCTCTGCCGATCCCCACGTTCCCGATACCCGACGCTGTCGTAACGGTATCGACGAGTTCTGTGATGCTCGGCCCGTCGCCACCGTTCTCCACGCCATGACCCGCGGCCCACGCCGACCTCGACCCTCAGTGCGAAGAGAGCGTGGGGTCGAGGTCGTGATCGTGTTACTCCTGTGCTCGCCGCGTCATAGCCGCTCCTCGTGAGGCGTGCCGTTGTGTGCCTCGTTGAGGCGTGCACGGAATCATTCAACGCGTGCCATGCGGATGCGCGGACGGCGACGTCGGGGGAGTTCGACCGCCATGCGAACCCAGGTGCTCGCAGGCAGGAAGAGTTGTCAACGGCGTCGCGGAGAAGCGACGCCTCGCATCGCAACAGACGAGGAACGTCGCGTTGAGCGGTTGGCGGGGCAAGCCCATGGTCGGCTGCGATGCGTCGGCCGTAGTTACGACGAAACGCTCTGCCGGCTCGAGAATTCGTGACTCCCACATCACAGCCTGAAAGCACGGGTTGATGCGTTGGAACGGGATGTCATCGAGCACGACCTGACGGTGCCGCCGTCATGCGTCCACCAGCGGACGCCAAGGCTGTTCGTGCCGAAGTGAGTCACAGCCTTTCGGACGTTGATGGCAGCGAGCCCGGCCTTAGGGTCTCGAGAAATTCTGTCCGCAGCCGGGCACTCGTGAGCGGATACGTAAGCATGCAGATAATCCATCGCAGCTCCCGCCGTCCGACTCACACGACCCCGAAGGTCCTCACCGTGACCGAAGCAGCGAACCTGCTCCGC
>JANMYF010000314.1:0-4155 GCA_031381685.1 Acidimicrobiia bacterium
TCCCCTTCTTCGCTTTGACACTAGAGAAACTTCCTTCTGGTGTCAAGGGACGAAAGAGGCCCCGCTCCCTGCAAATCCAACAATCACTCCATCGAAACAAGAACGCAACTTCTGTTATGTTCGACCGTATGAACGAAACCCGTCAGAACGTTGCGCGTGAGCGAACCAGGCCGGTCGTCGTGCACCATGCTCGTCGCGTCGCGATCTTCATCGCCGGTGTCGCCGTCGCCGGCGCGGGTTTCGCCATGCTCGTCCTTCCCGGACCCGGACTCCTCGTCATCGTCGCCGGACTCAGCATCCTCGCCATCGAGTTCGCGTGGGCGGCGCGTCTGCGTGACAAAGCCCGGGACAAGGCGAAGACCGCGGCCTCATCCGCGGCGAAAGCGGTCCGGGGTCGAAAAGGCAGCTGACGCTCCGTCACCCACGTTGCCCCTCAGGAGCAGCGAAGCGCCCGACGTCGATCATGGCCTCGCTCTGCTCCTTGTGCAGACGTTCGTCGTAGCCGATCTGGCGGAACAGTTCGGCGAGCGTTTCGTAGTCGCCGAAATCATCGGCGAAGGCTGACACGAACGGCGTCGTCTCCCAATCGGGGTGGTCGGCCACGAGGTGCGCATACTCATGTTCGGCGTGTTCTTCGAAGTCGGCGTTCAGCCGATACGACCACGGCGGACGCACGATGAACAGCACCCAGCTGATCCAGTAGTAGACGAACGCCAGAGTCTGCGGGATGACCTGGCGTCGCACGAACCCCTGCGACGCGCCGCCGTTGGTGAGCTCTTCCAAGATGAGCAGATGCCACTGCTCATTGTCCTGCTCCCAACGGCTGATACGGACGGTGTCGAACACGCGCCGGGCGAAACCGGGTCGACGGGCGGTGTGGGTGACGGCCACGTAGGCCACGTTCTCCCACGCCTGGTACGGCACCCGGGCGACCAACTCGAGCTCGCGGAACTTCTCGAGCGTCCGGGCGCGCCCGTATACCAGGTCCATTGCGGCGAACAACGCTTTCGACGGGAGCCCGGCGCGGCGTCGTTTCGAGGCGAGCGTCTCGGCTTGGGCCGCCCGCAGTTCGGCAGGACGGAGACGCCGGATCGGGCCGAACGGCGGCCGCTCGCCCAACGCTTCGCCGATCGGTCCTACTGCAAGGGTCTCGAACGGACTCGTGGGCTTGCGCATCAGATGTCTCCTCGGCGTGTTGTCGCCTTTTCAGTGCAACGTCGCCGGGGCAGGCCTTATGTCGTGACGCCCGGCTCAGCACACACGCCGTGCGAGGGGTCCACGTGCAGATGGACGACATCACCGACCTGACGGGACTCGGTCGTCCCGAGCGTGCGGACCACCACGGACATGAGAGGTTCGTCGAGTCGGACGGTGAGGAGGGTGGACGCTCCTTGAAAGCTCGACTGCACGACGACGCCCCGCAACGTGTTGGAGTCGGTCGATGCCGTGAGCGTCAGGTCCTCGGGTCGGATGAGCACCAGCACGGCGGTTCCCACGGCTCCGTTCGCCGACGGAACGGTGAACACGCACGGTCCGATACGAACCGTATGCGCACCGACGATCGTGGCGACGAACTCGTTGGTGCTGCCGACGAACCGGGCGACGAACGCGTTGGTGGGCTGACGATAGATCTGCTGGGGACTGGCGAGCTGTTCGAGCCGGCCGTTCGACATCACGCCGACGCGATCGGAGATCGCCAACGCTTCTTCCTGATCGTGGGTGACGAACAGGGTGGTGATGCCCAACTCGGTCTGCAACGTCCGGATCTCATCGCGGAGCGAGGTGCGGACCTTCGCGTCGAGCGCCGAAAGCGGCTCATCGAGCAGGAGGACGGACGGCTGCACGGCCAGCGCGCGGGCTAGCGCAACTCGCTGCTGCTGCCCGCCTGAGAGCTGATGGGGATAGCGATTCTTGAGCGGCCCGAGCTGGACCAGCTCCAAGGTCTCGGCGACGCGGGCGGCGCGTTGCGGGCCGGGGATCTTTCGGGTGCGCAGACCGAACTCCACGTTCTCCCCGACCGAGAGGTTCGGGAACAGGCTGTAGCTCTGGAACACCATCCCCATGTTGCGTTTGTGGGCCGGGGTGTTCGTGAGATCGTCCCCCGCCACCGACACCGAACCGGTGTCGGGTCGCTCGAACCCTGCGGCCACCCGAAGCGCCGTGGTCTTCCCGCAGCCGGAGGGGCCCAACAGACTGATCAGCTCACCTTTGTGGAGCTCGAGGTCGAGGCCCTCCAGCGCAACGGTGGGGCCGAACGTCTTGCGGACGCCGGAGAAGACGAGAGCGGTCATGGAGTGGATGCTTTCCAGGTCAAACGAACAGCGAACGATGGCGGGCACACGACGCGGGCCGCACTCACGACATCACGAGCGGCGTGACGGGCTCGGGCTCTTCAGACGCTCGGGGACGACGCGGTCGGGTGAGCAGACTGAGCACGGCGAAGAGCGCCGTCGTGCCGACCAGAGCAGTCAGAGCAAGCGCCATTCCGCCTTGCGGTTCGCGTCCTTGATACTGGGCCATGAAGGCGGGCAACGTGCGCTTGAGCAGCGTGCGGGCGACCGTGTACTCCCCGAGCACGACCGCGGCGGTGAGGAACGATGCGGAGATGATCGCGGCTCGGATGTTCGGCACGATGGCGCGTCGCAACGTGGTGCCCCAGCCGGCGCCGAGGCTGCGCGAGGCGTCGACGAGGGTCTTCACGTCGATCGCCTTCACGCCGGCGTCGAGCGAGCGGAACGTGAACGGAAGGGCGAGCACGGTGTAGAAGGGAATCAGCGAGTAGTTCGAGTTCAGGAACCAACGAGCGTGGGGCTTGAGCGGCAAGATGCCCGCCACCAGTGCGATCGGCGGAATCACGTAGGGGAGGACCGTGAGGAACTCGACGAACGCCCGCGCTTTGGGACTGCGGACATGTACCCACAGCGTGGTGGGCACGAGGAGAACAAGCGTCGTGACCACGGTGCCGGCGGCAAGGCGCAAGCTCAGCCCGAGCGCGCTCTGGAATTCCTTGTCCTTGAACGCCTTGGTCACTCCCTCCAACGACCATCTCTTCGTGAGCGTCGACCAACCGAGGTTGAACATCGGCACGCCCTGGAACGCGAATCGGGCCATCGCCACGAGCGGGAGCACGAAGAACAGCGCCGAGAGGACGACGACCGCGACGGGGCCGAGTCGCCCAGCCCGACCGAACACGGTCCTACCGGGTCGCAGGTTCGCGTCGGCGCTCAACGCTGCCACCGCTCGGCACGCTTCCGGAGGAACCAGTAGAGGCCCATGCAGACCGTCATGACGACGATCATCCACGCTGCGAGTGAGAACCCGAGCTGGTCTTCGTTGGCACTCACGTCACCGCGTAGGTAGAAGCCGATCCGCAAAGGGACGATGAGCGATTTCTGGCTGATCGCCGCCGCCGTGGCGTAGGCACTGAACGAGTTGGCGAACAGCAGGAGGAACCCGCCGAGCAGCGACGGGGTGAGCACCGGTAGCCCGACGCGGGTCCAGTAGGTCCAGCTCGTCCCACCGAGATTGGCGCACGCTTCTCGCCACGCCACCTTCAAGCCGTCGATGGCGGGAAGGGTGATGAGCACCATGAGCGGCACGTTGAAGTACGAGTAGACGACGGTGAGTCCCCAGGTGCTGTCGAGCGTGAACGAACCGCCGTAGAGCTTGTAGCCGAACAGCCCCTCGAGGATCTTGGTGAGCAGGCCCTGGCGGCCGAGAAGGGCGATGAACGCGAACGCGAGCGGGATGCCGCCGAGGTTCGCCGCGACCCCACTGAACGAGGTGACGAGCGACCGAAGCCAGCGGGGCCGACGCAGCACGGTGGCGGCATAGGCGAGCAGGGTGCCGATGATCACGCCGACGAGCGCAGATTGGGCGGAAAGACGCACGGAGAACTTGAAGGCGTCGAAGTTCTGTCCGGTGAACGCGTCCTTCAGCGCCTTGGTCCCGATATTGCCGTCGTTGTCGGTCAGCGCCCGCTGGAACACGCTGATCGCCGGGATGATCAGGAACAGGGTGAGGAACGCCAACAGCGGAGCCAGCCCGACCCACGAGAGGTTCCGCTGTCGGCGGGGGGCAACGGGGGCCCCGCCCGCGGCGCGGCCCCCCGCAGCCAACGCCCGAAAAGGCGGCGGCAACCCGCCGCCCCCCCAC
>JANMYF010000347.1:0-1987 GCA_031381685.1 Acidimicrobiia bacterium
GGTTTGTGTTCTCGGTCATCGTCATGATGATTTCCTTGGAGGTGCTGGGGTGTGCGAGGGAAGGACAGGAGTGGCGAAAGAAGGCGGTTCAGCTGTTCGCCGAGCCGTGCAGGTGCGCATCGTGGACGCGTTCCTGGAACAGATCGGGGTTGTGGGTCTGCGCCGGGATGAGATCAGCTGACGCGTTCTTCAAGGCTTCAGCGCCGCCCACGATCTCCATGATCTCGGTGGTGATCGAGGCCTGACGGGCGGTGTTCATCTGGCGGGAGAACTTCTTCACCAGCTCACCGGCGTTCTCCGTGGCCGACTTCATGGCCCGCTGACGACCGGCATGCTCCGACGCGGCTGCGTCGAGAAGAGCGGCGAATAGCCGGCTCTCGACGTAGCGGGGCAGGAGGGTGGAGAGAATGGCGTTGGGTTCCGGCTCGAACTCATAGCCGGCGCTGGCGCCCTCACCCGACGCGCCCGCGGCGGTGTCGAGCTCGATCGGCATGAAGCGACGCAGCACGGGACGCTGCGACCCGGCGGACAGGAACTGCGTGTAGGCAAGTTCGACCAGGTCAACTTCACCGGCATCGAAGCGGCCCTGGATCGACCGGGCGATCTCGCGGGCGTTCTCATAGGACGGGTTGTCGGTGAAGCCCTTGAACGACGAGTCGATCGTGTACTTGCGGAACTTGAAGTAGTCCTCGGTCTTCTTGCCGACCGTGATCAGAACATAGGAGCGACCGAGCGCGACGTCGGCCTGCAGCGCCCGCTCGGCGAGGCGGATCACCGAAGAGTTGTAGGCACCGGCAAGACCACGGTCACCGGCGCACACGATGTAGGCGACCGTCTTGACCGTGTCCCTCGGGGTGAGCAACGGCTGACCGGTACCCGCGCCACTCGACGCGAGCGACCGGATCACGTTCGTGATCTGATCGGCATAGGGCCGAGCGGCAGCAACACGTTGCTGGGCCTTCACGATCCGTGTGGCGGCGATGAGCTCCATGGCACGAGTGATCTTCTTCGTGCTGTTGACGCTCTTGATCCTGCGCCGCAGGATTCGTTCTTCACCACCGGCCACGATGTGGTCCCTTCATTCCTTGGAGTGCTGACGGACGAGACGGCTTTCGCCGACTCAGCCCTTGGCCGCGAACGACGCCTTGACGCCTTCGATGGCCTTCCCGAGACGATCGCCCTCCGGAAGCTTCCCGGTGGTACGTATGTCGTCGAGGATGTCGCGGTGCTGGGTGCGAAACGCCTCGAGCAAGTGGGCTTCGAACGGGCCGACCTGCTTGACGTCGAGATCGTCGAGGTAGCCGCGGGTGCCGGCGAAGATCGCGACGACCTGCTCCTCGACACGGAGGGGGGAGTACGCAGGCTGCTTGAGAAGCTCGACGAGGCGGTAGCCACGATCGAGCTGGGCCTGCGAGACCTTGTCGAGCTCTGATCCGAACGACGCGAACGCTTCGAGCTCGCGGAACTGGGCGAGGTCGATCTTCAACGAGCCGGCCACCGCGGACATCGCCTTGATCTGCGCCGACGAACCCACGCGAGACACCGAAATGCCGACGTTCATCGCCGGACGGATACCGGAGTTGAAGAGGTCGAGGTCCAAGAACACCTGGCCGTCGGTGATCGAGATCACGTTGGTCGGGATATAGGCCGACACGTCGCCGGCCTTGGTCTCGACGATCGGGAGCGCGGTGAGGGATCCGCCGCCCATCGCGTCGGAGAGCTTGGCCGCGCGCTCGAGAAGCCGGCTGTGGAGGTAGAACACGTCGCCGGGATACGCCTCGCGTCCCGGCGGGCGGCGCAGCAGCAACGACATCTGACGGTACGACTCGGCCTGCTTCGACAGGTCGTCGTAGACGATGAGCCCGTGCTCGCCGTTTTCCATCCAGTGCTGGCCGATGGCTGCACCGGTGAACGGGGCGAGGTACTGGAACGGAGCCGGGTCGGCGGCCGGGGCGTTGACGACCACGGTGTATTCCATGGCGCCGGC
>JANMYF010000412.1:0-2488 GCA_031381685.1 Acidimicrobiia bacterium
GGACTCCACTCGCCCGGAAGAAGACGACGAGCGCCGCGGGAATCGGGGCGACGAGGTAGCGCCAGTCTCGGTGCGCGACTGGAGGGGTGTCGCCGAGCAGGACGTCTCGGACGAACCCGCCGCGGAGCGCGGTGACGCCGGCAATGACCACGACGCCGAAGAGATCGAGCCGCTTACAGATCCCCGAGAGCGCACCTGCCGTTGCGAATACCGCGATGCCCACGAGGACGAGGACGAGGAGAAGCATTGAACGTTCCATTGCGCCTCCGACCGTAGTGGCGTAGGCCATCGAACGACACGGCATGTCGACCCCCCGGACGTCGACGTCGGTCGTGGCGTACCGGTGTGGCCCGGTAGAGCGGGTAGAAACGGTGGGATGTGCGACTGCGTGGTGGCGCTTGCTCCGGTGACTGATGGTCAGACGACCCTGTTCGCCAAGAACAGCGACCGACCGTTCCACGAGGCGCAAGACCTCGTCTGGACGCCGCCCCGCCGTGACCGCAGTTCGATGGACGCAACCCATGTCACCATCGATCCCCACCCGAATGACACCTTCGGCCATCTCTCCATCCAGCCCCGATGGATGTGGGGCGTGGAAGGTGGGGTGAACGAGGCCGGAGTGGCGATCGGCAACGAGCGCGTCACCACCACACTTGACCCGAGGTTGTTCCCCGACGCCCTGACCGGGATGGATCTCGTGCGGCTCGCCCTCGAACGCGCCGTGGATGCGACGGCAGCGGTGGAAGTCATCGTCGATCTGCTCGGAAGGTACGGCCAGGGCGGCAGCGGCGAGGCCGATCGACACGCCCCCTACTGGTCCAGCTTCCTAATCGCCGATGGCACGCGCGCATACAAGCTCGACACCAGCGGCCGTGCCTGGCTGGCCGAGAATGTGGTGGTTGTCGCTGCCGTCAGCAACCGCACGTCCGTCGAACCGTTCGATGCCGAGCATCGCCATCCGCGGCAGCCGGTGGACACGCTTGTGAATCCCCGTCTGGCGTGCTCGACGGCGGTCCTCGCCAGCCGGCCCGTGACCTTACGTGCACTTATGGACTGGCAGAAGTCCCACGTGCACCACCCAGATGCGCCGGGATGGAGCGTCTGCATGCACGTGCTCGACCGCGGCCACGAGCAGCGCACGACCGCAGCATTCATCGCCGAGCTCCCCGGGAAGAAGACCAAGGTTCGAGACGACGCCCGGATGTGGGTGACGCTCGGCGCCCCCTGCAGGAGTGTCCGCGTTCCCGTGTTGGTCGGTGAGCCGCTCGGCGAGGTCCCGCGGTGGGAACGGTTCGCCGCCCTCGGACCCGACCACCGCGAACGCCTCGACGAGCTCGAAACCTGGCTCGCCGCCGAGCTGCAGCCGGCGGAGGACGCGTGGCGTGAAGTTGCCGCAACGCTCGACCAGCTCGGCGTCTAGAGGTAGCTGGACATGTCGCGTTCGGTCGCTCCAGGAGCGACCAAGCGCCACATCTCCCTCGGAGTTACGCCATCCAGCCGCCGTCGACGACGAACTCCGACCCGGTGGAGTACGAGCTCTCGTCCGACGCGAGGTACAGCACGAGTTGGGCGACCTCCACGGCCTCGGCCGTGCGTCCCATCGGAATGCGCGTCTTCAACCCGTCACGCGCACCGGGCGCGACTGCGTCGAACGTCTCGAGCATCGCCGTCTCGATGATCCCCGGGTGCACCGAGTTCACGCGAACACCGTGGGGCGCCAGCTCTTTCGCAGCGGCCTTCGTCATCCCGCGCACGGCCCACTTCGTCGCGCCGTAGCCGATGAAGCCGGGCGTGCCTTGGAGGCCGGCGATCGACGAGATGTTGACGATCGACCCGGAACGCTGCGTGACCATGACCCGCGCAGCGGCCTGCATGCCGAGGAACACGCCGGTCTGGTTGATGGCGACCACCTTCTCCCAGTCGGCGAACGAGGTGTCGAGCACTCCGCCCCGCGGAAAGATGCCGGCGTTGTTCACGAGCACGTCGAGTCGACCGTGCGTCTCCACGATGGACGCCATCACGGCGGCCCACGCCGCTTCGCTCGTCACGTCGTGGTGGAGATAGGTGCACGCGAAGCCATCGGCCCGCAGCGCCGCCGCAGTCGCTTCGCCGTCGGCGTCGAGCACGTCCCCGATGACCACAATGGCACCCTCGCGACAGAACAACCCGGCTTCCGACGCGCCCTGCCCACGTGCACCACCGGTGATCAACGCGACCTTCCCGGCCAGACGACCGAGCGCGTTCGATGCAGCGCCGACCGCGCTCACGCGGAAACTCCGCTGTCCAGCACTGCACTGCTTTGCCCCGCTTCACGGCTCGCAGCGCCTGCGCGAGGTCCGCCTTCGGCAGTCCGCTGCGGGGCGCCGTTCAGCGCGGCACGCAAGACCGACGTCGCCTCGTCCATCGCCGCACCGGCCACCGGGAACAACGCCTGCATGCCGAAGAAGCCGTGGGTGCAGCCGTCGTAGTTCGTGTACGTCGTCGGCAC
>JANMYF010000450.1:0-11033 GCA_031381685.1 Acidimicrobiia bacterium
GGGATCGTCGTGTTCGACCTTCCCAACCTGACGGACAGGTTCACCGGTAGGGTGATCAGCGAAAGCCCGACACGGGGCCGTCTGGAACTCACGGTTCCGCCATTCGCAACAACGAATTCCGGCGTTTTCCTGCTTCGTGGACGGTCCGGGCAGATGGAGCGGCAAGCGAACTTCCGATTGAACGTCACCGCTCGCCCGGTCGTCACGACGACTACCGCGGCGCCGACGGCCACAACGACCGTTGCCCCGCAATTCACTCTCGTGCCTGACGTTCTGAGCCGCTCCGGCGCCCCCGGCGAGCAACAGCAGTTCGGCGTTGCGGTCAATCGCTCCGGTGGTTTCAGCGGTGCCGTCGACTTCCGTCTCGACGGTCTGCCGGCCGGTGCCTCCAGCAGCTTCTCCCCGAGTCCGTCGACGCAGAGCACCGTGCTCTACGTGACACCCTCGGCCGCTACTCCCTCAGGCACGTATTTGCTGAGCATCGTCGGTCAAGCAGGTTCGACCATCCGGGCCACGGCGGTGGTGCTTGTTGTTCGTCGAACCGGTGACTTCTCGCTCGGCCTTGCGCCCCTCTCGGTGACCGTGCCTGCCGGCAACGATGCTGTTGCCGCGGTGAATGTCTTGCGACGCGCTGGCTCGACCAGCCCGTTTGCTCCCGACGTCGCTTTCACGGCCACAGGCCTTCCGAGCGGAGCAGCTGTGATCTTTGATCCGAACCCGTCGAACGGCCTCACCACCATCCGCGTGCGGACCCAGCCGACCACACCGGTCGGCACGACGAAGATCACCATCGTCGGGACGAGTGCTTCGGTCACGCGCACGATCGTGCTGACCCTTGTTGTCGAGAAGAGCACCGTTGGCGGCTTCGCCATCAGCGCTCAACCTGAGTCGGCCACCGTCGCCCCTGGCGCTGACACGACCTACAACGTCGCTATCGCTCCGAGCGGAGGCTTCTCCTCCTCGATCAACTTGCAGGTCAAGGGCCTCCCTCCGTTTGCCACAGCGACGGTTGTCTCCCAGACGGCAACGTCGGCGAGCATCAAGGTTTCGACAGGGATCACGACGCCCACCGGTAGCTTCCCGCTACAGATCAGCGGGACTGCCGGCAACCTCTCGGCCACCGTGCAGGTAACGCTCGTCGTCGCCTGAACCATCAAACGATGACGCATCCGGGGCAACCGTCCCGGATGCGTCATTTTCTTTTTGTGGGGCGCGGCGCGCTACGACGGTGAGAGCGTTTCGAGAACGTTGGGTCTGCTGATTCTGGGCGGTCCGTCGAGGTTTGGACACGTGGTCGCCGTGGGTAGTGCAGATGACCCACGACAAACGAAGGAAGAGCTCATGCCCGAATCTGTCCGTATCGGAATCTGTTCTACCTACGCCCCCCGGGCCTGCGGACTGGCCACCTTTGCCGCTGACCTCGAGAACTCGCTCCGCCTCACCGCGAACGTTGGCACCGTGTCCATCATTGCGATGGTCGATTCCGAGCAGGCAATCGACGAGCCACTTTCCCCCGTCATTGCTGAGATCGCCGAGGCGGACGCCCACTCGTATGCTCTCGCAGCCCGTCGGGCGAACGCAACGTGTGATGTTGTGGTCGTGCAGCATGAATTCGGAATCTTCGGTGGCACCGATGGAGAACTCGTCCTCGAGTTCCTACGTGCACTTACCGTTCCCTCCGTCCTGACGCTGCACACCGTCTTGTCATCCTTCAGCCCGAGGCAGGCGTTGTTGCTCCGCTCTGCGAGCACCATGGCTGACGCTGTGACGGTGTTCACGCCGACGGCGCGGTCCCTGCTGATCCGTCAACGCATCGTCGATGAGTCGAAGATTCACATCGTTCCTCACGGTGCGCCGAGTGCGCTGTTCGGTGGCAAGCCCGACGAGTCTCGGAAACGCCTGGACGTGGTCGGCCGATTCGTGATTTCGACCTTTGGACTCGTCTCGCCGGGTAAGGGTCTGGAGCTGGCGATCGAGGCGATGAGCGACGTTGCCGAGGCCGTTCCGTCGGCGCTCCTGGTCATCGCGGGTCGCACGCATCCCGGGGAGAGCCGCCGCAATGGGGAGCACTACCGAAACTCGTTGCTTGCTCAGGTCGAACGTCTCGGCCTCGGTGAGCATGTTCGGTTCATCGACTCCTTCCTTCCCGTGGATGCTGTGGCCGATGTGCTGGCGTCAACTGATGTCTTCGTGACCCCGTACGTCAACGCTGAACAAATCGTCTCCGGGGCGCTGACGTTTGCCGTCGCATCAGGTTGCCCCGTGGTTTCCACCGACTACCTCTACGCGCGCGATCTGCTCGCTTCGGGAGCCGGCACCGTGGTTGACGGTCGTCGTCCGGCCACGTTCGCTCGTGCGATTCTTGCGTACGCCACTGACGACGTCTTTCGGGCCGCGGCGCGATTCGAAGCCTCTCGAATCGGCGCCGGGATGCATTGGGCGGCGGTCGGTCAGCAGGTGGCCGACCTCGCCGATCGTCTGCGCACTCCGTCAACCACGGGAGTTTCGTCCCATGTTGTCGGGATCGAGCGGGCCCGCTCCGCTTCGTTTGGTCGCCGTTCTGTTGCTCGACGACCTCTTGCGGCGCTGCCGGCGTCGCGCCAGTCAGTGGGGTCGGATCACCGTCACGAGTGGGCGAGGGCAACGGCTCCACACCTGGCTGTTCCGCTTCTCCACCTTCGGAGATTGATTGACGGCACGGGAATCGTGCAACATGCCACAGGGATCGTCCCGCTTCTGTCAAGCGGATACTGCGTCGATGACGTTTCCCGTTTGATCCCGATCGGAAAGCGTTTCGAAATTGATTCGTACTGGGACCGAGTGGCCGCCCGGGCAGTGGCCTTCGTTGCCAACGCATTCGACCCCGACGGAGTCGGGTTGGCGACGCGCCGCGGTGATCGGATGCACAACTTCATGGCCTTCGATCGATCGTGGTCCGACCAACCGCATTTCGGTGACCACGTCGGTCGTGCCGCCGTCGGTCTCGCGTCGGTCGTCCACGACGAACGATACGCGCCGGTCTGTGAACCGATCCTCCGAGCGGCGTTTCGTGACGTCCCTTCGGGTCCCGCGATCCATCCAGTCGCCTACACCCTGCTCGCTCAGTCGGTCGCACCCTGGCTCACCACGCGTGACGACATGGCCGCTCGAGTGGCGGTGCTGATGGACCGGCTCAAGACGAACAGCCACGACTCCTGGGTCTGGTTCGAAGACTCGGTGCGATACGACGCAGGAGTGTTGCCGGAAGCGCTTCTTGCGGGTGGCGTTGCGCTCGATGACGATGACGCCGTCGAGTGTGCCCTGCAAGCGTTACGGTGGCTCGACGCTCAGTGCGACCGGGACGACCACGTGCGCTTTCCCGGCCACCTCGGCATGCAGCGGGGGCAAACCACGGCGGGGACAGGCGATGAACAGCCCTTGGAAGCGCACGCTCTCGTTTGTGCTCACGCGCGAGCGTGGGAGGTCTCGGGTGAGCCATGGTTCCGAGACCGCGCAGCGCTCACACATACATGGTTTCACGGGCGCAACCGACTTGGCGTCGCGGTCGCCGATGACGACGGAGGATGCTTCGACGGTCTGAGCCCGCATGGGGTGAATCGGAATCAGGGAGCAGAGTCGACCCTCGCCTACGTGACCTCGGCGCTTACCATTGAACGAATTCAACTCGCCGGTGATGCCACATCGGTGCTGGCCGCGGAGGTGGCGGAACTGACGGCCGACCGACCCTCCGCAGTTCACTGACCGTGGTTCGTCCTTCGTTAACCGGCGGTAGTCACCCCCAGCAGGATGGTGGGCCGACGAAGGCAACGGGACCGAAGCGCTGGGCAACCGGTGCTCCGGCAGTGGCGTCCTCCATCACGAGATCAGTCGGTGCCATGGGGGTTCGCCGCGCCGCCATCGCGCTGAACGTGGTCAACCAGCCCAATGGTTTTGATTGTCCAGGTTGCGCATGGCCCGAGTCGCCACCCGGTCAAAGGCACCGGATCGAGTTCTGCGAAAGTGGCGCGAAGGCAATAGCCGAGGAAGGAACCGATCGTCGGGTCGACCGCTCACTGTTTGCCGAGTACTCGGTTGCCTCACTCCGCTCGAAATCAGACTGGTGGCTCGGCCAGCAGGGTCGTCTCACCGAGCCGATGGTGAAGGGTGAAGGAGCGACACATTTCGAGCCCGTCTCCTGGAACGACGCATTGGGCGAAATATCGCGTCAGCTCCGATCGCTCGACGATCCAAACGAGGCGGTCTTCTACACCTCCGGGCGCACCGGGAACGAAGCTGCGTTCGCCTATCAACTTCTCGCCCGATGCTTCGGCACGAACAACCTCCCCGATTGCTCCAACATGTGCCACGAGCCGACGTCGTTCGCCCTCGAAGACGCAATCGGTATCGGGAAGGGTTCCGTCAAGCTCGAGGACTTCGAACGCGCTGACCTGATCATCATCGCCGGGCAGAATCCCGGAAGTAATCACCCGCGCATGCTGACGACACTGGAGGGGGCGAAGCGAGCGGGAGCCCGAATGCTCGTCATCAATCCCCTGCCGGAAGCCGGCCTGCTGCGCTTCAGGAACCCGCAACGACTTCGAGGTCTCGTCGGCCGCGGCACGTCGCTCGCGGATCTCCACCTCCCCATTCGCCTGGGCGGCGACCACGCCCTCTTCCAGCTCTTCGCCCGCTGGCTTGTTCTCCGGGACTCCGATGTAGCCGGAACCATCGATCGTTCCTTCATCGCGTCGCACACCGCGGGGTTTGCGGAGCTCGAGATACACCTTCGATCTCTCGACGAAGTCGCACTGATCAAGGAGACCGGATTGGAGCGAGCGGACCTCGTGGCCGCGTTCGACATGATTGTCGCCGCGAAACGAATGATCATCTGTTGGGCCATGGGCATCACGCAGCACATCGATGCGATGTCAACGATTCGGGAGGTCGCGAACGTGGCGCTCCTTGGCGGCCACATTGGCCGACCGGGCGCCGGTCTTTCGCCGATACGTGGACATAGCAATGTGCAGGGAGATCGAACTATGGGGATCTTCGAGCGTCCCAAAGCTGAACAGATCGATGCGCTCCAGCTGCACTTCGGAGTCTCTCTGCCTGCGGCTCACGGCCTCGACACGGTTGACGCAGTACACGCCTTCGCCGACCGGCGTGCGAAGGTCCTCGTGAGCCTTGGGGGCAATTTCGTACGTGCCGCCCCCGACACCGAGTTCACGGAACGGGCAGTCTCCAATGCTCGCTTGGTGGTGCAGATATCCACCAAGCTGAATCGGTCGCACCTCGTCGCGGCGGGCACCTCGATCATCCTTCCGGCGCTCGGCCGGACCGATCGTGATGTCACGCCGCTCGGGGAGCAGTTTGTCACCGTGGAGGACTCGATGGGCCTGGTCCACCGGTCCAAGGGTGTCCTTTCCCCGCCGGAACACGCGCGCAGTGAGGTGTCGATCGTGTGTGACCTGGCGACGGAGTTGTTCGGATCAGATCACGAGGTCGAGTGGTCGAGAATGCGCGACGACAATGACGTCGTTCGTGATCACATCGCCGCCGTGATCCCCGGGTTTCACGCGTTCAACGATCGAGTCCAGGTGCCGGGGGGTTTTTCGCTGCCGCATCCGCCACGAGACTCACGGGTCTTCCCGACCGCCAGCGGAAAGGCCGAATTCGCCATCACGACGGTTCGCCATCGCACTCCGGCGACGGGCACCTTGCTGCTGCAGACGATTCGTTCCCACGATCAGTACAACACGGCCATCTACGGCCATAGCGACCGGTATCGGGGAATTTCCGGCGATCGACGCGTGCTGATGGTGAGCGATGCGGACCTTGCGGCACTCGACTTTGCGGATGGAGATGTGGTCGATGTCGTGAGTGACATGGCCGGCGTCGAGCGACGTGCCACGGGGTACCGTCTCATTGCGTACCCCACGCCGATTGGGTGTGCTGCCGGCTACTTCCCGGAGCTCAATGTGCTTCTCCCACTCGACCACCACGGTGTGAACGCGCAAACACCTGCAGCGAAGGCGATTCCCATCCGTATCCTTCGGCCGACCGACTCCGCCGACTTTCCCTGATATCTCTCTCCAGCTCACGCCTCGCCGTCATCCGGGGAGGACGTTGGTCGGTGAACCCTCCCAGCGCACGAGCATCGCCGTGGCGTCGTCACGGAGGTCATCGACTTCCTGGAAGGCACGGACACTCGCAACGAGCTGACGCAACGTCTCTTCCGGTCTCGACGACTCTGCGGAGTATCGGTTCATGAAGTCGATGAGTCGCTCCACTCCGAAGAACTCACCGTCATGGTGGCGCGCTTCGGTGATGCCGTCGGTATATAACAGGAGACAGTCCCCGGGTTCGAGTTGCTCCGTCGCCACGGTCGGGTGGAGACCAGCGACGCCCCATGGCGGAGTCGGCTCGCAGTGAAGTTCACGGATGACCCGACCGGCACGAATCAACAGCGGCAGCGGGTGGCCGGCGTTCGTCCACGAGAAGATGCCCGAAGGGAGTTCGATTCGCCCGAGGATTCCCGTGGCAAATTCGTTCCTCACCACAAGCGCAACGGTAGTTCCGAGGTTCTCGTGGATCTTTGCCAGCGGCCGGCGTTCGCGGCGATCGTGCCGATAGCAGCCGAGGGTCAGAGCAGCTATTCGCGCCGCCGCGAGGCCGCGTCCGACGGCGTCAAAGATGGCGAGGTCGAGAAAGTCGCCATTGAGTGAGTAGTCAAAGCAGTCGCCGCCGATGTCGTATGCCGGCTCGAGCAGGCCGGCGACACTCAGCCCATTGGCGCGCAGTACCAGCGGTGGGAGCAGGTCCCATTGCATGCTGGCAGCAAGGCTCATGTCGCGTCGACGCCGGTGGAAGTCGTAGACATCGGTGCAACGAGCGTGGACCGCAATGAGGTAGCCCGCCAAGATGCCCAACTCTTCGCTTGCCGCGAGCAGTGCCTCATCCGGTTGTGGAAGCGTGAGCGCGATCACACCCGTGTGAGCGGATCCCTCAACGATGGGCACCCAGACCCGGAACGAGCTTCCGCGGTCCGCGACAAGCACGGTCTGATCGGTGAAGGCACGGCCCGCCATGGTGGTGGAGACCAGCTCCGATGGGGGCGGCGGACCAGGGCGCGAGAGGTCGGGCATCACCTCGAGGACGGTCTGACCGAAATCGACGAGATACACCACGACGTCGGATGCCCCGAAGTCGGCTGCCGATCTGACCAGGATCGCCGGCATGGAAGATGGGTTGGCTCCGTGGGCCATCCGCAGTGCCCACGCGAGATCGATCTTTGACACGAGTCAACCCACGCACGGAGCCGGGAGGGCGGCACGCAAATGAAGCGGTCGTCCCAGATCGTGGTTCGACATGATGGGGCTCCTCAGTCAAGTGTGAATGCATCGGCAGGCAGCCGGGCGACTACCACTCGGCACGCATCACCCACGGTGATTCGTGCAACATTGAGGGCGGCGTGGCCGAGCGTTGGAATGTGGGTGAGGAATCGCGAGGTCAACCTTCGCGAAATCCTCCGAGGACTCCGGGTGCCGCAACGGCCGTTGCGGCACCGGATTCCTGGGGGTCAGCTCTGGTTTCGGTCGGTGACCGAATCGACGGCCTCGCCAGCCTTCTTGCGAACGGCGTCGATGGCATCCTTCGTCTTCCCGGCGACCTGGTCTGCCTTACCACTTCGCTTCATGTCTTTGGAACCTGAGAGAGCGCCGACCGCTTCCTTCAAACGTCCCTTGACTTCGTCGATTGCTCCCATGAGCGTCTCCTTCGTTCTGATCGGCGACGGTGCCGACGAGAACTACGTACCCACCTGTTGGGACGGCAAACCTTCGGCAGGCAGCAAGTTTCTCCGGTTCTCGATCGGAGCGCTAGGGAAGAGCGTTCTCTTCAGCGTCGCTGTCATCGCGCAACATCGCCGCCATCTGGTCGAGTGCCTGACGCAGAAGGCGAGAAACGTGCATCTGGCTGATACCCACGGCTTCGGCTATCTCGCTCTGGGAACGTTCCTCGTAAAAGCGCAGTTCAACGATTCGCCGAGTTCGTTCGGAAAGCAGAGGGAGCAGGCGAGCTACCGTTTCGCGAGCATCTACTTGAGAAAAGGGTGTGTCGGCATCATCCGAAGCCATCGTCAGGTGAAGCGACGAACCGGCAGTTCCGGGCGCGGGCGCGTCGAGGGATCGTGCCCGGAATGCAGCGCTCGCCTCCATCGCTTCGATCACCTGCTCACGGGACAGACCGATCCGCGAGCCGATTTCCTCCAAGGTGGGGGAGCGGCCGAGTTCGTGGTTCAATTCACTGACGGTTGGACCGAGCCTCTGGGTCGCTTCTTGTAGCGATCGGGGCATGTGGACGCTCCACACGGTTCGGAAGTGCTTGCGCAACTCCCCGAGGACGGTTGGTGTTGCGAAACCGATGAACGGGACGCCACGATCGGGGTCGAAACGCTCGATGGCGTGGAGAAGACCAATTTGGGCAACCTGAATGAGATCGTCGAGCTCGGCACCCCGGTCGCGGAATCGACGGGCGAGGCCGATGGCGATCCCGCGTGAATCGCGCAGGATCTCGTCACGGAGCTTCTCGTCTCGCGTGGCCTGATAACGCCTGATGCGTTCGGTTTCGTCATCACGTCGGGCCAACGAATGAGGGACGTCCGGCCCGGATTCAGCGTCCGCCGGACGACGGCTCATCGGGAAGCCGGCGGGCATTGGAAGAAGACCCGCAGTTCGCCGTCGATGATCGAAACCGTGCACGAGGACGTCAAGGCCACGACGATTTGCGCGGCGAGCGGATCGAAATCTGCCTGATCTTCGCCGGTTGGGCATTCAATGCCGACCGCCAGCGCTCCGTCATCGCCGAAGATCCCAACCCGCACATGGCCTCCTGGGCGGCACGCGCCGATAGCCAGATTCGACGCCTCGTCGGCGACGATGCGAAGGTCCTCTACATCCTCATACGTGTAGCCCAGGTCTGATGCCGAGGAGGCCACGACGAGGCGAACGAGCCTGACGTAGGCCGGGTCGGCCGGGATGGTGAGCGTGACCTTGGCTTCGTCAACTCGTGTCATTTCTGTCCTCTTGTCGACGGTGGATATCGGGGACTGCCCGTTCACGACGAGGGGAGCAGCGTGAAAGCTTTTCATATCAGATCACTGTTGTCCGGCAGACTCAGATCAGCTGCGCTCGGGGGGCGGCCTTTGCCCGATCCGCGTAAGCGCGCGACCCGGTCGGCGAGACCGAGTCGTTGACCTTTGATCGTCTGGCGTGAACGGTCGATCGAGCGTGCCTGTCGGGCGATCGGGCGAACTTCGGCCAACGCAGCCTTGGCCTCACCGCTCCGTACTCGACGAATCACGCTGGGGAGCGACCGGGTCACGGTGCGTGCTTCCGTACGGTGTCGCCACAGCCACAGTGCGAGCGCCTCGATGGCGAGCGAGGAGCGAAAGGAGGGGCGGGGTCGTCGGAAGGCCATCTTGGAGATGGTACCCAGGTCCCATCTGATCAAACGTTGGCCGACCTGCACGGGGCGGTGACTTCGCGGGACGTTTGGCGGACACCGCCTGGGGTACCACCCGGTAAGCCGGGCGTCCGGCCTGACCTCGAGGTGCAGCGATGGCAACACGGAAAGCGTTGGCAACACGGAAGCAGACCAGCCCGCCCGCTCGGAGGGCGACCGTCGCAAGAACGGCCGCGGAATCGACCAACTCACGCGTGGCCTCCGCGGCGACCTTCATGGTCCAGGCGTGACTCCGACCGAAGGTTCCCACGTGGCCGACATCCTGCAGGAGCGTCTTGGCGCTTTGATCGATCTAGGCCTCACCCTGAAACACGTGGTTTGGAACGTGGTGGGTCCGACGTTCATCGGTGTGCATACGATGCTTGACCCGCAGGTCGATGGTGTGGCCGCAATGGTCGATGCCACCGCCGAACGAATCGCCACGCTCGGGTCCTCGCCGAACGGTCTCGCCGGGAACATGGTCATGACACGTGCGTGGGGTGACTATCCGCTGCGCCGCGCTCTCGTCCCGGAACACCTCACCGCCCTGGATTCGGTCTATGTCGGCGTCATCGACGATCACCGAAAGGCGATCGAAGCCGCGTCCGATCCCGATCCGATCACGGAGGATCTGCTCATCGGTCAGTTGGGGATTCTCGAGAAGTATCAGTGGTTCGTCCGCGCTCATTTGGAGTCGGCGTCCGGCAAGCTGCCCAACGACGTCGGAATGCGCTGAGCCGCTGCTCACTGCCGGCTGGCTCCGTACTCCTTCGCGAAGGGCCAACCGGCGAACTGGTACGGCATCATCTCGAGATGGACGTTGCCGATTTCGGAACAAGCCTGGAGCCGACAACTCGCCGCGAACTGGCGGAGGCTGCGGCTTCGATCCTTTGGCACACCGCGGCACTGTTGACCGGCACGCATCCCGGATTGTCGACGAACCCTTCGCCCGGGAGTTTGTCGTCGCCCGATGTGGGGTAGCGGAAGGGTCCCATCGAACGACCTGATCTGGTCACGCAAAAGGAGCACCCATGTCTACCGACAAGAACGTCGCGAGCGACCTCATGAAGACCCTCGAGGATGGAAAGGACGGCTTCGCCAGGGCAGCGGCCCTCGTCGAACAAGACTCACCCGAGCTTCACGTCACATTCCTTCGCCTGAGTCAGCAGCGCAGTTCGTTCTACGACGAACTGCACAAGATGGCCGAGGACTACGGCGATCCGATCGAAGCATCCGGCACGATCGCCGCTGCACTCCATCGGGGCTGGATGGCACTGAAAGACGCCGTATCCGGCTCTGATCCGTCGGGCGTCCTCGATGCTGCGGTGCAAGGCGAGGAGCACGCGGTGAAGACCTACGAAACGGCGCTGGAGTCATCGGACCTCTCGTCTGGTCTGCGTCTGGTCCTGGCCCGTCAGATGGCGGACGTGTCGAAGGCTTACATCGAAGTGAAAGCGCTTCGCGACGCCCACGAGGCGAAGGTCGCGTGATCGTTCGAGCGTGGCGTTGAACAGTCGCCGACGGAGGCGAGCGCGGTGGCCGTCCCGCCAGGG
>JANMYF010000474.1:0-4485 GCA_031381685.1 Acidimicrobiia bacterium
ACGGCTACTACGGCGCGTACCAGTTCGCCGCCTCGACCTGGCGCAAACTCGGCTACTCCGGCCTTCCCCATGAGGCGTCTCCTGCCACCCAGGACGAAGCCGCGCGCAAGCTCCAGAACCAGCAGGGCTGGGCGCCATGGCCCGCCTGCACCCGCAAGCTCGGCCTGCGTTAGCCGACTACCCCCGAGTTGCGCAAGGCAAGACGTTCCTCCGCCGTGTAGCCGAGTTCGGTGAGGACATCGTCCGTGTGGGCACCAAGGCTCGGCGGCACCGCCCCGATGCGCGACGGAGTCGACGAGAAATGCACCGGCGGACGTGGCTCACGCATGCGCCCGTAGTCGCCCCTGTGGTGTTCGACGAGCGTGCCGTTGGCGACCACCTGGGGGTGATCGGCCACGTCGGCCAGCGCCGTGACGCTGGAGCACGGCACATCGTTCGCAACCATGGCCGACACGACGGCCTCCGTCGTGTTCGTCGCCACGAATTCCCCCAGGCCGGGCTGCCAGAGGCCGATATTGGCCATCCGTAGGCCCGCCGTGGCGAGTTGCGGGTCGGCGACCCACTCGGGGTGGCCGACCGCCTTGGCCATCCCGCGGAACTGCCCGTCGGTGAGGATCGACATCGTCACGAACCCGTCGGTCGTTCTCGCCAACGAGTACGCCTGGCCGATCACCGGTCCCGGGCTCACGAGGTCTCGGTCGAGGAAGGTCAGGCCCATCATGGCGTCCGTCCACAGAAACGCAAGTGTTGCGTCGATCATGGCGACGTGGATGTGCTGGCCGACGACCTCGCCGGTCAGCCGATGATTGCGCTCACGGGCGAAGAGGGCCGCCGAGACCGCCTGCGCCACGGTGTACGCGGTGATCTTGTCGCAGACGAGGTTGCGGAACAGGTTGGGGTCGCCGGTCGCCGGGTCGGTCTGGGCCGCTGCGACCCCGACGGTCGCCTGGATGATGTTGTCGTAGGCCGGACGGTCGGCCATAGGCCCGGAGAAGCCGAATCCGCTGATCGAGACGTAGATGACCCCGGGGTTGTCGGTGCGTATGAGGGGTTCGTCGATCCCAAGTCGTTCGACCACGCCCGGCCGGAAGTTCTGAATGATCACGTCGGCGCGGGCGCAGATCCGGCGGGCCACAGCCTGCCCGGCGGGGTCACCGAGGTTGACGGCAACACCGCGCTTGGACCGGTTGCACGTGAGCCACAGCGCTGAAGTTCCCGCCACCGTTTCGCCCAGATAGCGCATCACGTCGCCGAAGCCGGGCGACTCGATCTTGATCACGTCGGCCCCCTGATCGCCCAGCATCATGGCGGCAAGAGGGGCCGTGATCATCGTTCCGACTTCGACGACGGTGACCCCGGAAAGGGGCCCGGGAAGATGCGCGTGTTCGGTGTCGGCGCGCGAGAAGGATGGTGGCGCCGGGCGTGAACGTTGGGTCTCCGACATCAAGCACTCCTCGTGGTTGTACTGTTACTCTTCGTGGTCGAAGGAGTGTTCACTCCTGGATCCCTAATCAGTTCCGAACGGAACGCCGCCATGACCGACCCTTCGACCGCCGGTGTGCCACCGGTCACCGTAGCCAGTCTTCCGCCGCAACCCGCAGTCGGCGGGCAGACGATGCCGATCGTGGCCAGTTCGTGGCCTCTGGCGTCCGATGACGGTGAGAGCGCAGGAATCGCCGTCGGCTTGCCCAATCTTGTCGCGAAACCAGCGGGTCCGGAGAGGGGGGCCGCCAACGCACCTCGCGAAGGCGTGTCCGCCGCCGCGCCGTCTCCGTCGGCCGAACCTGCTCGCACCGCCGGCGACGAGACGTGGCGAGCCGACCCGCTGCGTGCACTCGCCGAGCTCACAATCGGACTCCGCAGCAGCCGGAGCGACGCTGCCCTCGTGCTCACCCGCGCCCTGCATGACGGCGTCGGCGACCGGGCCGTGCTGTGGAGCGTGTCGTTCGACGGGACCCGGGCGCGGCTCCATGCCGTCGACGGCGAGCCCGTCGATCGACCGTGGACACCGGCGGCGGGCGTGGTCGCGGAGGTGCTGGGCGCCCGCCAGCCCGTGGAGATGGGTGTCCTGGACGACGACCTCACCGTTGGCCTCGTTGCCCCACGGGGCCGCTTGGCCGAAGAAGACGCCCGCGACGCCGGCCGAGTCTTCGGTCGATTCGTTCCGATCATGGCGGCGGCGGCGCCTACGGGTCTTCCGGGCTCGCCACAGCGGTCGGAGCAGACCGACGGCCGGATCATCGGCGTCCTCGGTGTTCTCCGGAGGCCCGGCCGGCCGCCATTCGACGTCAGCGACCGGATCGTCCTCGACGCCGCCATCGGTCACTACGAAAGCACCATCGCCGCGGTCAACGCCGACGCGGAGCTGCGATCGTCGAGCAGCGCCGGTCTGACGCCAACGGCAGGCGGCGTCACGCTCGGCCTGTCGCTCCTCGAACGGCTGGGCGAGATTTCCGGTGACTTCGTCTTCCGCCACTTGTTCAGCGGTCGAACCGACTACATCAGCAGCGGTGTCGTCGCCTCGCTCGGGTATTCACCGGAGGAAGTGCTCGCCGACGGCGGCCTGCTGAATCGTCTCGTGCATCCCGACGATCGACATCTGCTGAGCGAGATCGTCGAGGATCCGACTCGGTGCCAGCGCCCGATGACCATCCGGCTGTTCCGTCGCAACGGCCAGATCTCGTGGCAGTACATGCGTCTGACGCCGATTCTCGGCTCCGCCACCGACCGCACGGCCGGCGATGGTGCCGCAGTGCTCGGGATCGAAGGTTTCGCGACGGATGTGACCGCCATCAAGCAGGCGGAAGCCGAACTGGTCCACCAGGCGCGCAGCGACGTGCTGACGGGGCTGGCGAATCGCCTGGCCTTCCGCGAGTCGGTCCAGCGCTCGATCGCCCGCTTGGAACGTCATGCCGGGATGTCGGCCGTGCTCTTCTTGGACCTCGATGGCTTCAAGAAGGTCAACGACTCCTTCGGCCATGCCGCCGGCGACGACGTGTTGCGTCAGGTCGCCGACACCCTACGACGCGTGATCCGGCGGGAGGACCTCGTGGCGCGTCTCGGGGGAGACGAGTTCGCAGTCCTGCTGTCAGAGCTGCGCACGACCGACGAGGGCGCCGCCACCGCGCGACGCATCCTGGCCGCGTTCGAGCAAACGCCGGTGACGGTCAACGGTCTTCCGGCCGACGTGTCGACCGGAATAGGCATCGCCGTGGTGACGGACCCGGCGACCTCCCCGGACGAACTGATCAATCGCGCCGATATCGCGCTCTATCAGGCCAAACGGGCCGGCCGTGGGCGCTGGCAGGTGTTCGAAGGCAGTTACGGATCGCTCACGGTCACGCAGCAGCCCCTCGACGGGCAGGCTCACGGACGAGCAGGCGCGCCGACGGCATCCGGCGGGACAGCCGCGCCGGACAGCTCGACCCTTGCGAGCACCGGCAAAGCCCCGGCGTCGGGCGAGGGTGCGGCGTTGCGTCCGCCCCGTCACATCCGTCCATCGGTCACCCCTCCGGCGGCGGGCCCGGTCGTGACGGACGCCATCGCCCGTTCGGCTTTGGCGGCGCGCGACTTCCGGATCCACTACCTCCCCGAAGTACAGGCGACGACGGGCCACGTGGTCGCCGTCGAAGCGCTGCTGCGCTGGCAGCACCCGACGCTCGGTCTTCTTCCGGCATCGGCATTCATCGGCGAACTCGTCGGTCTCGAGACCATGCACGCGATCGGCGACTGGGCGCTGCGCGAGTCGTGCCGTCAGGTGGCGTCCTGGCGGGAGCGTTACCGCGTGCCGCTGCAGCTCTGGGTGAATGTCGTCCCGGCGCAGATCGCCCGTCCGGGCTTCGCCGAGACCGTGTTGGCCACGATCACCGCTTCGGGCCTGTCACCACGCGATGTCGGACTCGACGTCCCCGAGGCGTCGCTCCCGAGCCTGACGGAGCAGGCCGAGGAGGCCCTCACCACGCTGGATCGCGCCGGCGTGCGACTGGCCATCGACGACTTCGGCGGCGGAACGACATCGCTGCGGACGCTGCAGCGGCTTCCGCTCACCCAGATCAAGCTCGACCGGGCACTGATCGAGACGCTCGACCGACCCAACGGGACCGGGTCGGCCGACCTCGTGGGCATGGCGGTGTCGTTGGCCGGTTCACTCGGAGCCGAGGTGGTGGCCGTCGGCGTCGAGCGACGTACCCAGCTTGCCCAGGTGCAGGCCCTGCAGTGCGCGTACGTGCAGGGCTACCTGGCCGGCCACGCCCTGTCGGCCGACGACATCGAAGCCATCCTCCGCACCGGCCAGCCAACCCTCCCCGGCCTCGACCCCCTGCACACGTAGGAGAGAGGTTGCCCCCATAAATGGGGGCAGAACACCTCCCAACGGCGCACGGAGGTGTTCTGCCGCAACTCGTCCTGGCACGGCGCTACCGGAGCCGCAGCCGGACGTGCTGGCCGGGCCGCAGTTGGGCGAGATCGGACATCGATCGTTCCCGC
>JANMYF010000055.1:0-66347 GCA_031381685.1 Acidimicrobiia bacterium
CCGCTGCCGCGTTCGATCTCATCGAAGACAGTCAAACGGAGAGGCGCCGAGATGTACACCCGGCTGGCTGCACTCCGGAGCACATGCTGGCACCACCACGACACCGCTTCCTGGTGGTGTCTCTCCAGGATCCAGCTCGAGTGGGTGGTGGGCATCGCCGCAAGCGCAGTGGCGATGGTGAGTTTCAGGATACGAACCTGGCGCCGGCGTCGGAAGGGTGCAGACCTTCGTGTCAGGGGAGGGCTGGCATCACCTCGTGTACGCGTGCCCGTGCCCTTGGCCGAGCACCGCGGGTCATGGAAGCTGTTCTCCCGTAGAGTCGGGTGCCGAGGAGCCTGGTGCTGGGGAGTCTGATGTGAGCGCGACAACCATCGATGCTGTTGTCGTGGGCTCCGGCCCGAACGGACTCGTCGCCGCGGTGACACTGGCGATGGCCGGTCGTTCGGTCGTCGTGTTGGAAGCGGAGCCGACGGTCGGGGGAGGAACCCGCAGCGGCGAGCTCACCCTCCCGGGCTTCGTGCACGACATCTGCTCGGCCATTCATCCGCTTGGTGCCGGTTCGCCGGTGATGACGTCGCTGCCCTTGTCCGATCACGGACTGCGGTGGCTGCATCCACCAGTGGCCCTCGCCCACCCGCTCGACGACGGGCGTGCCGGGCTGGTGACCCGCGACGCAACGGAGACTGCGAGCGGACTCGGTCGAGATGGGCGTGCGTGGCGTCGGCACATTGCATCGCTGTCCGAGCGCTGGGAGACGCTGATGCCGATGCTGATGCGGCCGCTCCCGCAGGTTCCCCGTCACCCCCTCACCCTCGCCCGTTTCGGCCTCCCCGCACTGGCCCCGGCGACACGCTTGGGAAACCACTGGTTCGAGGGGGACGAAGCCCGCGCAGTGTTCGCCGGCTCGGCCGCCCACGCATTCCTTCCTCTGTCGCGTCCGATGACGGCGAGCTTCGGGCTGGTCCTGTTGGCGTCTGCCCATGCCGTCGGGTGGCCGGTCGCTGCGGGGGGATCCCAGTCCATCGCCGACGCCCTCGTGTCGCTGCTTCGTCGTCATGGTGGAAGCGTGGAGACGGACCGACGGGTGTCGTCATTCGCCGACATCCCCGAGGCGCGCGCTGTGCTCTTCGATCTCTCGCCGGCGCAAGTCGCGCGCATCGCCGGCGACCGCCTACCAGCGCGTTATCGCTCCAGGCTCGATGCGTTCCGGCACGGCCCGGCAGCATTCAAGATCGACTACGCGCTCGACGGTCCCGTGCCCTGGAGCAACCAGGGATGTCGACGCGCCGGCACGGTGCATGTCGGCGGAACGGCGGACGAAGTGGCGATGGCCGAGGCGGACGTTGCCGCCGGTCGCCACCCCGATCGACCGTTCGTTCTCGTCGCGCAGCAGTCGCTCGTCGATCCCTCCCGCGCCCCCGACGGGAAGCACACACTCTGGGCGTACTGCCACGTCCCCAACGGGTCGACCGTGGACATGACCGATGCGATCGAACGCCAGATCGAACGGTTTGCGCCGGGATTCCGTGATCTGGTGCTCGCGCGCCACGTCGCCAACCCGGCGTGGTTCGAAGCGCATGATCACGCCTACGTCGGTGGTGACATCAGCGGCGGCGCCCACGACGGTGTGCAGTTGGTGTTCCGTCCATTGGTGGGCCGACCGTACCGGACGCCGAATCCACGCCTGTTCCTCTGCTCAGCGTCCACGCCACCGGGCGGGGGAGTGCACGGGATGTGCGGGTTCCACGCCGCACACGTAGCCCTGCGAGGTCCTCTCGCCTAGGCGCGACACAGGCCTGGTCCGTTCGACCCACTCGCTGCCTCGCGCCGACCGAAGCCGCTCGGCCAGGGATCGACGAGGCTCAAGGCGACGGTTCCATCGGCCGATCGTCATGGCCATGGGATTGGGTGAGCATGGACGCTCCGTGGTCGACGCACCGTCGACTCTGCGCCCTGCCGCGTCTGCTCCGCCAAATCACGGCGCCAGACGCGTGGCGCTGCTGACGCTCGGCCTCTGGGTCGTTTCGGCGGTTGCGGTGCTGGCGCTCACGGGATCAGAGCACTGGCGTGAGCCGACCCGCTGGCCTTGGTGGCTTGCCGTGCCAACCCTGGCGCTGATGTTCGCGGCCGCGGAGATCTTCGTCGTGCATCTCCATGTTCGAGGTGAAGCGCACACCTTCGCCCTCCGTGAACTCCCCGTCGCTCTGGGGCTGTTCTTCGCCTCGCCCTTCGTGGTCATCGGCACACAGATCGTCGGCGGAACGCTGGCGCTGCGGCTTCACCGCAAGCAAGGACCGCTCAAGCTTCTGTTCAACACGGCCGCGTTCGTGGCTGCGGACATCCTGTCGATCGGGTTGTTCCGATACCTTGCGCCTGATCGGGCGCCGATCGACGAGATGGTGCTGATCAGCGGCTCGGTAGCGCTTCTCGCCGGCTCGATCCTTTCGGTCTTCCTCGTGTTCCTCGCAATATCGCTCGCCACCGGCGCCTGGCGGCTGTCCGAGCTCACCGCCGGCGTCCGCTTCGCGCTAGTGACGAACATCTTCACCGTGAGCCTCGGGGCCATCGCCGTGATCGTGGTGGACGCACAGCCCTGGCTCTCGGGGTTGCTCGTGGTTCCGACCGGCGGCATCTACCTGGCGAACTGGGCCTACACCACGCAGCGCCGACGCCACGAGGGCCTCGAATTCCTCTACAGCTCGACCAAACTGCTGCACGAGTCATCAGACCTGGAATCGGGGATGACCGAACTGCTCCGTCACGTCCGCGACACGTTCCAGGCCGAAGCGGCCGAGCTCATCTATCTGTCGGAGGCCACCGATTCGCCGGTCTGTGTTCGGGTCGGTCCGGGGGAACTGGTGCAGGCGTTCGGCACGCTCGACGACACCCATCATCTGCTCATCGGTCTCCTCGAATCCCGACACTCGTCGATTCTTGACGCCACCGTTGCGGGGGAGGCTGGTCAGGGCGGTGAGTTCCTCCGACAGCGTGGCTACAACGACGCAATGATCATCCCCCTCATCGGTGAGTCACGGCTCATCGGCGGCCTGGTCGTTGCCAATCATCTGAGCGCGGTCGTGGGATTCGACGTGAACGATGTCCGTCTGGCCGAGACGCTGGCCAACCACACGGCGATCGCGCTCGAGAATGGCCGTCTCGAGCAGTCACTCGCTCAGCTGCGGGTGATGGAAGGCCGACTGACCTTCCAAGCGACCCATGATCCGCTGACCAACCTCGCCAACCGCTCCCTGTTCCGATCCGAGGTCCAGGAGGCAATCGACTCGTGTGCACCAGCGCGGGGCGCGGCGATGTTCATCGATCTCGATGATTTCAAGACCGTGAACGACAGCTTCGGCCATGCCACCGGCGATTCCCTGCTCATCGAGGTGGCGTCGCGGTTGAAGGGGTGCGTGAACCCGACCGAGACCGTCGCGCGCCTCGGCGGCGACGAGTTCGCCATCCTTCTTCCGAATGCCGAACACGGCGAAGCCGTCAACGCTGTGGCCCAACGAATCCTTGACGCGCTCGATGATCCGGTACGTATCGGCGACCTGCGCCTCCAGGTTCGCGCCAGCGTCGGCGTCGCCCTCATGGACCCGGGAACGGACGCCACGGCTCTCATGCGCAACGCCGACACGGCGATGTACATCGCTAAGGCAAAGGGCAAGGGCCGCTCCGTCACGTTCTCGTCGTCCATGCACGAATCGACCCTGCATCGCTACAACCTTCGAACGGAACTCGAAGAGGCGCTGACCCGCGGCGAACTCTCCGCCGTCTACCAGCCGATCGTGACGCTGGCCACCAACGAGTTGGTCGGTGCCGAAGCCCTGGTGCGCTGGAACCATCCTGCGCTCGGTTACCTCGAGCCTGATGTGTTCTTGGGTGTCGCGCAGGATTCGGGACTGATCGCCGCGCTCGACATGGCGGTGCTCGACCTCGCCTGCGCCTGGGTGGCGCGAACCGACACCACAGGCATGGGTGTTCCCTGGGTCTCGGTGAACATCTCCCCTCGGAGCTTCCGGGAACCCGGTCTCGTCGATCGGATCAGCTCGGCCCTCGGGCGAGCCGGGCTGGTGCCTTCACGTCTTGTCATCGAGATCACCGAAGACCTCGTCGCCGAAGATCTCGATCACGCGGTCGAGGTGCTCCGTCAGCTCAGCATGGTCGGTGTGGGCTTGGCCCTCGACGATTTCGGGACGGGGTACTCGTCGCTCAGTCATCTGCGGATGATGCCGGTCGACACCATCAAGATCGCCAAGCCCTTTGTGGACGACCTGGAGACGTCGATAGATGAGCAGGCGTTCGCGACCGCCATCGTCACCCTCGCCGACAACTTGGGGAAGTTCACGGTTGCCGAGGGCATCGAGCGGCCCGAACAGCTTGATGCACTTGTCGCCATGGGTTGCGAAGCCGGACAGGGGTACCTGTTCGCCCGGCCGATGGATGAGACAACGTTTGCCGTGTGGATGCGCCAAACGACCACCCGCGTCGGTTCTGGGACTGTTGCCGCCGTGCATCGCTCGACGCTCTGACGCTGCGACGCCGTCAACGTCTGTTGCTGTGCCGTAGTTCATGATCGGGTGACGGCGGATTCAGTCGTGAGAGGTGGTGCAGAGGCTCTCGACCCATTCACACGACCACGGAGAGTGACGAAGATGGGTGCGTGGTCATGGATGACCACCCGAAACCTGGAGTACCACTTGCGACACTTCCCCAAGCCTTCGAACGCCCCCTCCGGAGCCACCTGGCTCCGCCACATACTGCGTGGCCCCACGACAGGCCTCGTTCTCGGCACAATGCTCGCCGGAGCCAGCCTTGTCCCGGCCTTCGGCGCCCAGCCTGCGTCGGCCGCGGGGTACGACCCGGCCGCCGATCCGTACTCGATGGCCGCGGTCACCTCGATCACGGGAGCCACGGCGTGGTGGAACGCCGGCTTCACCGGCCGGGGCATTGACGTCGCAGTGATCGACACCGGGGTCTCGCCGGTCCCCGGCCTCGATGCTCCGGGAAAGATCATCCACGGCGCCGACCTCTCGCTCGAGTCGCAGGCCCCGAACCTCACCCGCATGGACACCAACGGCCACGGCACGTTCATGGCCGGGCTCATCGCCGGGAAGGACGCAGCTCTCACGGCGCCGTATGCGAACGCTCCGGCCAGCGCGTATCGCGGGATGGCTCCCGACGCCCGCATCGTCAACGTCAAGGTAGGCACCGCTGACGGAGGCGTCGACGTGACCCAGGTCATCGCCGCGATCGACTGGGTCGTCCAGCACAAGAACGACAACGGGATGAACATCCGCGTCCTCAACCTGTCCTACGGGACGAACTCGTTGCAGAATGCCGAGGCCGACCCGCTCTCGTTTGCCGTCGAGCAGGCCTGGAAGCGGGGCATCGTCGTCGTGGCCGCGGCCGGGAACAGCGGTTACCAGCGGGGCAAGGGTGCTCCTGGCCTGGCCAACCCCGCCTACAACCCGTTCGTGATCGGTGTCGGTGGCTACGACACGATGGGCACGGCCCTCCCCAACGACGATGTCATGGGCGTCTACTCGGCGAGCTCAACGGGATGCGGGGCCAAGTGCAAGAACCCCGACTTCGTTGCCGTCGGTTCGCACCTCCAGGGCCTTCGGGTCCCCAACGGGTACCGGGACGTGACGAGCCCCGAGGGCCGGATCGATGCCCGCTACTTCCGGGGTTCCGGTACCTCGCAGGCCGCCGCCATCGCCTCCGGCGCGATCGCCCTGATCCTGCAGAAGTACCCGAACCTGACCCCGGACCAGGTCAAGCGCTTCATCGCCAACAACGGCAAGAAGGTTCCGGGGGCCGATAGCCAGGCCCAGGGTAGCGGCGAGATCGACCTCGCCACCCTCGCCGGCAAGACCCCGGCGGCCTTCATTCAGACGTTCGCCCCGGCCAAGGGCGGCGGCACGATCGAAGACGCCCGCGGGTCCGATCACCTCACCGCCGACGGCGTCACCCTCACCGGCGAGAAGGACGTCTTCGGGCGGCCTATCGACACCAAAATACTGGCTCTGGCACAGGCCGCAGGATCATCGTGGTCCGGCGGCACGTGGAACGGCTCCACGTGGTCCGGGTCATCCTGGTCCGGCTCGTCATGGTCCGGGTCCAGCTGGTCGGGTTCCTCGTGGTCGGGCAGCTCGTGGTCAGGGTCGTCGTGGTCCGGTTCGAGCTGGTCGGGCTCCTCGTGGTCGGGAAGCTCGTGGTCGGGCTCCTCGTGGTCAGGCAGCTCATGGTCGGGAAGCTCCTGGTCCGGCGGCTCCTGGAACTGAACGAGACCGTCGACCCGTCTTCGACAAAATGAAGGAGCCGGCCGCAAGGCCGGCTCCTTCGCCGTTCATGCGCTTTCGGGTGCCGAATCGCAAGATCGGTGCGAACGTGTTCATCGCCCGGCTTCAGCAGCGGAAGTGTACGGTCGCGGGCCATGCACTCGTCAGAACGAATCGCCTGGATCGACACGATCACCGAAGACGCAGCCGAGGGTCTGCTCCAAGAGCTCTACGACGCGGAACGCGACAAGTCCGTTGGTGCTGTCGACAACATTCTGAAGGTGCATGCGCTCCACCCCGGGACCATGCGTGCACATATCGATCTCTACCGGACCGTGATGTATGGGCGCTCCGGCGTGACCCGCATCGAGCGGGAGATGATCGGTGTGACGGTCTCCAAGATCAACAGCTGCCACTACTGACTTGCTCATCATGCGGCCGGTCTCGTCCGCCTTTGCAAGGACGTCGCTCTCGTACGCGCGCTTATTGATGACCTCGAGTCAGCAGAGATCACCGACCGTCAACGCGCCATCCTCGCCTACGCCGTTGGCTTGACGGTCGCCCCGGGCGCAATGATCGAAGACTCACTTGCTCCGCTGCGCGCGACAGGCCTGTCGGATCGTGACATCCTCGACGTCAACCAGGTCACTGCATACTTCGCCTACGTGAACCGGGTCGCCGATGGCCTCGGCGTGGTGACCGATGCCTACGCCCAGGACGCGTACCGCGCCATCGTCGGAACCGACTGAATGGGCACAGGGGCCAGCGCGCCCGCCCGAACGGCCAGGTAGCGCGGCCCGAGCCTCAACGACTGACGGTTCGTTCGGTCGTGAGATGTGGTGCAGAGTCTCCCGACTTATTGAGGTGACCACGGAGAGTGGCGATAGTGGGTGCGTGGTCGCGGAAGATCACCGAAACTTCGGAGCACCTATGCCTCACTTCCCTCGTGTCACCAATGCCCCATCCGGAACCACATGGCTCCGCAACGCGTTGTGTGGACGCTCGACGACACGCCACGTTCTCGGCGCCCTTCTCGCCGGAGCCAGCCTTCTGCCGGCCCTCGGCGCCCAGCCCGCATCAGCGGCCGCCTACGACCCGCTCACCGACCCGTACTCGATGGCCGCAGTCACCTCCACCACCGGTGCCACGACGTGGTGGAACGCCGGCTTCACCGGCCGAGGGGTCGACGTCGCCGTCATCGACACCGGCGTGTCACCCGTCCCCGGCCTCGATGCGCCGGGCAAGATCATCCACGGGCCTGACCTCTCGATGGAATCCCAAGCCCCGAACCTGACCCGCCTCGACACCAACGGCCACGGCACGTTCATGGCCGGCCTCATCGCCGGCAAAGACGCCACGCTCACCGCCCCCTATGCGAACGCCCCCGCCACCGCCTACCGCGGCATGGCCCCCGATGCCCGGATCGTCAGCGTCTAAGTCGGCCCCGCCGACGGCGGCGTCGACGTCACCCAGGTCATCGCCGCCATCAACTGGGTCGTCGATCACAAGAACGACCCCGGCATGAACATCCGGGTCCTCAACCTCTCCTACGGCACGAACTCCACCCTGCCCTACGAGCTGAGTCCGCTGGCGTTTGCGGCAGAACGGGCCTGGAAAGCCGGCATCGTCGTCGTCGTCGCCGGCGGCAACTACGGCTTCCAGAACCTCCCAAGTAACGCGCCCGCACTCTCCAGCCCGGGCAACGACCGGTGGGTGGTGGCGGTCGGTTCGGCCGACACGATGGGAACGCCGGCCCTCGCCGACGACACCGTTCCCTTGTTCTCCCCCTGGTCCGGGCGAGGCGCGAATCGGAACGTCGATCTCGTCGCCCCCGGCACCCACACCCAGGGCTTGCGGGTCGCGAACAGCCATACCGATGTGAACCACCCCGAGGGGCTGCTCGGCACCCGGTACTTCCGGGGCAGCGGAACGTCGCAGTCGACCGCCATCATGTCCGGCGCCGCAGCGCTCATCCTGCAGAAGTTCCCGATGGCCACCCCCGACCAGGTCAAGATGCTGCTGATGACGAACGCCCAGCCGATCAACGGAAACTCGAAGGGCTTCGGGTCGGGCGAACTCCAGATGGCAAAGACCCTGAGCACCGGTCTGCCGAACTTCGTACAGAGCTGGCCGTGGTCGACCGGCACCGGCTCGATCGAACTGGCCCGCGGCACCGATCACATCGCCCGTGACGGTGTCGTCCTCGCCGGTGAGAAGGACATCTTCGGCAAGCCGTGGACGCCCAACCTGGCCGGGAGTTCCTGGTCCGGCGGGGTGTGGAACGGGTCGACCTGGTCCGGCTCGAGCTGGTCGGGCTCGTCATGGTCCGGATCGTCGTGGTCGGGGTCGTCGTGGTCGGGGTCGTCCTGGTCGGGATCGTCGTGGTCCGGTTCGAGTTGGTCCGGTTCGTCGTGGTCTGGCTCGTCGTGGTCGGGGTCGTCATGGTCTGGGTCGAGCTGGTCCGGCGGCACGTGGTCCGGTGGGACCTGGGACTGACCCGGCCTGATCTCAAGCGGCTGTTGAACGCGCGCGTATCACTCCAATACGAGCGCGTAGCAACGGTCAGGACGCAGCAACCATCGTCCGTCAACGACAGACCCCGGTCTCGTCGGTCCGATCAGAGATCCGGGTGCCTGGTGGCGAAGCCGCTGGCTGCCTCAAACCCGGCCCCCGCCGAGAGAAGTGTCGCCTCGGACAGGGCCGGGCCGATCAGCTGGAATCCGAGGGGAGCACCATCTGCCGTGTGGCCCATGGGAAGGGTGAGCGACGGGACGCCGGCGAGGTTGAACGGAATCGTGTACCGCATGAAGCCGGCCGAGTCGACGGGCGACGAACCCACCGACGCCTTCATCTGCGACGCCAGCAGGGGAGCGATGGGGAGGACCGGGGCGACCATCATGTCGACCTCCGCGAACATCCGGTGCAGCGCTCCACGGAACTCGCGGCGCCAGATGGCGACGGTGGCGTAGTCGACCGCGGTGGCGGCGCGGCCGAGATCGAGGAGGTCGCGGTAAGGCTGGCCGTACCGGTCCAGCTCCGACGGGTAGCTCGCGGCGTGGGAGATCGCTGCTTCGGTCGCGGCCGCCGTGACCGCTAGGGGCAGGATTGCGTCCACCTCCGGCACCCGAACGTCGACGATGACCGCGCCCTGCTCCTTCAACAGGGCGATGGCCGCGGTGAGGGCCGAGAACGTCGGCCCGTCGAGGTTCTCCAGCGCGTACGCCTGATCGACTCCGATCCGGACACCGCGCAACTGCGCTGTCCGTACTGCCGATGTGCAGTCACCCACCGGTTCGGTCAATGACGTGACATCGAGTGGATCGGACCCGGCCATCGCTTCGTACAGCAACGCAACGTCGAGGACCGAGCGCGCCATCGGACCGACGTGATCGAACGTATCGGAAAGCGGGAACACGCCGTGGCTGCTCACGCGGCCCCACGTCGGCTTCAGACCGACCAGATGGTTCGCGGCCGAGGGAAAGCGGATCGACCCAGCGGTGTCGGTGCCGACCGCTCCGTAGGTGAGGCCGGCCGCAACCGACACACCTGAGCCACTCGAGGACGCACCCGACCAACGATTCTCGGCCCAGGGGTTGACCGGCACGGCGACATCGGGATGATGCGTACCCCACGCGCCTTCCGTCAGCTGCGCCTTGCCGATGATGATGGCACCGGCGTGCTGCAGTTTCGTCACCACTGTGGCGGTGTCGGTGGACGAGAATCCGGTCGAGAAGAACCCGCCGGCACGCGTCGGCGTGCCGACCATCGCGCACAGATCCTTGACCGCGACCGGGACGCCGTGCAGAGGGCCGAGACTCTCGCCGCGGGCGGTGCGCGCATCAGCGTCTTCTGCGTCACGCATCGCCTCCTCGGCCCGCACCCACGCGAACGCGTGCAGGCGCGGATCGAGCCGCGTTATGCGATCGAGCGCATGTTGCGTGACCTCGACGGCAGACAGCGCGCCCGAGCGGATCTCGGCCGCCACATCGGACAGGTGGCGGTAGTGAAGTGCCTCGGCCATTCGTTTCGCCTTTCGTACGCGACGCCTGGGAGTGGCGCGGCGTGTTGGCGCCAGCTTGTTGAGTTGGCGAGACGTCGACAACGAGGCGTCAACCCGACACACATCGCTCCGGTCCGCGCGGCGCCGGCCGAGCGGGAGCGGAGCAGGTGGTGCGGTTAGTGCACCTCACCGCCGAGGTAGCTCGCCTCGAGAAGGTCGCGGCGCGCCAGAAGCTCGGCGGCGGTACCGGAGAGCACCAACTCGCCGTGGTTCAACACATACCCACGGTCGGCAATCGACAACGCCATGTGCACGTGCTGCTCGACGATGAGGACGGCCGTGCCGGTCTCGTCGGCGATGCGTCGCACGATCGGGATCATCCGCTCGACGATGATCGGGGCCAGGCCCATGCTCATCTCGTCGACGAGAAGGGCCTTCGGCTCCGAGACCAGCGCACGAGCCATGGCGAGCATCTGCTGCTCGCCACCCGACAGCAGACCCGAGAGACGACTGCGCAACGGCGCGAGCGCCGGGAAGAGTTCCATGGCGCGCTCCATCGCAACCTTCTGCTGCGCCCGAGGACCGGTGAGACCGAGGCGCAGGTTTTCGGCGACGGTGAGGTCGAAGAAGAGCGAACGATCCTCGGCGACGTGGGCGAGGCCGCTGCGGGCGACCAGGTGAGGCTTGCCAAGCGGGACCTCCTTGCCGAACACCTCGACCGATCCGGCGACCGGGCGGAGGATTCCGGAAATGGTCAGCAGGGTGGTCGTCTTGCCGGCGCCGTTCGGGCCGAGCAGGGCGATCACTTCTCCCTTGCCGACATGGAGGTCGAGGTTGCGCACGACAGGGATTCCGCCGTAGCCAGCGGCCAGGCCGGAGATCTTGATGACGGTCTCGGGCGGGGCGATAACCGTGCTCATCAGTGGTTCCTTCCGGCTGCCGCGGCTGCAGCAGCACCTTCTTGGGCTTGAAGCTCGCCGGCCTCGGCGCCGAGGTAGGCCCCGATCACGGCCGGATCGGTGCGGATCTGATCCGGTGTGCCCTGGGCAATGATCCGGCCGAAGTCGAGCACGTAGATGTAGTCGCACACGTTGAGCACGAGGCCCATGTCGTGGTCGATGAGGAACACGGTGATGTCCTGGGTCAGGAAGTCACGCAGATGTGAACCGAGGGTTTGCGACTCAGCGGTGTCGAGGCCGGCGGCCGGCTCGTCGAGGAGCACCACCTTCGGTCGGCTGGCCAACGCCCGAGCCACGCTGACCAGCTTGCGCTGACCGTGCGAGAGGTCGAGGGTGAGCCGATCGCGCAGATCGCCAAGGCCCATGATGTTGAGTGCCCACTCGGCCTGTTCCGACGCCGCGAGCCGTCGGTTCGGCCGTACGAGATCGGTAAGGAATGAGGTGAACGACGGCCGTTCGGCGTGCACGAGGAGGTTGTCCCACACCGTGAGGTCGTCGAAGAGCTCGAGCGACTGGAACGTGCGAGTGAGGCCGGCATCGGCGCGCTGCGCTGGGGACAGCGACGTGATGTCGTGTCCATTGAAATGCACCGTTCCCCGGGTCGGCGGGGTGAATCCGGTGATGGCGTCGATGAACGTCGTCTTGCCGGCGCCGTTCGGACCGATGAGCCCGCACACCATGCCGGACTGGACGACGAGGTCGACATCGTCGTTGGCGTTGAGTCCGCCGTAGGAGACGGTGAGTCCTTTGGCTTCGAGGATCGCAGTCATGACGGATCAGGCTCCCTGCTCGGTGACGGTCGCGGCGGGCACCGGTGCCGGCGCTCCGTGGCCGGGAGCAGCGTGGGCTCCGGCCTCGCCCTTGGTGATGACCCGCTTGAGGAAACCGAAGAGGTCCTTCGAGATGCCGCGGAAAAAGATGCCACTCAGCGGCACGAGAAGCAGGAACCAATTGCGCCACTCCTCGGCTTTGTTCCACAACAACAACGCCACCGGGATTGCCGCGACTGCCGCTCCGGGACCGACGGCGCGGATAGCTTTCAGCCACTCTTTGCCCCGGGCCCGCAGCAGCCAGTTCCCGAGATACTGGAAGCCGGGCTGGAGACGTGGTGCGATACCGCCCGGGTTGTGGATGGCCGTGAAGACGAGGGCGGCGCCTCCGATGATGCTGGTGAGGTCCACGCTGATCGCGTTGTGGAAGTGGTGGTTCGCCCATGCGGTGATCAGGCCGTTGGCGAAGATGATGCCGCCGATCATCGCCCCGTTGATCGAGGTGATCCCGCCGAGGTAGGCGAAGGCCAGCACGGAGAGGCTGAGGAAGAACACCCAGTTTGCTGAGCTGATCTGGCGGGCCTGGTAACCGAACATCACGCCGGAGATGCCAGCGATGGCCGACGCGATGGCGAAGGCGAGGAGCTTGGTGCGCATCACGTTCACGCCTGCCGCGGCGGCGGCCCGCTCGTTGGCGCGAACAGCGAGGAAGCGCCGACCAGTGCCGCTTCGGCGGATATTGGCGACGAGCACCGCCAAGCCGACGAGCACGACCACGGTGAAGATGGCGAACTTCAGACTGCTGTTGAGCCCGTTCTTGCCGACGACGCCGAGGTCGATGCCGAAGAACGTCGGGTTCTTGAGATACGCCGGGGAACCGGCGGTCTGGTCGGTGAGGAGCTCGTTTTCGAAATAGATGCTCTGCAGACTGACTGCGGCCGCCATGGTGACCACGGCGAGCTGGACACCGCGCACCCGAAGCGCCGGAAGGCCGAGAACCACGCCCACCACGACCGAGAAGACGATCCCGATCCCAGCGGCCAGCGGCCACGGAAGACCCGGCCCGCTGACGGGGAAGGCGGAAACCTCATTGGGCGTGCCGTTGGCGAGCATGCGCGCCGTCATGAACGCAGCACAGCCGGCGATCGACATCTGGGCCAAGGAGATCTGCCCGACATAGCCTGTGAGCACGACGTAACTGAGCATGACCATGGCCGTGATCAACGTCGTCGTCACCGAGAAGCCGAACTTGCCACCATCGGCCCAGGCCGCCAAGGCAATGGCCGCGGCGCCCCAGATGAGGCTGTGCTGCCAGACCCGTTTCGGGTACGGAGCGAGCGGTAGGCGTTTCTCTTCCACCGTGCCTCGGATCGGTAGCGAGCGACCACGGACGAACAGGACGAACACAATGACGACCAACGGAAGCGCATTCGCGGCCGTTGCCTGCCAGGCCAAGGGGAACCAGCTGTTCGTCGGCAGCCACACTCCCGCCAGTGTCTGCAGAAGGCCGATGCCGATGCCGCCGGCGGTGGCAAACGGGATCGAGGAAAGCTTGCCGATCAGCGCCGCTCCGAGCGCCGGCACGACAAGCCCGGTGAACTTGACCGGGTTCAGAGCGCCGGTGATGGAACCGACGAGCACGCCCGCAAGTCCCGCGGCGACCGAGGCCACGACCCAGTTTGCAAGAGCGAGACGCTCCGGCGAGTACCCGAGGAGAACCGCACCCTTCTCGTTGCCGGCAGCGGCTCGCGTCGCCAGGCCGAAGCGGGTGTAGCGGAAGAATGCCCAGAGCGCCGCGCCGAAGACGACGGCGAAAACGGCGAGGAAAAACGACTCCTTGGCCAGCGGCTTGCCGAGGCCGAGGAAGTTGTTGAACAGACCTTTCGGCAGGACCACCGACGGCTGCGGATTCTCGGTGCCGAAGTTCTTGAGCGCTACTCCTTGGAGGTAGAGCATCAAGCCGAGCGACCCGATCACCTTGCCGAGCGGCGCCGCGTTGCGCAGCGGGCGGAACACCAGGTAGTGGGCGACCACACCGAGAAACGCCGACATGGCGAGGGCGATGACGAAGCTCGGGAACACACCGAGCCCACCACTGTCGATGGTGATACGAACAGGGACGTTCAGCGCATCGGTCGGGAGGAAGTCGATCCAGGGAAGCTGCAGTACGCCCTTCTTGCGCATCGAATCGAACTCGAAGGCAATGAACATGGCGATCGCACCCTGGGCGAAGTTGATCACGCCCGATCCGCGGAAGGCGATCACGATGCCGATGGCGATCAGGGCGAAGAAACCGCCTTGACCGAGGCCACCCAACATGATGGCAATGGGGTCTTTCATGGATGCTCCAGGCGAAGAACGCCACAAGTCGATAGGTGATGGGACGCGGCGCGGGTCGACCCAGCCGGGATACAACACGGGGTGGCCGATCCGACCACCCCTTGCGCTGCAGGCGCTCGGGTCCGGCGTCGTAAAGACGCCGGACCGGAGCGATCAAGCGATGCTCAGCGACCGAAGTCGAGTGCCGTGCCCTTGATCAGGTAGAGCCCGGAGAAGTCGGAACGCTTCACGTCGTACCCAGCGCCGTTCCACTGCGAGGACGTGACACGGGCGTTGCAGACGGAGAGGTACGGTGCCGCTGCTGAGGTGCACTCCAACGGAGTGCTGCCCCAAGAGTGGCTGCGCACGGTCTTGGCGAACGCGTCCTCGAGACTCTGCGCATTCAGCGACGACGGATTGCCCTTGGCGGCGATGTTCCCCTGAATCCAGACGTTCATCATCCCGAGGAAGCCCGCGGTGGCGAAACCCTTCAGCTTCTGATCCTTGGCGCCGTACTTGTCGCTCTTGGACAGGTAGAGCTTCGACTGCTCCTGGAGGAGTCCCTTCAGGTTGCCGGTCTGGGTGATCGGGGAAGAGCCGATGAAGTAGATGCCCTTGGCGAGATCACCTGCTGCCGTAGCCGCCTTGTCGTCGATGCATGCACCGGAAAGAACGAGCGGGATCTTCGACGGGGTCCAGCCGAGCTTGCCGAGGGCGTTCACGAAGGTCCAGCAGTCAGCGCCCTGGGCCGAGAAGACGATCACATCCGGCTTGAAGTCGAGCACCTGCTGGGCCTGGGGGGTGACGTCGGCCTGACCCGGAAGGATCGGCACGCCGATGTGGGTCAGCTTCGGCTTGGTGAGAGCGGCCGAGTTGTCCTTGGCCTGAGTCGTGCCGTTGAGGACGTTGAGCGGCTTCTTCTCGAGGTCGTGGTAGCAGAATACGCCTGGCGGGGTGTTGGCCCACGGCACGGCAACCTTCTGGCCGCCGAGATCATTTGTCGCGAACTCGATCAGACCGGTGTGCACGCCAAGGCATCCGCCACCGCCGCCGATGGCGTAGGTGCCGGGACTGGTGAAGTCGGCGGGGGAGATCGGCGTACCGACGATGACCGGGATCTTCGCCGCGTTGTACGTGGCGAAGTGGTTGCCGAAGAAGTTGAGCGACGAGAACACCATGAAAGGCTTCTTGGCGGCGAGCTCGTTGGCGCACTTCGTCGAGTCGGTCGGATTGATCGCCATCGAGCACACCTCGAGCTTGATCGGACGCCCGGGCTTGCCGGCGGCAATATCGCCACCGATCCCACCTAGTTCGTTGTTGATATAGCCAACAGCGGCTTCGGCGCCGAACCGGTACTCCGGGAACGATCCGGCGGGATCACCCTCGGGGTTCTGGAAACCGATGACGATCGGGTCCCCAGCCGCCTTGAGCGGCTTAGCCTCGGCGCAATTCTCGTTGAAGGCGACCTGGCCGGCACCGTCCCCGTACGTCTTGTCGAGCGACGTGTCGACCTTCGCAGCACACGGGCCCGCGGCGCCGGCAGCCGGGGCCGCCGTGGCCGCCGGGGCGGCGGTGGTCGCGACGGGCTTCCTGGTCGTCTTTTTGGCGACCTTTTTGGCGGTCTTCTTCGTGGCAGCCACGCTCGAGGTTGCCGGAGCAACGAGCGCTGCGGCAATGGCGATGGCGATCAGTCCGGCGACGGACCTTTTTCTTGACATGCTTCCCCCTAAGTGGAGCCTGATGTGACGGCAGGTGCCTGGATTGGACGGTGGCGCTGGGGAAGTGGGCGGCGACCCGGAACGGGCCTTCCGTCACACGTGACCGGCGACACAGACAGTCAAGCAGGCCAACACCCCAGAAAACAAAATTCACCGTTCAGTGAATTAGGCCGTCGCGGTCTGCTAAAAGCCACCTTCGACGACCGGACCGCGTCAGCCCAACCGCGACTCGGCCATGGTGGCCGGACTGTTGTAGATCGCGGTTTCGAAGCTACGCAGAAGCGACGCCAACTGCGATGCGTCGCAGACCCGGTGGTCGTAGCTGACGCTGACGCCGAGGATATTTGCCACTGCGGGAGCGCCGTCGCGCACCACCACAGCGGACGCCACGGCGCCGACAGAGCAGACGAGCGCGCACCGGGTGAAGGGAACAAAAGGAACGTCGACGGCGGGAAGACCGAACCGGGCAACCGACGAGATGAGGGCCGCGCCGAAGGGCGCTCCCGGGATCCCCATGGCGCCGACTCCCAATCCCGCGGATAGCGCCGACCAGCACCGAAGCGCAGGACGGCTCACCACGACCGGAAATGCCTCGGCAAAACGCGTGGCCCGGGCCAATGGACCCGTGCGACTGCGTGCGTCACGGGTGGCCGAACGAAGCGCGCGCTGGAACTCGGTCGGGCTGAGCTCGTCGGCACGGTCAACCACCGCGATACGAAGGTCATTCGACGCATCAACCGCAAAAGAAACGCGGACGGTTCGATGCGGTCGAACCGTCCAGCGGCCGGCGCGTCGATTTGCGACGGGATTGGCGGCGAGGGCTCGGCCGAGGGCAAAGCCAACGATCGCAACGGGGGCGATGTTGGGATGGGTGCGGGCGATGCGATCCCAGTCGAGTTGGAGCCGCGTGCCAATCCTGGCGTCGACACTTCCGGTCCACGTCGCCATGGCGATCCGGTCGCGGCGCTTCAGTCGACCCGATGATGCCGTCATGCGAAACAAGGTTCGGCACTCGGGTCCCAAGTCATGAGGTCACGCTACAGACGGAACTCACGGCACCGATCTGCGCACGGCCGGTGGGATGTCCGCGAAGGCACTTCTCGGTGACCTCTCGACGTGGGGTTCGACCGCCGTGGCCGAGAAGGGAAACGAAGCCGCGAGGCAGTGGTCGGTCAGACGCCACAGTTCTCGTTGGCGACGGATTTCCAGCGGCTCGCCGCGTTGGTGCCGGCTTTGTAGATATCGGTGCGGCCTGCCTCCCAGGCCGTGAGCTCGGTGATGACCTCCATGTTGCCGTCGCCGTCGAGATCGCCGATCGCCAGCACCCAGTGCTGGGAGCCGTCGGAGGCGACGCCGGCCGATGCCCCGAACCGTTCGAAGTACAGGACTCGCTCCACCGCCTTGCCGCCGCGAAGCGAGCGAACCATCACCAGGTCATAGTCGCCGACGGTTGTGGCGATCTGGAAGTCGCCGCTCGTCTGGAAGTTCGACGCCGTGATGACGACGTCATCGCGACCGTCACCATCGAGGTCGACCTGATACTGGCCGGTGATGCGGACGATCGGGTTCGGAATCCCGTTCTTGCCGAGGAACCCACCCACGATTGCCCGGTACGCGCGGCCCTTCGGGTCGAGCCGTTTCACCGGCCGGGGGACGAGGGGCCAGGTTGCGCCGACGACACGGAGAGGATCGTCGCCACCGCCGAGGTCGCCGTACTGCCAGTTCCAGCTGCAGATGTCGGGGGGCTGGGTGGCGGCGAGCTTCTTGGTGCCGAGCGACCTCTCCCCGGAGAGGCTCAGGGAACGAACCGGGGCGGAGTCGGGGAGTCTTTCCTGGAGCGTGTCGGCGCTGACCCATCGGTCGTTGGACACTCCGCCGATCAGGTAGTCCGACGTGGCGTTCATCACCGCGACCGTCGGCTTGGGAGTGCGGGCTCCGGAGGGTTCGGCCAGGACCACCGCAGCAACGACGGCACTTGCGAGCAGCGGGATGAGGCGTCGAGTCATGCTGGTAGGACGACCCGGGAGCACGAGTCGGTTCCCCGGTTCAGTCCCACGCAACCGGAAGGACCTTGCGACCCCACAGGAACGGGGCGTCGAGTCGCTTCGTCTCGCCGACCAGACGCATCGTCGGAAACCTCGACACCAGGGTCTCCACCGCGATCCGACCGCTGAGGCGGGCCAGACCGGCGCCGAGGCAGTAGTGGATGCCCCAGGAGAACGCGAGATGCTTCTTCAGGTCGGTGAGCGGACGATCGAGCCGGAACTCGTCGGCGTTCGTGAACAGCGCGGGATCTCGGTTCGCCGACGCATAGAGGACCATCACCTTCGAATCCTCGGGGATCGCCACGCCACCGACCTCGGTCGCGACATTGTTGGTGCGACACAGCCCGAGCACCGGCGGATCGAACCGGAGGCTCTCCTCGACCGCCACCTCGATGAGCGAGGGATCGGCGACGAGTTGCGCCCACAGCGACGGGGTCTCCAGCACCCGCCACATGAGGTTGGTGATCAGCGACGTCGTCGTCTCGTGCCCGGCGACGAGGAACTGCGACACCGTGTTCACGGCTTCGTCGATCGGCAACACCCCGCCGTCGTCATCGTACGGAGCGGTCGCGACGTAGGACAGGAAGCCGTCCGGAAGGTCCTCTCCCTTCGCATGGAGGGCTCGACGCAGTTCGATCTGCTCGCGGGCGAAGCGGCCGATCCCGAGCCGTCCGTCGCGACCGCGGTCCTGATAGGCCATACCCGCCACCATGTCGTCGGCCCAGCGGCTGAACTGTTCACGGTCGGCGATGTCGATTCCGAGCAGCGCACAGAAGCTCGCCACCGGCAGCGCAAGGGCGTAGTCGTGGTTCAACTCACAGCCGCCGCGACCCGAAGCGCGCAGACCGTCGGCGAGTGACTCCGCGAGCTCGCGGATCGCGGGAGCGGTCCGATTCACCGCACTCGGCAGGAACGGGTCACGGAGGAAGCGGCGGCGATGGGTGTGGACCGGCGGATCGTCGTGCTGCACGTCGCCCACGCTCGACGACTTCTTCACGCCGGGTCCCTTGGCGTTGGACCAGATCGCCGGGTCCTGGAGGATGGCGACAACGTCTCCGGGTGACGCGACGGTGAACAGCGAGTAGTCGGCGGTCGCCTCGAAGTGGACCGGGCACTTCGCCCGCAACTCGCGATGGGCTGCGGCCGGATCGTCGAGGACGTGCGGAGCGGTGAGCGAGTAGTCGGTGTCCGTCATGCGCGGAATCTACCGGTCGCAGGCCGCGAGAGGCGAGTCACCGTTCGACGGGCTCGGAGCTTGCGTCGTAGTTCCAGCAGCGAACGGTCCGATCGGCCCTCGCTGCGCACAGCGAGGAATAGCTGGCGTCGATCGCCACAGCGTCGTTGACGCCCGGCATGGCGAATGGGGCCGTCTCGCCCGCGTCCGCAGGTTCGCCGAATGCGGCCGCACGAGTGCCGAGACAGCGAACGGCAACGTTCGTCAGCGCACAGACATGCTCCAGACCGACGGCGATGCCGGTCGCCGGGCCGAGGTCGCCGACTGCTCCCGCCACCGGACTCCCGGCGTCGATCGTCTCTGCGCCGAACTGCCCCTTGTCGTTCTGCCCCCAACACCAGACCTCGCCGGAGCCGGTTCGGGCACACGACGCGTACATCCCGACGCGGATCTCCGCGGCGTCCTCGATCCCCTCAACGGGGCGACGCCACCCTCGGCGGCGCCTCCCGCCTGACCGGCAAGGTCGTCGCCCCAGCACGAGACACTCCGATCGACGGTGATGGCGCAGGTGTGCCCGAAGCCGCCATCGACGGCGACCGCTCCTTCAACACCGTCAACCAGTCGCGGCGCGACGACGGGATCGTCCGAAGGTTGTCCACCGACCTGTCCGGCGATGTTCATCCCCCAACAGAACAACGAACGGTCGCGAGCGGACACCGCACAGCTGTGGAAGTCCCCCGCGGCCAATGCAACGGCATCGGTGATTCCATCAACGCGCGTCGGACGAGAAGCGTCGGTAGTGTCGCCCGTGCCGAGCTGGCCGTAGTCGTTGAGACCCCAGCACCACACCTCGCCGGGGGACTGGACGACCGCGCACGTGTGCTGGTCGCCGGCGGCGAGCAGCGTGACCCCCGAGAAATCCTGCACGTCGACGGGCCCATCGGCCGGGAGGTCGTCGCCCCGCCCGAGTTGGCCGTGGTCGTTCGCACCCCAGCACTCGACGAGACCATCGACCGCCTTACATGCGTCGAAGACGCCGACCGCGACCAGCGTCCCGGCGGGCAGCGAACCCGTTGCCGTTCGGACGGTTGCCGCCGACGCTGCGGTCGTGGCGTTGGTCGGCTCGGGTGCCATCGACGTCGGGGCCGCGCCGGAACCACAGGAGCTGAGGGCGACCATCATCGTCAGCGCCCACGAGACCGCCGGCCTCGTTCGACGAGGTGATGGGGTGGAGCGATTCGTTTCCGTCCGTAGCAGAGTACCGAACGACCTCCGGGCTCGAGGGCCCATCGTCGGGGCCGATCGACTCTTGTCGCTCCGGAAGGGGCCCGGGTAGCTTCGAATGGTGTTCGTCGGCCGAAGTACTGAGCGGGACAGACTCCGTGTCATCGTTGCCGACTCCTGCGACGGCGGCTCGGTGATCGTGCGCGGACCGGCGGGCATCGGCAAGACCACCCTCATCGACGAAGTGCTGGCGACCTTCGGTCACGAAATCGAGATCGTGTGCGCTCGCGGTATTCCTTCCGAAGTGCGGGTGCCGTTCGCCGGTCTCTCGGAGTTGTTGTCGCCGCTGCTCGATCGGTGCAGGGCGCTCCCGTCACCCCAGCGCGATGCACTCGAGAACGCCCTCGCCATCGGAGGGGGCAGCGGAGGAGGGCCGCTCGCCGTGGCAATGGCGACCGTCTCCTTGCTCTCTTCGCGTGACGACTCCCGGCGACCCATCGTGGCCGTGGTCGACGATGCCCAATGGCTCGACGCCGAATCGCGCGAGTGCATCACGTTTGCCGTACGACGGGCCGCCGGCCGGTTCACGATGGTGCTTGCCGTTCGCAGTGACGAGGACACGTGGATCCCGCCGGATGTGGAAACGCTCGACCTTGGGCCGCTTTCGACATCCGACGCCGACGCCCTCGCCCGCGAAACCGCTCACGGCTTCCCACCGCACGTCCGGACTGCAATCGTGAAGGCGGCCGGCGGCAACCCCCTCGCGCTGGTCCAGATCCCCAAGGTGCTAGGCCCGCACGGAGGCCTGGCGACGATCGACGACCTGCTCGCGTCGGCCAATGCCGTCATGCCATCGCGGCTGTTCGACTCCCGACTCGATGCGCTCGACCCCGAGGTTCGACACGCGCTCCTCGTCGCCGCGGCTTCGGGCGCCGAATCGGCTGCCCCGGTCGTGGCGATCTGTGGCGGCGGTGGGCGGTCCCCATCCCTCGAGGAAGCCGAGGCGGCGGGTCTCGTTGCGCTCACCGGCGATGCCGTCCGCTTCACCCATCCGCTCCTACGCGCCGCCGTTTACAACCGCGCCACGCCGACGCAGCGACGCCAGGCACACCGGCGATTGGCCGAGGTCGTCACCGGCGACGATCGGGCATGGCATCTCGCTGCGGCCAGTGTCGGACCGAACGCCGAAGCCGCCGATGCCCTCGAAGCGGCAGCACGCACTTCGCTGGAGCGTCGCGCGACGTGGCTGGCCACCGACACGTTCATCCGGGCCGCGGCACTCACGCCGCCCGACGGCCCGCGGGCAGCCCGGCTCGCGTCAGGTGCCGAAACGGCACAACTCGCCGGCCGCACCGGCATCGCCGCCGAGCTGGCGGCCGAGATCCTGGCCGTGTGCGAGGACCCCGCAGCGCGCCTCGACGCGCTCATGGTCGCTGCCATCGGGCTGTCGCTGTCGGGACAGGGAATGGAGGCCGATGCCGTCGAGGGCGAGATCCGTCGACTGTCTGCCGTGAACCCCGCGAAAGCGACATTCGCTCTGGCCTTGATGGGCTCGCTTCGCTTCTATCGCTTCGATCTCGCCGCTGCTCGGATCGACTTCGAACTCGCCGAATCATTCTCCGGCCTGCGCTTGCCAGAGTGCCGGGCGATTCTGCAGGCGGCGCGTGGCGATCGACATGGTGCGCGGGCGGAGCTGAGTGCCGAGCTCGCCGGGGATACCCCGGTACTCGACGTGGGATGGAAGTGGCGGGCGCTGCTCATGGAGGACCACACGGAATTGGTCAGCCGAATTCGTGACGAGGACACCCAGGCCCAGATCGAATCGGGCGAGTACAAGTCCGTCCCGCTGAACCGATTCCTCGAGGGCTGGGTGGCCGTACACGAAGGGCGATTCGCCGATGCGCGGTCGCTGCTCGACCAGTCCAAGGAGTTCTCCGATCTGACGGGGCACACCGTCAACGGCATGCTCGCCGTGGCAACGCGGGCGCGGCTGCTCGCGGCGACCGGCGACATCGATCGTGCCCGAAGCGAGCTCGAACCCCTTCGGGACCCGAGAGGCAACAGCGTGCCCTGGTTCGTGGTGATCGCCGCACAGTCCGCGCTGGGCTTCGTCGAGCTGAGCGCCGGTGATCCTCGGGCCGCGGTCGTTGCGCTGCGGCTGGCGCGGGCGTACTCGGAGGAGCACGAAACCGAGGACCCGACACTCACCCCGTGGTCGTTCGATCTCGTCGAGGCGTTGGTACGGGTCGGTGAGCTCGAGGAGGCCCGTGAGGTGACGAAGGCGTTCGACACGCGGGCCGAGTTCTCTGGCTCGACCTCGGCCAAGAGCCTGTCGGTGTGCTGCGCTGCGGTCGTGGCGTCGGCGTGCGACGATGCGGCGTTCGAGCTGGCGTTGGAAATCGACGCCAAGTCTCCCCGGCCGTTCGAGGCGGCGCGGATCCGTCTGCTGTGGGGTGCTCGTCTGCACCGCGACAGACGCCGAGCGGAAGCGAGAGTCCAACTCCGGGCCGCTCTCGAAGCGTTCGAATCGAGGGGGGCAACGCCATGGGCGAACCGCGCCCGCATCGATCTCGACGCCGCCGGTGGAGGCGGACCCCGAAGAACGAAATCGTCCAACACGCTTACCGCCCAGGAGAGCGACATCGCCCAACGTGCCTCGACCGGCGCCACCGTGAAGACGATTGCCTCGCAGCTCTACCTGAGTCCGAAGACTGTCGAAGGCCACCTCGCTTCGGTGTACCGCAAACTCGGTGTGCAGACTCGCGTCGCGCTCGCCGAGCGACTTCGGTCCATGTCCGAAGGTGAGTGACGCAGACCGCCGTGATGCGCCGTCCTCAGAGTTGGGCGACGGACCGAGCGAGCAACAGCACGCCGGCGCTGGCGATCGCGAATCCCGACACCAGCGGAAGGGCATTGGTGACGGCATGGAGACGGGCTCCGGCGGGAGTGCTCAGCCGCGACGACCACCCGCGGACACCGCGTTCGAAACGAACGATGAGCAGTCCCGCTCCGACGAGCGTTGCCGCAAGTCCGATCCCGTAGGCCACGACGAGGGCCACGCCGAACGGTACTCGACCAACGGCGATCGCCCCGAGGAGGACGACCAAGGCGGACGGACTGGGCACGAGGCCACCGGCGAGTCCCATCATCACCAGCTCGCGACGACGCACAACGGAACCGGGCGCAGGGAGGACATGGTCGTGCGACCATCCGCCGTGAGCGTGGCTGGTGACGATGAAACGAGGGTCGTCGGGGTGGACTCGCGTCCCGGCTTCGGCGGTGAGGGCCGAGGTCTGGCCCGTCGTGTCGCCAAGCTCGTGCGCATGGGGGTGCGGGTGATGGTCGTGGTGATGCGACGCATCGTCGTGGTGCGCGACTGCGTGCTCATGGTCATGTCGGTGCGGATGGTCGCGTCCGTGGTCATGGTTATGTTCATGGTCGTGGTCATGCGGGTGCGGATGGTCGTGGCCCTGGTCATGCACATGCGTGTGGGGTTGGGGGTCTGACGCACCGACGAAGCCCGACGCGCCATGGCGACCGGGACGACGGAACACGCGCAGCCGAGTCCGCAACAACGTGAAGCCGACGCCGATCACGAGCACGCCCGACACCACGCTCGCCCACCGCAGCGAACGATCCGGCGAGACCACGGTGGTGGCCGAGACGAGCACACCGAGCAACATGATCCCGACGGTGTGGGTCACCGCCACGGTGCCGCCGATGGCCATGATGTCGGCGGTTCGTCCGCGGCGCCCGAGGGCGTAGGCGGCAATGATGGTCTTGCCGTGCCCGGGCGCCAACGCGTGGAGACCTCCGAGCAGGACGGCGAGCAGCATCGCGCCGGCGGCGAAGGGCACCGTGACCTTGCGGTGGTCGAGCAGTGACTGGAACCGCTGCGTGAGTCCGTCGTTGCCGCGATCCGTCGTTGTCGACTGCGAGGTCGCCGAGTCCGACGACGACACGTCGACCGCGGCACCGGGCGACACGTCGAATGCAGCGGCGATTTGGCGCAACGGAGCGCTCACCGCTTCCTTCGGATACCGAAGCAGGAGATCGGTGGGAGAAACCGCGGGGAGGTTTCCGTCGACGCGGACTCCGTCACCCGATGCCGAGATCTCGCGCCATCCGAGGCGGTCGGGGAAATTCCGGTCCACGACATCAATGGACCCTGCGGATGAAGAGCCCGACGTCGCCTGCAAACGGCATTCGAGCCGAAGTGTCGTCAGGCCCGCCTGACCGGCCGGGAACACGAGTCGAGCGCCTCCAATCGGCGCAAGTGCGGCACGGACGCCGTCCCGAGTGATGTCGAGTGATCGGGCGATCGATCCGCAACGCTCGTCACGCCAGCGGTCAGCGGCGGCGCGCGGAACCGGGCCACTCGACGCGCCGAGCTCCTGTCGTACCTTGAGAGCCGGGATCTCGGCCAGGTCGACCACATACGCGACGTCGACCTGTCGCGGCGAAATTGCGATGTGGGTCGCGGTGTTCGTCGTGAAGTTGCCGAGCGGATGCGCGTTGGCCGCCTCAGGACGAATGCTAAGTGCGCCAATGATGCCGAGGAGCAGAGCGATGCGCCTGGCCATTTGACCGCGTCGGCCGGGTGCGAACGTGATGCTGGTCATTGCATGCTCCTGAGGGGCGGGTTGGTGGCCTGCTGGGCACGGATGGGGGAGGGAGAAGCGACGACGGGAACGTTGACGCCGAGCCGGCCGGCAAGAGCCCGAACTGCCTTCGTCTGAAGGGGGGAGGACCACGGATTGCGCAGCGCAGCCGTGAGCTCGCGTCGCGCACCGGCCAGATCACCGGTCGCCGCGAGGACCTCCGCAGCATGCCAGCGAACTGACGAGACGCCCGGCTGTGTTGCCACCGCGGCACGGGCGTAGGGCACGGCCTCGACCGCACGGCCCGACACGAACAGCGACCATGCCATGGCGTCGTTGGTGAAGATCGTGCGACGTTCCGCATAGGCGCGCTGTGCGGCCCGGAGCGCCGCCGGCGCGGAGTCGGAGCCACGGTCGGCGAGGAGGATCGCCAGTTCGGCGTCGACGACCGCACCGTTCGCCTCGAACAGGGCGACGCTCGCATCGACGAGCTGATCGGTCGCCGTTGCCGTCTTTCGATCACCGCTGGCTCGAGCCAGGTCGGCCCGGAGTCCGAGCGCGCCCGGAAGGGGGATCCGCTCGACGAGTTGATCGAGGATCGCCGCCGCTTGACGCGCGTCGTCGCGGGCCATGGCGATCCGAGCAGATCCGAGCATCGCCGTTCCGTTCGTCGGTTCGAGGCGAAGAGCCTGTTCGTAGGTGCGGCCAGCCGCGGTGACGTGGCCCGATTCGAGAAGGACGTCGCCGAGATAGGCGAGGGCGATCGCACGGTCGATCGATCCGTCTGGCGCGGCTGACGCGGCCTGGCGCATGGCGATCTCTGCGCCGAGAAGATCACCGCTGAGCTGGCGGCGATAGGACAGCCGCGACAGCGTGGCGACGTTCGGTCGTTCGTCGACGAGCGACTCGATCTGCTCGAAGGCCCTCGCGTAGTTCCCGAGTTCTACTTCGGCGTCGAAGAGCGCAATGCGGCCGTCCAACGCGCCCGGGCGTTGCCGGAGCACTTCGGTGGCGAGCTTGCGGGCATCGGAGAATCGGTGGCGAGCGAGCGCGAGGGCTGCCTTGGTCCCAAGCAGATCGGGTGTGGCGCCGAGACGCTTCTCCGCTTGGCTCAGCGCCGACTCGGCGAGGGGATAGAAGGCCGGGTCGGCGGTCTCGAAGGCACGCCGCACGTAGGCGGCGCCCAGCTGACGCCATTGATCGCCGGCATTCGGGTCGGTCTTGGTCGCTGCTTCGAGCCGGACGATGCGGTCTGCAGTGGAAAGGTTCCGCATCGAAGGTTTGGCGACACCCGCGGCGACCGTCCGTGCGGGAACCGACGACACGGCGGCCGCCGTAGCCGCTCCGCCAGGGAAAGCGATCACGGTGATAATAAGTGCACTGACGAATGCCCCGAGGCTAGCGGCGACCCTGGAGCCCTGTCGGTCCACTGCGTCTGGCAGGCAAAGCCCTTCGCCGCACAAGGTGCTGCGGCGAAGGACTCGTGCCAGTGTTGAATGGGCCGCCAACTCCCCAGCGGGCGACACGTTCAGACAAGCAGGACGGGCAACGCCGAAGCGCGTCGGTCGTTCATCGCGCACTCGCGACACGCGAACGCGAGCACTCCAGTCGTTGTCCGTCTTCATGGTCAGCCCTTGATCGGCTCGTAGGCGCGGTCGGCGCCGTAGCCGTCACGGGGCAGGCCGACGTACGGGAACACGTTCATGAGTTCCCGATCGTTGGCATCGACACCATCACCGAGCGCGTTGTTCGGGAATCCGGTGAAGGTCTTGTCCGTCACCAACGGGTTGGCACCGGCGACCACCTGGAGGGCGGTGTCGACGACGTCATCGGTGAGGTTGCGGCCGTTGGGGAACGACGACTTTCCGATGGCGGTGTTCAGACGGAGCATCTCGGACGGAGCCGAGAACGTCTTGGACTTGTTCAGACCCGGGATGCCCGTGAGGAAGATCACGGCGAGGTCCTGGCGGCCGGCGAAGGCTGCGGGAAGTCCGGCGTCGACGGTGGTCGGCACCTTGATGCCGGCCGGGCCGTAGAGGAACGGGATCAGCTTGCCGAGCTCGGGATCGAGAACGGACTTGGCGAACTGGCCGTCCTTGTCCGGAGTCGATGCGTTGAACGTGTCCTTCATCCCTACGGGGATGACGACCTCGTTGACGAGCGGGTTCCCGAGACGGGCGACCTGCTTCCAGTTGCCGTTTCCGTTGCCTTCACCGACACGACGTGACGTCGTCGCCCATACACCGACGACGGGATCTCCGGCGTTGGCGATGCGAGCGCTCGGGACCTGCAGGACGATCGAGCTGACGTTCTGCCCGGCGAGGTAGTCGACGCCAGCAGCGGTCGGCTGCTTGATGACGTGGAACGAATTGAGCGGACGAAGACCGCCGAGGTCGAAGATCGCCCCGAGGTCGGCGAAGAACGGGTCGTCACGCGGGCCGGCGAAGACCCGGATGGCGCCCTGCTCCAGCTGGTGACTCGCGCCCGCAGCCGTTGCCCGGTAGTTCGGCGTCGAACGGGTGGCTCCCACGTAGGCCGGTGCGGTCAACAGGTTCTGACCGATCGGCTTGCTGTCCTTGCCGCGAACTTCCGTCAGCGTGTACGTCTGTTTGCGGTTGAGATCCGGGTCATCGACCGAGGTCACCTGGTTCGTGTTGTACAGGAACGTGTTCGGGTTCGAATACGTCGTCTTGAAACGGAACTGGTACTTGATGTCGGCAACGGCATCACCGTTGTTGTCGATGTTGAGCTCATAGAGCACGTCGTCGCCGAACTTGGAGAAGTTCGGTCCGCCACCAGGGTTCTGGAACGGATCGGTGTTGATGACGAACGTCGTCGAGTCCGGGCGATCCGGGCTCACGAAGGCGTAAAGGTCGGTGATGTCGGCGACCGGGTCTTCGGTGATCGCCGGAGCTTCCCGATGGCTCGACGCCGTGGTCGGTGCGGCAAGGCTCAACCCGAGCGCAGCGGCTAGGCCGATGGCGGGAATGCCTTGTCGAAGGAGTGAACGTTTCATGACTCTCATTTCTGTTGCGGGTGGGGGGTTGTGGTGCTGGGGATCAGGGGGTGGGGCAGCGCGCTGGACTCAGGGCGCGCTCGACACCGGAGCGAGGCCGACGACGACCCAGCGGTCGCCGATGGGAGCGGCGATCACGTGCATCTCGTGCGGGGCGGACAGGGTGACGATGCGCGCCCACTGGTAGGCGCCGCTGCCGTACGCATCGAGCAGCGCCTGGGGATCGTCCAACGTGTAGATGTCGCCGACCGACGCGACGGACGCAGCGCCGCGAGTCGTGCAGAGCGCGTCGGCGAGCCCCACTGCACCGAGCAAGCCGCCGCCGTACTCGCCGACCGGGCTCGTCCGGGGCGTGTTGCCTGACGAAGCACAGCTGCCCTGTCGCGCGGCAGCCCACGCGACGACATCGTCGGACACCCGGCCTTCCGGAGCGGCGTAGCGCTGGGTGATCGTCCGCCGTTCCCACGAGACCTTCCAGCCGGACTCGTCCTTGCGGGCGGGGAGGTTCACTATCGCGGTTGGACCAACGACACCTCGGATCTCGTCGATCGTCGGGGCCTGATCGACGCGGAGGGCGGGCACGTCCGGGCCTTCGCTGGCTTTGGCATCGACGGCGGCCGACAGCCACGCCGGTTCCCGGCGCAGGATGTCGGCGAAACGGGTGGCCGAGCCGATGCGCTCCTGCTCGATGTCCGGAAGAAGCGAAAAGGCGTCGACGATCCGACCGGTGACGACCGCGTCACCGAACTCCTCCGCCGCCGCGGTAGGGCTGGCCGCGCCGACGGATGAGGTGCGGTTCGGGCCGCCTGAGGACGGGCCGGCAGGGGGTTGTTTCGCGGTCGCCGCGGTGACCTCCGACGGGACGGTAAACGAGAGGCCGGGTTCAGGTGACCCGAGTACGAGTCGTGACTGTCGGGCGGATGACCTGGGTTGTCCGGCATCGCCACGTGGGCCGGCATCGGCGACCGGAACGCCCGTGGCACCGAGGTCGCGGGTTGGAGCCGTTTGGCCGCTGCATCCCGAGAACACCAGCGCAAGAACGGCGGCGGAGAGTCCGAGAGAACTCCGCACGCCGAGCCGCCGGACGATTGTCTGGGTGAACGGATCAGGTTGCGACATGCTGAAGGTTCGTCACAGGGGACGACTTGGATGCGTCGGGCGGAAGAAAACCTGAGAGTTCCGCATCCGACCGTCACCACGGAGGAAGTCAGGGCGGACAACCGATGTCGATCCCGGGGTGCCCCGACGAGTGCCGCAACGACGCTCGGACCGACGACATCAAGGTCATTCGCCCAGTGGCCGATGATCGGGCTGCCGCCCCGAGCGCGGGTAACCTGTCCCTACTCGACCATCCGGCCCGTCGGCCGACACCAGGAGATCACCATGCTTCGTCAAGCACTTCGCACCGCCGCCGTTTCGGTTCTCGTCGGTGGAGCAGCATTCCTCGCCGTGCCCGCCTCCGCCCAGGACGCGCCGACCACGGTTCCGCCGGCAGCCGAGGCACCAGTTGCCGAGGCACCGGTTGCTGAGGCCCCGGTTGCCGACACCGCAGCACCGGTCGATCCTGCCGCCACGGCGGTTCCCGCCGGTGGCGTCGCCGCAGGCGGCGGGTTCATCAGCAACGACAACGGCTCGACCGTACTGCCGCTCGCGCTGGCCGCCGGCGCCGCCGGTATCGGTGCGGGCATCTTCGTCTCACGCCGCCGCAAGGCCTGACCCCCTCCACTCCTCGCCCGTCCGGTGAGGACCGATGAGCTCTGACCGACAGCCACCGTCCAGCGCAGCACCGGGGCGGTGGCTGTATGTCGTTCCGGCACTTCTCCTCGTTGCCGCCGGGTGGACGGCGCTCGCCCAACGGGCCGGCTCCACCGTGCGACCGGCCAACGCCGAGGAGGCCGCGGGCCTCGAACCGGCGACCGATCAGAACGATCCGAAGCGTTTCCGGATCGTCAGCCCGAACGTCATCGAGGACACCGCCACTGGCATCCGCCGCACCGTAGACCTGCGGCCGGGCCAGGACATCCCGGAACGCTTCACCGAAAACCTGCCCGTCAACGACAACCTCCTCGACGACCGGCGGTACGGCATCGGGCCACGTCCCGTGCGTGTACTGATGAGTTCGATCGGTCTTGACGCGGAGACGATGCCAATCGGCCTGGACACCAACGGTGCACTGGCCGTGCCCCGTCGGGCCGACATCACCGGCTGGTGGTCGGGCGGCTTCGTCCCCGGGGAGAGCGGTCCCACCGTCATCGTCGGGCACTACGACTCCAAGGTCGCTCCCGGCGTCTTCTCTCGGCTCCCGAAGGCCAAGGTCGGGCAGTTGATCTTCGTCGAACAGTCAGACGGTTCGAGGTATCTGTACAAGGTCAGCGAGGTGGAGAAGCCGAAGAAGTCGGTCTTCCCGACCGACAAGGTCTACGGACCGACAGTGGGTTCGACCATCCGCCTGGTCACGTGCGGTGGCAAGTTCGACCGCAGCACCGGGCACTACGTCGACAACCTGATCGTGTACGCGGATCTCGTTCCCCAGCCAACCAGCCGGGGCATCATCCTCGGGTTCGACCAGCCCGAACTCTTCTCGACGACCACAACGACAACGACCCTGGTCACCGACACCACGATGGCCGAAACCAGTGTTCCCCCGTCGACCACCGCGGAACCTCCGACGACCGTGGCGCCCTCGGCCCCGTCGAGTGCCCCGCCCAATACGGTCCCGGCCACGACCGCGGCACCGATCCCGTCAACGGTCGCCACCGTGGAGGCCACGTCGACCACGACGATCCCGCCGCCGGAGGGGCCCGTGACCGGCGCCGCTGGCGAACCGGTCACCACGTCGCCGACCTAGCGCAAGGGAGGCGACAACGGTCGTGGGGCCATCCCACATCACAGGTACGGGTATCCCGGATGCACCGTGTCGGGCGCGGAAACCGCCTGTTCCGGCCGGAGCGGGATGCCGTCGCCGGCGATCTGGGTTGTCCGGCGCTCGTCGGCGAACGGCGGCCGGAACGAGCGGAGAAGTGCCTAGCGGCCCTTGGCCTTCGCCTTGGCGGCCTTCTCGGCGTCCTTACGAGCCTTGCGGGCGGCGAGCTTGGCGTCGCGATCCGGGTCGACGGTTTTCGGAACCGTGATCGACACCAGTTCCGCCGGTGGAAGGGCGACGACCGGATCTGACTTGAGAAGGTCCTTGAGGATCGGGGACGCCAACGCTTCGCCAACGATGGCAGATGCCATCATCATGCGGGTCGCACCGACCGAGTGACGCTCGACCAGACCGGGAAGGGCGTCTAGCAGCTCGGCCTCCGTGGGATTGTCCGATGACTCGCCGAGCGCCTCGACGCAATCGGCGAGGCAGCGATCGGCGAGCAGCGCAGCGATTCCCTCCAGGGTGCCGTTCATCCGACCTTTGGTCAGCGCGGCGCGAACCGAGGCGGTGTCGGTGCCGTGGCAGCGCTGCTCGAGGAGTTTCGACTGCTCCTCCGTGAGCCCGCTGACCATTCCCGCGATCTCGTCGTCGGTCGCGGCCCGGACCGCCCGCTCGAGCAGGCTGATGGCGATCAGGCGGCTCTGGACGGCGTTGACGGGGCGTTGGGTCTTCTGCTGCGGGGAACTCACGGCCGAAGAGGCTACTGGTGCATCGTGGCGCCCCTGTCGCTTCGGAGCGAAAAGCTCTGTCCTACGAGCAGCTGGAGCTGCGCATCACCCCGACGAGCAGCTCTACGCGCCCGCTCCCATCGCCCGATCGATGGCACCGGGGATGTCGGGGTAGCGCTTGGTCGACGCGCCTCCGTCGATCAGATGGAACGACCCGCTGACAAAGCGCGCCTCGTCCGACGCGAGCCACGCGACCAGGCCCGCGACCTCGTCGGGCGACCCGTGGCGTCCGATCGTTGTGTTCTCGACGAACTCCTCGACCAGACCGGGGAGGGAGAAGAACGTGCCCGTCGCTGGCGTCTCGATCAATCCTGGGCCGACGGCGTTGACACGGATGCCTCGGACGCCGAACTCCATCGCCGCAACCCTCGTCAGCATGATCACCCCCGCCTTCGCCGCGCAGTATGCCGACATGCCGGCTGACGGCTGCACCCCGTTGAGGGATGCGATGGCAACGATCGCGCCACCGTCGGACATCACCGTCCCGGCGTGCTTGATGGTGAGGAACACCCCGGTGAGGCACACGTCGACGATCGCCCGGAACTCGTCCGCCGAGTGTTCGGTGATCATGCCGAACGTCCCCCGTCCTGCGTTTGCGACGGCCACGTCCAACCGGCCGAAACGGGCGATGGCAAGCGCGCTCAGCGATTCGACGTCTGCCTCTGCCGTGACGTCACATCGCTGCGCGGCGACGCGCCCGGCGAACTCGTTTTCGAGCGCGGCACACGCTACGTCGTTGAGGTCACCCACGACAACGTTGGCACCGTCGTCGAGGAACCGTTGCACACATGCCCGGCCGATGCCGGACACACCGCCGGTGACGAGGGCGACACGTCCATCGAATCGAGTTGTCATGGCGGGAGAGTGTTCCACGCCGAGCACACCTCGACGCAGCGGCCTTACTGGCGTGGACGACTACGTTCACGCAGGAAAACTCGGGAAGAGTAGGGACATGGCACTGCGCTCGGTTCCGAACCTTCTCAATTCAGCGGCGGATCGCGACCCACATGCTCCGGCGGTGACCTGCGGTGAGGACTCCGTCACCCGCCAAGAACTACGTGAGCGTACGAATCGTCTTGCTCGGGCATTTGCCGAGCGCGGCGTGCGCGAGGGGTCGCTGGTGACGATCGCGCTGCCGAACTCGATCGGGTTTCTCGAAGCGGCGATCGCGGCATGGAAGCTCGGCGCGGTCCCTCAACCGGTGTCGCACCGCCTCCCGGATCGTGAACGCCACGCCATCGTTGAGCTCGCCGACAGCTCGTTGGTACTCGGAGTAAACCCCGCGGCCCACACCACCCGAACCGTCCTCCCAATCGGGTGGGAGCCCGATTCTGCGCTGTCGACCGACGACCTGCCCGACGCCGTCTCACCAACCTGGAAGGCGCCGACCAGCGGAGGGTCGACCGGGCGGCCGAAGCTCATCCTCTCCGGGGCGCGCGCGGAATTCGATGATGCCGGCGGCAATTTCGGCATGGGTATCGATGGATGTGTGGCCGTGCCCGGACCGCTGTATCACAACGCCCCGTTTCAGTTCAGCTCGCTCGGCCTGTTCCACGGCAACCACGTCGTGATCCTGCCGAAGTTCGACGCTCGATCGGCGGTCGAGTCGGTGCACCGCCACCGACCGAGCCTGATGCTGTTGGTGCCGACGATGATGAGCCGGATGGTCCGACTCCCTGCCGAGGATCGTGAACAGTTCGATATGTCGTCGCTGACACACGTGTGGCACATGGCTGCACCGTGCCCACAGTGGTGCAAACAGGCATGGATCGATTGGGTCGGAGCGGAACAGGTCTACGAGCTCTACGCAGGAACAGAAGCGCAGGCGGTCACCATCATCCGCGGGGATGAGTGGGTTGCCCATCGCGGATCGGTCGGTCGGGTCACCATGGGTGAGATGCGCGTTCTCGACCCCGAGACCCATGAGGACTTGCCGGTCGGGGAAATGGGCGAGGTGTTCATGCGGTCGACGGGCCGTTCCGCCACGTACACCTACGTCGGCGCCGAGGCGCACCGCATCGCCGACGGGTGGGAGAGCCTTGGCGACATGGGGTGGTTCGACGCTGACGGGTATCTCTACCTCGGGGACCGCAAGGGCGACATGATTCTGTCGGGCGGGGCCAACATCTATCCGGCCGAGATCGAAAGCGCGCTTGCCGAACATCCTGCGGTGCTGTCGAGCGCGGTGATCGGCCTGCCCGATGAAGATCTCGGCAAGGTCGTGCACGCGGTTGTCCAGATCGATCCCGCCGTCGGCGTCGCTGGCATTGATGAGGACGAACTCCGACGTTTCCTCTCCGAGCGCCTCGTCCGCTACAAAGTGCCGAGGACGTTCGAATTCACGCTCGAGGTCGTGCGCGACGACGCCGGAAAGGTGCGTCGCAGCGCTCTCGCCGCCGAGCGCACCGTGCCCTAGCGAACGGCCTGGGTCCGCTGAGCGAGTTGGGTCGGCTCCCGTGCGCCAGTGCACATTTCCCGACCCAACGACGTGAGCTGACCCAACGACGGGAGCCGACCCAGAAGACGGGCTACGTCGGCTTGCAGTCGTAGAGCGTGAAGGAGGCGCTGGTGGGTCCGCCGGCGAACGAAGTTTCGCCGGCGGCGTCGGCGCCGGACTGCCACGCGCTCGCAGGGACCTCGGCGCATTCCGTCGAGACGAATGACGACGCCGAACCACCGGCACCGCCGGGGCCGAACCCGCCGCGGCCGAAGCCACCGGCGCTGACGAGGAAGTACCGGACCTGTCCTCCGGTGATCTTGGCCCGCAGCTGATCCTCGGTGAGGATCGGGTCGGATCCGATGAAGCCACCCATCGTCATCACCGGCGCGCCGCTCGCGATGATGATCGACTCGGCCTGTCCCGCGCTCTGTACCGCGACCAACCATTTCTCCGTCGTGCGCTGCGAACGCAGGTACTCGACGAGGCGCTTCTGGTCGCCGGTCGGGAAGGTGAAGCCGCCATTGGGCTGCAGACCCGATCGTCCACCGCTCAGCCCCGTCGCCTGGGCGTACGGGAGTTGCGGCGTGACGCCGTTGGCCAGGGACGACTGCGTCCACAGAAGGGGCGAGAGCACGAGGAGGGCGACCGCGGCGACACCGGCTCCGGTTGCCGTCCTCGACCGACGCAGTGTGCCGGCGATGAGGGCGACCACGCCGACCACCGCTCCGAGCACGGCGATCCATGCCAGAGCGGGTCGCCAGTCGATCGAATCGGGGCGTCGGAGAACGGTCCACTGCGTCACGGTGGTCGCCGCGAGACCGACCGCGGGGATCGCCAGCCACGGCCACCGTCGCTCGCGCAGCGCCGCCACCACCTCGGCCAGCCCGAGTCCCGCGAGCGCTGCCGCAGGAGGCGCAACGCTCGACAGGTAGTAGGGGTGGACGATCCCCTTCGTGATGCTGAACGCGCCGCCGGCGATCAACAGCCAGCCCCCGAAAATCACCGTCGCGGCCATCGCAGGCGACGGGCGGAACCGGCGCCGGGCGAGCACGAGCAGACCACCGGCCAGCGAAAGGGGGAGGAACCAGGCGATCTGTGATCCGAGCTCAGTGTTCGCGAGTCGCAGCGGTCCCGGCTCACCACCGGAGAAGCCGAGTCGCGGAATTCCGAACCCACCGCCCGGGCCGCCCCGGGGCGCGCCACCGAATCCACCGGGGCCAGGACCTCCGGCTGCGGGAACGCCGTTGGCAGTACCGGGCAGGTTCACACCGGGAAGAAGGCCGCCGATGCCCGTCGACGGCGCCCCGTTGGCCGCTCCCGGCAGGTTCACACCGGGAAGAAGGCCGCCGAGGGCACCGTTTCCACCGTCGGCTGCGCCGCCTCCCGCTCCCGGTAGAAATCCCGGCCCGTCGCCACGGGGAAAGCCACCCGGACCGCCCCGGCCACCCGGTCCACCACCACCCCCGACCCCACCCTGGGTGCCCTCCACCTGATTGGCCCCATTGCGCTCGAAGGCGAGCTGGAACGCCGAGTTCGTGGCGCTCGACCCAACATAAGGGCGGGACGACTTCGGGGTCAGGTCGACGTAGGCGAACCAAGCCAGCCCGATCGCAGCCATCAGGGCGACACTCGTCGCCGCGCCCGCGGCACGGCGACGCCAACCCAGGGGAGCGCACCACGCGAAGGCCAACGCGATCCCCGGCATGACGGGCACGCCGGCGAGCATCTTGGCGGTCATCGCCAGCCCGGCGACGACGCTGGCGATCGCCAACCAGCGGAGGCGGCCGCTGACGACGGCGCGAACGGCGGCGTAGGCCGCTCCCGACATCACGCATACGAGGACGGCGTCGAGGTTGTTGGAGTGGCTGACCATGACGTGGATCGGCGTCACGGCGAGGAACAGCGCGGCGACGAGACCTGCGTTCCGCGACGACACGAGCGTCACGGCGCGGTACACGAACCACACCGACAGCACTCCCGCGATGGCTTGGGGAACCAGCAGGGACATCTGGTTGAAGCCGAAGAGCTTCGCCGAGATCGTCTGCACCCATAGCGAAAAGGGCGGCTTGTCGACCGAGACGAAGCCACCGGGCTCGAAGCTGGCGAACACGAAGTTGTGCCAGCTCTGCATCATCGACCGGACCGCAGCCGAGTAGTACGCGTTTCCCCACCCGACGTTCGCGAGCGCCCACCCGTTCAGCAGTCCCGACAGGCTCAGCACCGCCAGGATCGGACCGTGGGGCGCCATCCGACGGCGAAACCTCGCGAGGGATGCGGGCACCGTCGAGGCCGGGGTGCCGGCCGCAGGAAGATCAGATCCGAGGGAGCTCACATCAACCATTGCGTTGAGTGTCCCGGACAAAGGTGAAGAGCCGGTGAGCATCCCGAAGCCTGAGCATCCCACCGCGTCACGCGGAGAGTTGGTCTTCGCGCCACGTGCCCGGCGCCAATCCGTCCAAGGTGAGCCCGGCCATCGCCACACGAACGAGGCGAAGCGTGGGGTGGCCGACCGCCGCGGTCATCCGGCGGACCTGGCGGTTGCGGCCCTCGGTGAGAGTGAGCTCGATCCACGACGTGGGCACCGACAGGCGATGTCGTACCGGTGGCACCCGCGGCCACAACCACTGCGGTTCCTCGACCCGGGCGGCCGAAGCCGGACGGCAGGCGACCCCCTCGAGCACGACCGAACCGTCGGAGAGCGCAGCGAAGGCCCGGTCGTCGGGCTCTCCTTCGACCTGGGCGAGATAGGTGCGCTCGTGTCCGTGGCGGGGATCGGTGAGGCGGTGTTGCAGACGGCCATCGGACGTGAGGACCACGAGGCCCTCGGAGTCACGATCGAGGAGCCCGGCCGGATACAGCCCGGATTGTTGGACGAACTCGGCCAGGGTGCGGGTGCCGGGCGCGGCGTTCGCCGGGAGGGTGAACCGGGTGACCACGTCGAAGGGCTTGTTGAGTACCACGACTCGGACCACCGCTCCAGTTGAGCAGACCACCGATCGGGCGCCGGCGGGAACGGCCCAATTCGCTGTAACAGGAAGGCCGTTCGTAGCCTGGTCGCCGACCGACCGGTCTGACACCTGCCTCCGGAGGCCCACCATGAGTTCCACCACCGACACGATCGCCGGATCGGACATCCAACTCGTCGCCAAGCTCTGCGACGAACTCCTCGCGGAGTTCCCGCCGGCAACGACTCCGGCGGTCACGTTCCTCGGCGCCCAGTTCGACAAGGGCCTCGCGTGGGTGCAGTTCGCTCCCGGCTTCGGAGGCCTCGGCATGGCCCCGAAGGTGCAGAGCGCCGTCGACGGCCGCCTGCGCGAAGCCGGTGCACCCGTCGCCTATTACCGCAACCCCATCGGGTACGGCATGGGGGCGCCGACGGTCTACACGTGGGGGTCCGAGGACCAGAAGAAGCGCTACCTGCGACCGCTGTTCACCGGCGAGGAGGTGTGGTGTCAGCTGTTCTCCGAGCCCGGCGCCGGCTCCGACGTGGCCGGACTCGCCACCCGGGCCGTCAAGGACGGCGAGGAGTGGATCGTCAACGGACAGAAGGTGTGGACGACGCTCGCCCACCTCGCCCGTTGGGGGATGCTCGTAGCCCGATCGGACGCCAATGCGGAGAAGCACAAGGGCCTGACCTATTTCGTCGTCGACATGCACGCTCCGGGTGTGGAGGTCCGGCCATTGCGGCAGATGACCGGTGACGCGGAGTTCAACGAGGTGTACTTCACCGACGCCCGGATCCCCGACGCCGAACGTCTCGGTGAGGTTGGCGACGGATGGCGGGTGTCGATCACCACGCTGATGAACGAGCGCGTCTCGATCGGTGGCTCCATCGCGCCACGGGGGAGTGGTCCGATCGGCCTCGCCGTGAAGGCGTTCCGGGAGTACGGCCACACCAACGCGTCCACTCGTGACGAGCTCATGAAGCTGTGGATCCGCGCGGAGGCGGCCCGTCTCACGAACATCCGCGCCGCCGGCACCCGCAAGGCCGGCACGCCAGGGCCGGAGGGCTCGACCGGCAAGCTCGCCTCCGCCGAGCTCAACAAGGACATCTACGACTTCTGCATGTCGCTGATGGGCGCCCACGCCATGCTCTACGGGGAGTACACGATGCATCGACCGGAGACCGCAATGGCCGGAACCACGTTGCAGCAGCAGTTCCTCCGCAGTCGGGCGAATTCGATCGAGGGTGGCACGTCCGAAGTCATGCGCAACATCCTCGGAGAGCGCGTCCTCGGCCTTCCCGGTGACGTGCGCGTCGACAAGGGCAAGAGCTGGCTCGAGGTGCCCCGCAACTGACCACCGCCCAGCGTCGGCGCGGCGTGTGTTCGCCGCGCCGACGGGGTCAGCAGGGAATGAGGGAACCGTCGGCGCAGATCGCCAGACCCGACGCGTCGCTCATACGCAGCAACGGTTCGGCCGAGGACGGCCCGAGGGTGAGCACGTGGCGGGCCAGGACGGTCGACATGGCGGCGCGTCCGCAGGACACCGTCGCGGCGATGAGCGAATCGGGGCGCTTCGGCGCGGCGATAGCGGTGGCCATGCCGACGATGTGGGCACCACGGGCGACGACCATGACTGACGGGAGAACAGCACAGCTGTCCTGGGGATCGACGAGCACGATCCCGCCGGCATCGGATGACATCGGATCGATGCGCCGGCCGATCGACACGACAAGGAACGGGATCTCGTCGCTCGCTACTCCGGGGAGGAGATCGTCGAGCACTCGCCCGGCGGTCAGAAGCGCGTCATCGTGGAGGACGAGCATCGCCGGCAGCGCATGCGCGAGACGGGCGAGGGTATAGCGGGCCAGCTTCGACGCCCCGGGCCCCTCGATGAGGACATCGACTGGCACGGAGCCGGCGGCTCCTGAGCACAGGTGCCGGACATCGGCGGCGGAACGGGCGAGGCTGATGATCGTCATGTCCCCATACTGATCGGTCGACCACGTAGAGTGGTGGATCATCGCAAGTGATGAAAAGCCCCGAACGGACGGTCGGCCGTGAATGGTCATTCGTTGCCGAAGCCCGCGACGGGACGTTCGGCTACGCCGTTTCGACGACCTGGAACGCCTCAGCGGTCGTACCCGGGGGAAGCCCGCCGGACAAGGCGACGGTTTCGTTCCACATCCGGATGCGCGCCTGCATCCCCTCTGGATCCGGGAGTTGGCTGGCATGGCAGAGCAGGGCGGCGATCTTGCGGTCGAACTGGGCGGTGGTGTCGACCCACTTGTTCGGTGTCGGTCCGCCCATCAGCCAGATCTGCCATGCGGAATGCGGCTCGAAGCCTTCCTCCATGAGCTCGACGAACGTGAACGGATTGCGGGCGTCGGGGTACACGGCCCCCATCGTCGCCTCTGCAGTCGCGAGGTGGTCGGGGTGTGATCCGTAGATCCGGTTGAAGTCCCGCACTGGCGACTGGCACATGACGACGTCGGGTTTGAATCGGCGGATCTCGCGGGAAATGTCCTTGCGCAGTGCGAGGGACGGCTCCACCGCGCCGTCGGGGTAGCCGAGGAAGCGAAGCTCACTCACTCCCACCTCCTTCGCTGCCGCGGTCTGCTCCTCTCGGCGGATACGCGGTATTTCCGACCGAGGAACAGCCGGATCGAAGCCACCGGCATCGCCGTCGGTCACGATGCAGTACCCGACCTCGACCCCGGCGTCGGTGAGCGTGGCAATGGTTCCGGCGGCGCCGAAATCGACGTCATCCGGATGGGCCGTGACGACGAGGAGACGATGGATCGGACGGTCGTTGCTCATGGCACTCCAGCCAACCACGAGTCGAGCGGTTTCGCCGTGCACACGTGGGCCAGCACGCTCGCTTCGGCCAGGTTTCGAGCGAAAAATCGAAGCCGGCCGGCCCAAGCGAGCCAGCCGGCCGACTGAGCTACGTCGCAGTCGCCGCAGTGGTCTCGACGTCCTCGAAACGATCGACGTCTCGCAGGGCGGTGAATCGCAACGCGTAGAACGCCACGACGACAAGGGTGAGCACGCCGCCGCTGACCACGGCCGCGACGGTGCCGAACAATGCGGCGGCCATGCCGCTTTCGAACGCACCGAGCTCGTTGGAGGCACCGATGAACACGTTCTCGGTGGCGAGCACCCTTCCGCGCTGCTCGGGCGGGGTAACGAGCGGCACGAGGGTCGTGCGGACGAACACGCTCACCGAGTCACCTGCGTTCAGAAGAACAAACGCCAGGAGCGCGACCCACACGTTACGTGTCACCCCGAGCAGCACTGTCGCGGCACCGAACAAACCGACAGAGACGAGCAGCACCTGACCCACGTGTCGGCGAACGGGCCGCACGGCCAGCCCGAGGGTGACGAGCGCGGCCCCCGCGCCGCCGGCGGCGCGCAGATAGCCCACCCACACGTCGTCGACCTTCAAGATCTTCTCGACGATGGCAGGAAGCAGTGCCACGGCTCCGCCGAAGAGGACGGCGAAAAGATCGAGCGAGATCGCGCCAAGCAACACGGGGGTTCGGCGGATGAAGCGGAATCCCTCCAGCGCCGCCGTGAGGGTCGGACGCTCCTGCTTGGTTCCCTCCGGGGCAAGCAGATGGGCGCGTCCGATCGATCGCGGAATGAGCGAGACCAGCACGACCGAGCCAGCGAAGCACACGGCGGCGATCTCGTAGGGAAGCTGACGGCTCGCCCGATTCGCAAGCGCGCCTACTACCGGTCCGACGATCGCACTTCCCTGCCAGGCCAGCGACAAGGTGGCGACGAGACGGGCGAGCTGGCCGGGAGGCGCCGCCGCAGGAATGAGAGCCCGCATGGCCGGGGCGCCGAAGCTCCTCGTCGTGCCGTACAACGCGGCAAACACGAAGAACGGCATCACGCTCGTCGGACGATCCCGAACGAAAACCGCGAGACCGAGGAACACCAGGATCTCGAACGAGTACACCACGGCGACGACTCTTCGGCGGTCGAAGCGGTCGGCAACGACGCCCGTGATGAGTACGAACGCGATGCTCGGCAGGAACTCGGCGAGCCCGAGCAGACCCAGATGGAACTCCCGCTTCTCGACCTTGAAGACCTGGATGCCCAGTGCGGTGACGGCGGCCATGCCGCCGAATGAGGCGAGCGCCATCGCGATGACGCCGAGAACAGCCGGTCGCCACGAATGGGTATGGACAGGTTCGGGAGAAGTCGCGGTCATCAAATCTTTCGGCACAACGAGGGACCGTTGACCGTAGCCCGCGGAGCACTCACCACCGGGGTTGAATGGTCAGCCGCGGGCCGTACTTCGGCGGGCTCACTCCAGCGGCGCTGATGAGGCGAAGGACGCGGCCCCGGTGCGGACGAAAGGGCTCGAGCAACTCCACCATCCGCTCGTCGGTGCCCCGCGGTTCGCCGGCGAGCGCCCAGCTGGCCGAGTTCTTCAGGTGGTAGTCACCGACGGACACCGCGTCACCGTCACCAAGGGCGGTCTGCGCCACCTCCGCGACCGTCCATTCACCGATCCCCGGAAGTGCCTGCAGACGCGCCCGGCCGTCGGCCAGCGGCATCTCGGCGGCTTCCTGCAGACGACGGGCATAGGCCGCCGCGCGCCGGATGGTGTCCGATCGTTTACGTTCGACGCCGCAGGCGTGGAACACGTGGCTCGGTGTCTGGGCAACCACCTCCGGGTCGAGAGGAAGGACGAGGCGATGCTGGGCGAAGGGTCCGGGTGCGGGTTCGGCCAGGCGAGCCAGCAGCGATCCGAAGGACTGCCGTGATTCGAGCCCAGTCACCTTCTGTTCGAGGATCACCGGGACCAGCATCTCGAAGACCGCCTGGGTGCATGGCACCCGCATGCCGGGAAAGCGACGATGCCAGTCGTTCACCTGGGCATTGACGTTCGGGAAGGTGCTGTGATCGTCGCCTCCGCCGATCAGGACGGGTGCCCGTTCACAGAGCCATTCCGCGCCCGGCCCCCACGCCTGCACCTCGACCCGCCCGGCGAGCAGGCGCAGCAGCTGCGTGCCCGGACCGAGCGGCGTACGCGTGGCCCGGAGCACCTCCGTGCGCAGCACCCGCATCGTGCGATCCCGCCGCCCCCGCCAGAGCACGCCCAGCGTGTGGCGCAGGTCGGTGGGGTGGACCGGCGTGAACGTTCGCGTGCAGGCCGGGAGCAACGGGGCGATTCCTCAGACGAACCGGTTGGGAGGCAGCAGGTCGCGCCCGTGGAGGTGGGTCAACTCGTTCATCGAGCGCAGGGTGCGATGCCCTCTCGACGAGGCCATCACGCGATGGATCGACGTGTACTCAGGGTGGAAGAACCCGCCCGGGCGGGGGAGCTCGAGGATGTGGGCGAGGTACGCGCCGATGACCCCGCCATGGCACACCACAGCGACGCGCTCACCGGGATGGGCATCGATGATGCGATTCATCGCCGCGACGACGTTCTTCTGGAACGTGACCGGGTCGCTCGCGCCGACCCACTCGCCGGCCATCATCGCCTGCCACATCGGGTGGTTGCTGGCCTTGAGCTCCTCCACCGGGATGTAGCTGTTGGAATCGCGGTCCCATTCCGCCAGGTCGTGATCGACGGAGACCTCCAGACCGGTACGGTCGAGAAGCGGCTGGGCGGTCTCTCGGGCACGGGCCATCGGTGACGACCACACGGCGTCGATCCCCTCGGCCACCAGGTAGTCGGCGAGGGCAGCGGCCTGGCGGTGGCCGAGCTCGTCGAGCCTCGGATCGGCAGCGCCCTCCTCGACGATCACCTTGAGTGGGAGGGCATGTCGGACGATCAGGAGTTCCATGGTGGGGTACGAGGGTACCGGCGCTTGCCCGTGGACACCGAAACCTCCGGTGTCGGGGTGGTCTTGCGACGCTGGGTCTGCACCGCGAGTTCGGCCTGCAGCTTGGCGAATCCGAGGTAGCGCTCCTCGGTCAGTTCGCCGGACGAGAGCGCCTCGCGGATCGCGCAGCCGGGCTCGGTGCCGTGGGAGCAGTTGGTGAAACGGCACTGGTCGGCGAGTTCGGCGACGTCGTCGAACACCTCGCCGAGCATGTCACCGTCGGCCTCGTCGTCGGAGCTCCAGGGAGCAACTTCGCGAATCCCGGGCGTGTCGATCAGCAGCGCTCCCGAGGGGAGGACGACGAGTTCGCGCCACGTGGTGGTGTGGCGTCCCCGGCCGTCGGAGTCGCGCACTTCGCCCGTCTTCAGCCGGGCATAGCCGAGGAAGCTGTTGGCGAGCGTGGACTTCCCGGCCCCAGACGGGCCGATGACGACGAGGGTCGCGCCGCGGACGTTCCACTTGTCGAGCTGATCGACGCCCTCGCCGGTGCGGGCGTTGACGGCGATGACGGGAACGCTGCGGGCGATCGACTCGACCCAGGACATGTCGGTCTCGAGATCGGACTTGGTCAGCACGAGGACCGGCGACGCCCCGCTGGCGGCGACAACGGTGAGTTCGCGTTCGGTGCGTCGAGGGTTGGCTTTGGCATCGCCGGGGACGCACACGAACACGGTGTCGACGTTGGCGGCGATGACCTGCGCCCGGGACGGGTCGCCGCTCGCGCCACGGACGAGCACACTGCGGCGCTCGAGTACACCTTCGACCGACCCGCTGCCCTCCTCGAATCTCGGAGTCACGTAGACCCATTCACCGACCGCCAGACCGTGTTCGTTGCGCAGTGTCGTACGCAATCGTCCGCGTAGCCCGCACAGCAGATCACCGGTCTCCGTGCGTACCGTCCAGCCCCCACGGTCGTGGCGGATGATCCGACCCGGAACCGTGCCGTCGGGAAGTTCCGACGCGCTGTCCCGCTCCCGCGTCCAACCCAGGCCGACGAGAGCAGGGAAGCGCCACGCCGGCGACGACGGCTCAGGCATGCGCTGCGTCGATCATCTCGACACGGGGTGACGAGTCGGGGTGCTCACGATGCGACACCGGCGTGTTCGAGCGCTACCGCCCAGGTCGCGCTGTCGGCAAGCAATGGGCGGTAACCCATCAGCGCTTTGATCCGGTTCAGGCCGAGCGCCCCGATGAGCCGCTCACCCTTGCGGTACAGGGCGACGCCGACGCCCGCTGCGGGATCACCGTCGACGACGCGCACCTCGTCGAAACCGGTGGAGCGGCCGAGGAACTGGATCTTGGTGCCGTACTGGTCGCTCCAGAAGTAGGGGACCGGGGTGAAGGGTTCGGTACCACCGAGCAGGGTCTGGGCGGCGTGGTCGGCCATCTCGACCGCGTTGGTCCAATGCTCGATCCGCATCACCTCGCCGTATCGCTCGTTCGGCCACCGTGCGATGTCGCCACAGGCGACGACACCATCGACCACCCGGTTCTCGAGGTCCACGACTCGACATGTCGCATCGCAGAGGACCCCGTCGGCCAAGGCGAGACCGGATCCCTCCAGCCATGCGGTGTTCGGCGCAACGCCGATCCCGACGACGATCACGTCGGCCTCGATGGTCGTGCCATCGGCGAGGTGCACTCCGTCGGCTTCGATGGTCGCGACCCCGATCCCGACGATCAGCCTCGTCGCGTTGCGCTCATGCAGCGCGGCGCACGCCGTTCCCATGGCCTCGCCGAGCTGCCGCTCCAGCGGCACGGGGGCGGCTTCGACGACGGTGACCTCACAGCCCTTGGTCCGTGCCGTGGAGGCGACCTCGGCTCCGATGAATCCGGCACCCACCACCACCACGCGCGCTCCCTCGATCAGTCGTGGTGCCAAAGCCTCGGCATCGTCAAGCGTGCGCAGGGTGAACACCGGCGCACCCTCATCGTGGGGGAGACGACGGACGGACGTCCCGGTTGCGATGACCAGCGAGTCGAACGGGAATGCACCGGCGGCGGAGTGGACGGTTCGGGTGCTGAGGTCGAGCGACGTGGCGGTCACGCCGGCGTGGTGGGTGATGTCCTGGTCGGCGAGCGCGGTGTCCGCACGCATGAGCCAGAGCCGATCGCGATCGGCAACACCGGCGAGAAACTGCTTGGACAACGGGGGCCGGTCGTACGGTCGATGCGACTCGGAGCCGAGCAGCATGATCGGACCGTCGTGCCCATGACGGCGCACCGCTTCGGCGCAGCGGACCCCGGCGAGCGAGGCCCCGACGATGACAACGCGCGACGTCATCACGAATGCACGGCGCTCATCCTTCGACGGTGATCGCTTGGGTCGGACAGAGCATGGCAGCCTCTGTCACTTTGGCGCGGTGCTCCTCGCCCGGTTCCTCGATCAGGATGTACAAGAAGCCATCGTCGCGGACTTCGAACACTTCGGGCGCCGCGCTCATGCACAGCGCGTTGGACTGACAACGATCAAAGTCGACGGTGATCTTCATGGCCGAATCCTACGTAGTCGGGGCCGACGGCCGAAACCCCGACTGTCCGCGCCCAGGGCAGACCGCTGGAGGTCACGGCTCGGGCCGGCGGGATGCCAGGATCGAGTCATGACCGACCGTCCTGTCACGCTGACCACGGGCCTTCCCGAGACGATCGTGGATCTCGAACCGCCCGACGCCCTGAAGGCACTGTCCGATGCTCTCGCCGTTGTCGACCCGGCAGCCCGGCGAGAGGCCGTCTCCCTCGTCGCTGCCCGCTACCCGCGCATGCTCGATGCCTGGGCGCAAGTGGGCCGCCTCGGTCGAGATCCCATCGAGCGCTACGCCGCTCACCGGGTCGGATATCACCGCGGTCTCGACCGTCTCCGGGCATCAGGCTGGCGCGGGAGCGGGTACGTGCGGTGGCGGCACGAATCGAACCGGGGTTTCCTCCGGGCGCTGGACGGCCTGCGCATGGCCGCCACGGAGATCGGTGAGCTCGACGAGGCCGAGCGCTGCACGACATTCCTTCACCAACTCGACCCCGACTGGGACCGGAGGCCCGATGCCGACTGACGTCGCCACGGAGCCGCCCGCGTCGATCGACCGGCTGGCCGGTCTCGAGGTGTCGCCCGGCGAGATCAGGGCGGCGCTCGCACTCGTCGCCGGCACCGTCCACCGCACGCCGCTCCTTCGATGCTCGACGCTCGACGGCAGAGTCGGGGCGAACGTCTTCTCGAAGGCCGAGAATCTCCAGCGCACCGGTTCGTTCAAGATCCGTGGTGCGCTCCACCGGTTGCTCCGGCTCAGTGCCGAAGAACGGGCTGCGGGAGTCGTCGCGTTCTCCTCCGGCAACCATGCCCAGGGAGTCGCGCTGGCGGCTCAGCTCGTCGGCGTCAAGGCGACGATCGTCATGCCGACCGACGCGCCGCAGGTGAAGCGCGAGGCCACGGCCGGTTACGGCGCCGAGATCGTCGACTACGACCGCAAGACCGAGGATCGCGAAGCGTTGGCTGCCCGGATCGTCGCCGAACGGGGTGGCACGGTCGTCCCGCCGTTCAACGATCCGCTCATCATCGCTGGGCAGGGGACCGTCGGCCTCGAGATCGCCCAGCAACTCTCGGCCCAGGACATCGTGCCCGACGTCGCCGTCCTGCCGATCGGTGGTGGGGGATTGGCCAGCGGGATCGCCATCGCCCTCGTCGACGCCTTCCCGGCCATTCGGATCATCGGGGTCGAACCGGCCTCGGCCGACGATGCCCGGCGTTCGCTCCTGGCCGGTTCGATCGTCACGATCGATCAGCCGGTGACCATTGCCGACGGTGTCGCCACCCGAGCCGTAGGCACGCATACGTTCCCGATTCTTCGCGCTTTGCTCGATGAGATCGTGACCGTGACGGATGAGGAGTTACTAAGCGCGCTGCGTTTCGTGCTCGAACGGATGAAACAGGTGGTCGAGCCGACCGGAGCGTTGACCACGTCGGCGTTGCTCGAAGGACGCGTGGACGTGAAAGGGAAGACCGTGGTCTCGGTACTCTGCGGCGGCAACCTCGATCTCGGGCTACTCGGACGACTGAGCGCCGCATGAGCACCCTCGCCGACGATCTGGCCTTTGCGCTGCGGCTGGCCGATGCGGCCGACGAAATCACCGTGGAGCACTTCCGCAACCTCAGCCTCGTCGTCGAGCGCAAGGCCGACCGCACGGAGGTGACCGTTGCCGATCGCGGGGCAGAGAACGCCATCCGGTCGCTCATTGCCACCGAACGGCCCGACGACGGCATCCTGGGCGAGGAGCACGGCACGCTCGAAGGGGCGTCGGGATGCCGGTGGATCATCGATCCGATCGATGGCACCAGCAACTACGTACGCGGCGTGCCGCTCTGGGCGACGCTCATCGCGTTGGAGCGTAATGGTGAGCTCGTCGTCGGTGTGGCCTCGTGCCCGCCGCTCGCTCGTCGGTGGTGGGGTGCGATCGGGCTCGGAGCCTGCCTCAACGGTGAGGCGATCCGGGTTTCCGCAATCGACGCCGTTGGCGATGCCTTCCTCAGTTACTGCGAGAGCCCGGAGTGGGAGTCCAAAGGCCGTCGCGCCGGAGTTGACCGGTTGCGCAGCATGGTGACCCGCGAGCGCGCGTTCGGCGACTTCTGGCAGCACATGCTCGTCGCCGAAGGCGCGATCGATATCGCCGTCGAGGCGGTCGTCTCGTTGTGGGATCTTGCTGCCGTCCAGGTGATCGTCGAAGCAGCAGGTGGTCGGTTCACCGATCTGGACGGAAATGCCAGGGCCGATGGCGGGAGCGCCGTGTCGACGAATGCGCTGCTCCACGATGCCGTGCTCCGCACACTGAACGCGTGAACACGGCACCGATCAGCGCGCATTGTTGTTTGGGTCGCAGGGGCGCTTACGGAGAGTTGAGTCCGGTGTGCGCATAGCAACGGTCAACCTGCTCCACGGACGCTCCCTCACCGACGGTCTTGTCGACACCGAACGCATGATCCGAGCTGTCGGCGAACTCGGAGCGTCGGTGGTCGGGCTGCAGGAGGTCGATCGGAATCAGAAGCGCTCGGGAAACGTGGACCAGACAGCCGTTCTCGCGAGATCGATGGCAACCGGCTCCGGACACGTGAGTTACCGATTCGTTCCCGCGATCGTCGGAGAGCCCGGCGCCCGGTGGTCGGCCGCGGCGCACGCCGATCCCCTGAGCGGACATGATCTGGAGACCGGCGACGCACTTCCGGCGGCGTACGGGATCGGTCTCATCTCGCTCCTGCCCGTCGAGTCGTGGCATGTGATCCGGCTGCCCGCCGCTCCGGTCCGATCACCGATCCTGCTGCCGGGGACCCGGCGGCCGATGATGCTTCCGGACGAGCCGCGGGCGGCTCTCATCGCGGTCCTGCCCGACGGAGTGGCTCCGTTCCGCACCGTCGCAACGACGCACCTGTCGTTCGTGCCGGGTTGGAACGTCGGCCAACTCCGTCGGGTGCTCCGCGCCCTGGCGGAGCTCCCCGGGCCGCGGGTCCTGCTCGGTGACCTCAACCTGCCGCGCGCCGTCGTCTCCCGGAGTTCGCGCCGATGGACATCTCTGGCCGCCGTCCCCACGTACCCGCGAACAGATCCCAGAATCCAGTTCGACCACGTGATGACCGACGCAACGTCGGTCATGGTCGGATCGTCCAGCCGAGCCGTTGCCATGACCATCTCGGACCACTTGGCGTTGGTCACCGACTTCCGCTGATCACGCCGATTGTCGTGATGCGAGCAACGATGGCCGGACGCGCCGTCATGGCCCCGCCGCGCCGCGGGCGAGACTGGGGGAGTGGACGCAATCGTGCTTGCCGGTGGAGCGAGCCGCCGGATGGGGACGGACAAGACCCGGATCGTTCTGGGTGGCCGTACGCTCCTCGAACGCAGCATCGATGCCCTTCGTCAGGCCGGCGCCGAACGGATCGTGGTCGTCAGCCGCGATGGTGACGCCACGGGACTGCCTGACGGTGTGCTCGCCGTTGCCGACTCGAGCCCCGGCAGCGGTCCACTCGGCGGCATCGTCGACGGCCTGCGCCATCTGGCCGGCGTCGACCGAGGAGCGGCCGACGCCCCCGCGCGGCCCGGCGACGATGTGGTCGTCGTCGTTGCGTCCGATCATCCTGATCACGATCCGGACGAACTTGCCTTCGTGGCCTCGCTGCTGGCTACTGCGAAGCCGCGGACAGCGGCGGCCATCCCCGTCGTCGACGGGCGCGACCAGACGCTCCACGCAGCGTACCGCCGATGGTTGGCCGAACCGCTCGCCGCACAATTCGATGCGGGGGAGCGGTCGCTTCATCGGGCGCTCGATGCGCACCCGACCCTGCGCGTCGAGCGCACCGGGCCCGTCCGGCGTTCCTATCGCGACCTCGACGATCCGACCGACCTCGCGGCCTACCGGGCCGAGTCGGCGAGTGTCCGGGAGGGAACCAGCGGGTAGTCTGGGCCACGATGAACGACCCCGTACCAGGGATCGGGGTCGCCGAACTCGGAACTGCGTTGCGCGTCGGTGGCATCCTGATCGATGTTCGTGAGCCCGACGAATACGTCCAAGCCCACGTCGGTGGCGCCCGGCTCGTCCCGCTGCAGAACGTCCCCGAAGTGGTCCCCGAACTCCCGACCGATCAACCGGTCTACGTCATCTGTCTCAGCGGCGGCCGCAGTCATCGCGCTGCATCGTTCCTGCGTAGCCAAGGCATTGACGCAATCAACGTGCTCGGTGGCACCACTGCATGGCTACAGGCCGGACTGCCCTACCAGAGCGGTTCGGAGCCCGGCGCGCTCGCACCGTCGGAAGTGAACGAGCGATGATCCGCCAGTCGTCAGGTCCGAGCTCTGCCCACGCGGAGGTTTCCGGTCTGATCCGAATCGACACCGACGAGGCGTTGGGCTCGCTCATCGATGAACTCCTCGGCCACGAGGCGTATGCCATCGACACGGAGTTTCTCCGCGAGCGCACCTACTACCCGCAGCTCGCCCTGGTGCAGATCGCGTGGGAGGACCGCGTCGCCATCATCGATCCGTTGGTTGTCGACGTCCGTCCACTCCGGCGGCTCCTCGAAAGCGAAGTCGTCGCGGTGTTCCACGCAGCCGACCAGGATCTCGAAGTGCTCGACCTGGAGTGCGGCGCGATCCCGCGCGAGATGTTCGACACCCAGCTCGCCGCCGGGTTCGTGGGTTTCTCGACGCCGTCGCTCGCGACACTGGTGGAACGGCTCGTCGGCGTGAAGCTCTCCAAGGGCGACCGCCTCACCGATTGGACGAAACGACCGCTGACCGAGGCCCAGATCCGCTACGCGGCGTCCGATGTCGTACACCTCCTCGAGATCCGCCGACTGCTCACGGCAGAACTGGAGGCCACTGGTCGCATGGGTTGGGTCGACGAGGAGGGCGAGATCCTCCGTCTGCGCCCACGTGGCAACAACGACCCGGACATCGCCTGGTGGCGGCTCAAGGACGGCCGGGTTCTCCGCGGCCGCGACCGCCTCCTCGCCCAGGAGATCTGCGCATGGCGGGAGCGGCGGGCCCAGCAGGACGACCGGCCCGTCCGGTTCGTTCTCCCGGACCTCGCCGTGGTCGCCATCGCCCAGGGGCATCCGAAGACGACGGCGGAACTCGTCAGCTTGCGCGGTATGGACGGCCGCTACACGAAGTCGCAGAGCGGACAGGAGCTGATCGACTGCGTCCTGCGCGCCGAACAGCAGTCGATGGATACCCTCCGGCTACCCGACCCGGACGACTTCGACCGGCGACTCCGTCCGGCACTGACCCTCATCTCGGCGTGGGTGGGTCAATTGAGCCACGACGTCAAGGTGGAGGCATCACTTCTCGCCACCCGGTCCGACCTCGTCGCCTTCCTCCGAGGCGACGCCGGGGCCAGGCTGGCTTCGGGCTGGCGCAACGAGATCCTCGGTGACCGGGTCCGACGAGTCATCTCCGGGGAGGCAGCCATCGCGTTCGACCGGGTCCACGGACTCATCCTCGAGCACCGATCGGGGAGCGAACTCTCCGTCCCGATCGCCCTTCCGAGCGCACCATGGGAGACGGACGCGCCCGATCATCGACGAGAAGGCTACGACGAGGCTTCCGGCCACTGAGCCGAGAGATCGGCGAAACCGCTGGTCGAGATGGGTTTCCGGGCGATGCCCGATCGGACGGACCGCCTCGCCTACGCTCGTTCCACGCAAGACGATTGCTTCCCGCTCACTGGTTCCTCATGCGGGCACCGGAGACTCGTACCCGGCCACCTGGGACTTCCCCAATCGAAGGAGACCGCCACCAATGCTCACCACCCGTTTTCGCCGTTCCCGCCTCGTTGCCGCGCTCGCGCTCGGCGCGGCGTCACTCGTCGCTGCTCCGTCTATCGTGCAGGCCCAGCCGGCGCCGTCGATCGTGCCTCCGGGCCAGACGAATGCCTGCCTCGGCTATCCGCAGCTCACGACCGTCGCCTACCTCAACGAAGGCAAGTTCGGGTCGGTGATCCGGGTCTACGCGAAGCCCGATGAGTCCTCACAGCTGATGGCCACGCTCGCCGTCGGCCAGGAGATCAAGGGCCGTCCGACCTTCACCGTGATCGGTACCGATGGTGATTGGGTGCACGTCAACGCGCCGATTCGTCCCAACGGCGCCAGCGGGTACGTTCGCAAGAAGGACGTGAAGACCTACCAGCACCCGTGGGCGATCGTCATCGAACTCGGCCGCAAACAGCTCACCGTCTGCAACTCCGGTCGTACGGTGCAGCGCGAAAAGGTCGGCGTCGGTGTGGCCGCCCGACCGACCCCGACGGGGGCCTGTTTCACCGTTGAGCTGATCAAGACGCGCAAGCCGAAGGGCGCCTACGGCCCGTATGCGTATGGGCTCTCGTGCTTCTCCGACGTCATCTTCAGCTTTGGCGCAGGCGGCGACGGACGACTCGGTATCCATGGGACGAATGAGCCGAAGAAGCTTGGCACGGCGGTGTCGAGCGGGTGCATCCGCGTGAGCAACGCTGGCATCACCAAGATGGCCAAGACCCTTCCTGTCGGAGTGCCCACCTTCATCGTCGCCTAGCGCCGACGAGCGCTTCTCGGACCACGCACTGGGCGTGAACGGCCTGTGCCGTTCACGCCCAGTTTGCGTAGTCGGGGGCTACGATCGCGTTGGTCCACTCACGAACGTCACGACGGAGACCGCGATGCGCATCGAAACCCGCCACACCCCCTCGTTCGGCATTGCCCGGTGCACGCTTGGCGGTGGTGAGTCCGTCAAGGTCGAGGCCGGGGCGATGATGGCAATGAGCACCGGGATGAACCTGCAGTCGAAAGCGGAAGGTGGGGTCTTCAAGTCGCTCAAACGCGCCGCTCTCGGCGGTGAGTCGTTCTTCCTCACGACGTACCACGCGCCGGATCAAGGCGGCTGGGTCGATGTCGCTCCCCGCCTTCCCGGCGATCTCGTCACGTTCGAGTTGACCGCGCAGCGTTCCTACGTCATCCAGAAGGGTTCGTGGCTGGCCTCGACGACCGACATCACGCTCGATACGAAGTGGGGTGGGTTCAAGAACCTCTTCGGCAGCGAAGGCGGTTTCGTCGTGCGGGCGAGCGGCAACGGGCCGCTGCTGCTCAGCTGCTTCGGCGCGCTGGACAAGTGGGATCTGGCCGCAGGGGAATCGATCACGGTCGACACCGGCCACATGGTGGCCTATGAGGACACCGTGGCGATGGGACTGCGGAAGGTCACGGGCGGGCTCGTGCAGTCGTTCAAGAGCGGCGAGGGCATCGTCTTCGACTTCACGGGCCCGGGAACCGTCTACACCCAGACGCGAAATCCGAACGAGCTGCTCAGCTGGATCGGATCGTCGATCGGCACGGGGAATTCGTCCGGCGGCGCAGTGCTTGGCGGCGGACTGCTCGGCGGCCTGATGAGCCGCGACTGACTCGACTGACTCGACGGGTCGGCTTCACGCCCGGTCGACGCGGGTGCCGAAGGAAAGAAATTGATCGCGCGGTTACTTCGGGACGTTGGTCCCTGGTAGCGGGGTGGGCCTCGTCAGTAGCTTCTCCTCAGGATCCGGCGTCGGCCGGGCCCAAGAGGGGGACAGACATGCGACGACGTCGTCACGCGCTCAGCGGAGCGCTCTACGAGGTGGAGGCCGACGGCAACGTCCGGGTCGAGTCTCGTGAGGGCGTGACCGGTCTGTTCAGACCTGATGGGGAGTGGATCTCCGGTGATCTCCGTCAGTGTGACGCACATCTGTGCGGCTGGCTTGCCGGTCCGCAGCTCCCGCCTCGACTCGCCGTGCTGCCGCGGTTCCGGGAAACTGCCTCAGCCGGAGCGGAGGCGACGTCATGACCATGGTCGACGAGACCAAGCCGCCGCTGCTGACCTATCAGCAGCTGCTCGACACCGACTCCCACGAGGTACCGGATGTGCTCCGGTGGTTCTCGCCGATGCCGCCGAGCGAGGCCGACGTGCCGGTGCTCCGCTACACCTCCGCCGAGTTCCACCAACTGGAGGTCGAGAAGGTCTGGAAGAAGGTGTGGCAGATGGCGTGCCGCGAAGAGGACATCCCCGTCGTCGGTGACCACATCACCTATGACATCGCCGGGATGTCGATCCTGGTGGTGCGTTCCACGGCAACGGAGATCAAGGCGTTCATGAATGTCTGTCCGCACCGTGGCCGACTGCTCAAGGAGATCCCGGGTCGCTCGACGGAGATCCGCTGCGCGTTCCACGGATTTGCGTGGGAGTTGAACGGGCACCTCAAGCAGGTGCCGTGTCAGTGGGACTTCCCGCGCCTGGTGGAGGGGGAGTGGTCGCTTCCCGAGGTGAAGGTAGGTTTCTGGGGCGGCTTCGTGTTCATCAACATGGATCCCGACTGCGAGTCGCTCGAGTCGTTTCTTGGCGACCTTCCGGCCCACTTCGCCCGCTGGCCGTTGGAGGACCGCTACAAGGAGGCACATGTCGCCAAGGTGCTCAACTGCAACTGGAAGGTCGCCCAGGAAGCGTTCATGGAGGCGTTCCACGTGGTCGCCACCCATCCGCAGCTTCTGCCCAGCCTCGGGGACGCCAACACCCAGTACGACGTGTTCGGGAACTTCAGCCGGGCGATCACGCCCAACGGCACCCCGAGTCCACACATCGGGTGGGTGCCGAGCGAACAGGAGATCTTCGACGCCATGACCGACCGCAACCTCGACGAGGAACCGCGCGGTGTCGTGCCTGTAGGGGAGACGGCGCGGCACATGGCGGCCGAGGCAGCGAGAAGGGCGCTGCGTCCTGCCATCGGTGACCGGGCCGACGAGCTCTGCGACGGTGAGCTGACCGAGAGCATCTACTACACGCTGTTTCCGAACTTCCATCCGTGGGGTGCCTACAACCGGATCACGTACCGGTTCCGCCCGTACGGCAACGACCATCGTCGCTCGATCATGGAGTGCATGTTCCTGTCGCCGTTCCCCGGCGACGAGCGTCCGGCGGCGGCCGAGGTCCACTGGCTCAAAGACGACGACGACTGGACGGTCGCGTCGGAGTTGGGGATGCTCGGTCGGGTGTTCAATCAGGACGTCTACAACCTGCCGAAGGTGCAGGCCGGCCTCGAGAGCATGACCAAACCGGGAGTCACGTTCGCCGACTACCAGGAGACGAAACCCCGCCATATGCACGCGCTGCTCGGCGAGTGGATCGCCCGCTGACGGTTTCCTGCCCGAAGAGGTGGCTCGACCTGGACCAGGTTGCCCTGGTCCGCGTCGATCTCGATCACATCGCGCCTGACCAGGTGCCCGGAGGTAACGTGCCGACATGACTCTTCCGGCCGCTGTTGCTCCCGCCTGGCAGACGTTCGCCGATCAGGTCAACGTTGCCGAACTCGGCGAGGACGACTACCGGCGGTTTGCCGACGTCGCGCTCGCCGCCCACACCGGGGGAGTGGGCCTCGATGCGCTCGGCGATGTCATCATCGACCTGGCATCCACCGATGGAGCTCCGGACTTCCTTGCCGGCGAACTGACAACAGGACTTGACATCGCCCTACGAGCGCTCGCTGGCTACGCGCGTCACGTGTCGGCCGTCGCCGAGGAGGAGGCGAAGCGCACCGCAGCGGAGCAGGCCCGCGACGCGGCGCTGATCAAGCTCACTCCGGAGGAGCGCAAGGCCCTCGGTCTCTAGCTGTCGCGGCGCCCGATGAACGCGGCAAAGCGATCCATCGGCGTCGCGTCGGCGGCGACCTCAACCGCAGGATCGAACATCCCGGGAACGCGGTGCTGATCGGCGTAGTCGTCACCGAACGCCCGGAGCCGAGCTACCAACGCATGATCGAAATCGGTAGGCAGGCCGAGGCTTCGGGCCACATCCCACGCGTGGACGAGATGATCCGCGGCGAACATCTGGGCCAGGGCGGCGCCGGTCAGGGTTCCCCACGGAAGGGGGAGCGGTCGACCCAGCACGCTCGGATCCGATCGATAGAGCGACAAGACCTCGTCGATCGCATCCCGTTACGAAGCGACCGGGTCGTCTCCCAGATGATTCCGGTAGAACTCCGGGCCGATGCTCTGTCCTCGCACGCCGTAACTGACCATACGCGCGCTTCCGACCATGTGATTGACGAGCGCGCGTCGATTCCACTCCGAGCACGGCGTGGACTGGCGCCACGAGTCTGCCGGGATGCCCGCCACGAACGAATGGGCGAGCTCCAACGACTCGGCGAAGTCGGCGAGACATCTCGCGTCCTCGGGAGACACCGGCGGCAGGCCGCGCGCGTTCGCCTCGGCCGGGCTGAAGTACACCACGCCCGCTCCCCAGAAATGGGCCACCGTGGCGTCGGGTAACCCGTCGACCGGTCCGGGCCCACAGACGTCCGTCAACTCCCTCTCGGTGAGCACGCCCCAACGCTCGAACGCTTCAGTGATCGTGGGATCCGGGCGAGGGTCGGCAGTGACTCCCGGGCAGGCCCCCTCGAGCGCGTCCACGTAGGCCTCGTAGGGCATCCAGCCCGGAACGGTGACCTCCCCGCCGGGGCCTCGGAACACCAGGGTTGGGAACGCATAGCGGTCGTGGCCATCGGTCTGCTTCATCGACCCGATGCCGACGTCGTCGCCGACGAGGTGACGCACGTGATCGTTCGGTCGACGCGTCTCCTCCCAGTCCGACCGATACGCGGCCGCCGCTTCCTCGCTCGTGAGGTCGACCAGCCAGCGATCGACATCCAGTCCAACGATGCCTCTCGCCGACGCCACGAACTCCTCTGGGGAGGAGGGGGTCACCCCGAACACGAACGTCGACTCACGAAAGCGGCGCAGTACGGCGGCGCCCACGACCGGGCCCTGCCGCTGCGCCGCCTTCACCGCCAGCCCTGCCGGGTCGGTCGATCGCGCCATTCGGTGCATAGGCATCGGGTACGGCTGTCCCGTGTGGGCCGAACTGCGCCGCCAGTACTTCTGCATGGGCTCGGCCGCCTGGACCGGATCCCAGTCGTCACGTCCCCGGGACGCATCGTGCACGAGGCCGCCGAGTACGACCCGCCACCGGACTCGAGCGCCGTAGCGCCACTGGAGGAGCCGGAGCTTCGGTTCGGTGCCCCACGCCCATGAGCAGATGGGGTCGGTGTACTCGATGACATCGGCGATCAGGTGGTTGTGGTCGATGGCCATGGAGTCCTCGGAACAAGAGATGGAGGAGTCCATGGTGAGCAGGTTTGGCGTCGACACGCCAGCCCGTGGACGGCGAGCCCGAGCTCCGATGCAGCGTCGGGACCGCGGAGACCCAGCTTCCTCTCCCGTTTGCGTTACTTTACATAACTATGATTCTCGGCGTTGCCCGGGAGAGTGGTCCGAAAGGACGGACACGTCCCGGGCTGCGGCCAGCAGCGATGTGATGATCAGCCGGAGGTCGGCGACGGATTCCGCCTCCCGCAGATCTGCCTCGGCATCGTCCGCTGCGCACGACAGCACGAAGATCTCGTCGTGCAGTCGGTCGACATCGCGGCGCGCCACGATCAGTTCGTGCTCGTCCACGCCGTGGCGGGCGGCGCGCTGGCGCGCCTCGTAGTCGCGCTGGCGGCAGCTTCGCTTGCAGAAGCGTCGAGGTCGGCCCCGGCCTTCGGTCGGCGTCACCGGCCGCCGACACCATTCGCAGGGCACGATCTCCCGCTCCCCTTGGCTCACCCGCATTTTTGTCACAGTGACGATATTAACGGTTGGCCGGTGCGACGGCGCCGTTCATCACACCGTTACCCGGCTCGCGTCAGTCACGCGGTTCTGGTAATTGCGTCGGGGCACTCCGATTGAGGCTCGAGTCGGTCTGTGGTCCGCGTTCCGTCATCGGTTCGGTTGGTGGCGTGTCTCTTTCGATGTCGCGGCCCGGTTGGCGCGGTCGATGGCTGCGACGAGTTCGGGTTTGGTCATGCGTGTGCGGCCCGTTGATGTCGAGGCGCTTGGCGATGTCGAACAGGTGGGCTTTGGTGGCGTTCGCGTTGACGCCACCGGCCGTCGGCGTGGTGCTGACGCGTGCCTCGATGCCTCGTTTGGCGTCTTGGGCGTCGCTTGGGCCGGGCTCGTCTTTGGGTTCCCAGTGGTCGCCAATCTTTTCAAATGAGTGTTTGAGTGAAGCGAACGCGCCGACAGATCTCGTCGTTTCCCGGCCGCGGTCACCACGCATCGTTCCGCCGTGAAGCCGTCCGTCCGAACCTTCAGGTTCGACCCGACGCGGCCGAAGATTCCATCCGTGCGGACTCCGCCAACGAAACCGAGATGGTGGCTCCGAGCAAGCAGCGTCGCAGCCACCGGTGCTGCCCTTTCCGTCGCCGCCGCGGCCACTCCCATGGTGCTGCGAGAACGGGCCGCAAACGACAAGGCGGCGATGGTCGTGGCGAAGCTGTCCGACGACATCGCGACGACGGTCGCCCGCGAAGTCGCCACGATGACTCAGGTGGCGCGCGCTGTTCCAGAACTCTCGCCCGACCCCGCTGTCATCGACACTCGCCTCGACACCATCGAAGCGTCCAGCAAACAGTCGTTCTTCGACGATCTCCTCATCGTCGCCAGCCTCGGACCGAACTCCGTGACCGGTCTCGACCTCGCCGTCCGGGTCGCCCACGACCAGGACGGGTCGGGACTTCGATTCACCGGGTTGTCGGCCGGCGATCGCGTCTCGGCGCTCCTCGAGGCGGCTGGATTGACCGCACTCCCCCAGCCGACCGCTCGGCCGCGTCTGCTCTGGATGCGCGGCGAGGCGCTCACCCCCGAAGTGGTCGGAGCAATCGAGACCGGCCAGGCCCATGTCGTGATCGCTGACACGTTCCCCGTTGTCGCTGTCCCCGTCCCCCGTCGCGGGTGGGTGCTCGGAATCGTCAAGCCCAGCGGCATCGACACCGCGGTGGCGCGCCTTCCTCACGGCGCCACGATTGCTGCGTGGCTTCATTCGGGCGTCGGTGAGGCCGGTCCGCTGCTCGCCGAGCGGCGGGCGATACAGCCTCCGCCGTCCGCCGATGTCCGGCGACACGCCCGTTCCATACCAATCCTTGATCAGCAGTTGACGGTGGTTGTCGGCGTTGATCGGTTCCTCGGGACGGCGCCGGGTTTTCCTCCGGGGGTGGCGCTCGTGCTCGGACTGTTCGCCACGTTGCTTGCCTCAGCGGCGGCGTCGGCGCGCACGCAGCGCATCGCTCGACAGACAATGCAGCGCGAGCTCGATCACGAGAAATTCTTGGCGAGGACCGATCCGCTGACAGGGCTCGGCAATCGACTTGCGTTCAACGAGGCAATGGATGCCGCGCTCTCGGACCAAAGGCATTCTCCTCTCCCCGTAGCTGTGCTGCTGTGCGATCTCGATCGATTCAAAGTCGTCAACGACGCACGAGGCCACGAGGTCGGCGACCAGCTACTCCGCGATGTGGCCACTCGGATGAACAACGCCGCGATCGATTTGCGCAACGACGTTGGTGTCCGGTCATCTGAAGCTGCGGGTACTGACGACACTGGTTGCGGCCGGGTCGATGTCTACCGATTCGGTGGTGACGAGTTCGTAATCGCGCTTACCGGTTCGTCGGCAAGTGCGGCTGTCGACTTCGCCTACGGTCTCGTCTCCTCGATCCGCAAGCCGTTCCGAGTCGGTGTGGATCAGGTCGTGATCGGCGTCAGCGTCGGCCTGGCCGCTTCCGGAGGATCGAACGATGTCTCGAACCGTTCGAGTTTGCTGCGTGACGCCGACATGGCGATGTACGTTGCCAAACGAGGCGGCGGGAATCGAGTGGCCGTGGCCGACGATGAGGTCCGCGTCGCCGGAGCCACGCAGCTCGACGTGGAGATCGAACTCCGTCGAGCGCTCGGAAGCGGTCAACTCCGGGCCTGGTACCAACCCCTCGTCGATCGCCGCCGAAACGTCGTCGCGCTCGAGGCATTGATCCGTTGGGAGCATCCAACTCGGGGCTTGCTCAGTCCTGGACTCTTCCTTCCCGCAGCCAAAACGGCGGGGCTCCTCGCCGAGTTGAGCACCGCGGTCCTGTCTGAGGCTGCGCGAGACGTGTCTGACTGGAACCGTCTACGAAGCGAGGCTGGTCTCGCCCCGCTCGTCGTGCACGTGAACTGCGTCGAGGAGCAACTCATGGACACCGGGTTCGCTGATGTCGTCGGGTCCTATCTGGTCGATACGGGCTTGGATCCGCACTCGCTTCTCCTGGAAATCTCGGAGGAGACTGCCCTCGATCGATTGCCCGCCAGCCTCCCGACGCTCGACCTCCTTCGACGCAGCGGTGTCCGATTCAGCATCGATGATTTCGGCTTCGGAAACAGCTCCCTCACGATGGTGCGACGAGTCGGGGAAGTGGCCGAGCTCAAGATCGACAAGTCGATCGTCGACGGGCTGGCCCTGGCGTCGCCGCTTGCGACAGACCTCGCGGTTGTGCGGTCGATCGTCGATTTCGGGCGCACCCAGAAGATCACCATCGTTGCTGAGGGCATCGAAGAGGAGCATCAGTTCAGCCAACTGGTCGGGCTCGGTGTGGACCTGTTCCAGGGCTATCTCTTCCATCGTCCGCAACCCGCACACCAGTTGCACGCTCTTCTCGCCCCGATCGGCGCGTCATCGATTCCCGCGCACAGGTAGCGCGTGCCAAGCTCGTCTCAGGTTGTCTTTCCTTCGATGACGTCCCAGACGTCGGAAGCTTTCACGCCCTCGAGAATGTGGCCCTGCCCATCGAGGACATCGAGTGACACCTTCGCCTGGATACTTGACAGTCCAGCGAGGGTGTCGAAGACGCGTTGGCTCGACGAGCGCCACGAGAGGTCGTTGCCGCCGACCCACAAGCCGACGCGCATTCTGGCCAACGTCGTGAGCTGAGCCGCGTCGGTGCCTGCCGGCGGTACCCCGGGCAGGGTGACCAGCGCGCTGTAGCGAGCGGGGTGGTCCAACGCGGCGCGAAACGCCGAGAGGCCACCGTTCGAGATCCCTCCGAGGGCGACGTCGTCCGCGAGAAAGCCCGATTTGGCGATGGCGGCGTCGAGAAACGGCGAGATGAGCTTCGACGAGCCGCTCATGAAGAGACCGGTTCTCGGCGCCGCCGGACTGATGACGATCCATCCTCTCTTCGTCCCTTCGGCGGCCCAGTACCGCCTGAGCCCGACATCGACCAGGTCTTTGGTCTGCCCACCCGGCGGGAACGCGAGCAGCACGTTTCGCTTCTGCCCCTTCTGCGATCCCGGGGGAACGGCGATCGCGTACGAGATCGTCACCCCGCGCACTTTGGTGGACCTCCACTCCCATAGCGGTGCGGAGTTCCGGGCGGCAGCATGGCCTGCTCGGGTGGAGGCCAGTGCCGCGAGGAGGGCTACTCCGGCGATGACCGCGCGTGTCGGTCGCATCGTGGCATCTTCGCAGATCGGACCGGACACTGGTCCGGCGAGAAGTTCGGGCGGCGTCCACGGACGATGAGCCACGAGATGATCGGGAGGTGGCGTGCCACCGGTTTGCCTGACCGCACCCGTGGGCGCGCCGTCAGCGGATGAGTTGCGCTTGGGAACCAGCGATACGACGGTGCACGGAGTCTCGGATCGCCGAGCCGATGAGCCCCTCCAAGGCCTGGGCATAGAGACGGTGGCCGGCTGCGGACATCCGGCCTCCCTCGCCGAAGAATTCCTCCACCGGTCCGTTCAGCACCTCTTCGCCGAGAACCACCGGAACACGCAGCTTCGTCGAGATTTCCTCATAGAGCTTCGACTGGCCCATCGATTCCCTCTGGCCGGCACGATCGCTTACCGCCATCGGACCGCGGAGCATCACCGATACGGCGCCTTCCTGCAAACGCGTGACCGCCGCCTCCAAAAGCGCTCGGTACGCGTCGATGGAGAGTTGGGGCAGCTTCTTTCGCAGCGGATGGTTCACCCGAAGGAGCTGCCCGAATCGACGGCGGAGGAGGGGATCGTTGGCGACCCGGCGATCGATCGCCTGAACGAACGACACCATCTGTCGGAATCCCTCGTTGCCCCACAGTGGGTTGAGGGCGACAGTCCCTCGCAAGGCGTTGGTGAACGTTCCGATCACCACGACGTCAATACCGTCCGCCAGGACGCGGTCGACTGCGGCGGCGAGAAGGGTCGGGTGCGGGACGGCCCGGTGCACAAACGTGACGTTCACTCCCTGGTTCCGGCGCCGGATGGACTCCTCGACGAGCTCGGCGTACGACGCTCCGGCGTCGAGCCCGGACCCTCGCTCGATGCAGTTGCCCAGGAACGCAACTTGGATATCAGGTGTCACCGTGCCGAGACTACTGGCGGTCCCCGTTCATCGAAGGCTCTCGCCGTCGGTATCCGCGCCGACGGGAATAGCCCGATCAGCCGTGGGCAGCCGCCTTCACGCGGGCAATCCGTTCACCCCTGACGGGCTCGGCGCTGCGAGCACACCATCCCAGTCGATCTGTTCTGGCCGCGACGGATCAGATCGAGGCGACGGCTCCAACACCCGCCGTTGCGACTGCGATGACCGCGACGAACGCGGTGCTGGTCGCGGCGATCTTTCGATCGAAGCTCCCGTGGATCAGCCACGCCGTGGCGGTGGCGATCCCACCGGACGTTGCTGCCAAGAACACCGGAACGAGGAGCGGGCGAACGACGAGGGCGACAAGGGCGAACATCATTCCCACGCCCAACTCGAGGGCGGGATACCGCATCGGAATCGCCTTTTGGCAGCTTCGACAGCGTCCCCGTAGGGCTGCCCAGGAGACGACCGGGATGTTGTCGTACCACCGGATGCGACCGCCGCACCCAGTGCAGGCCGACGGCGGCGAGAGGATCGAACCGCCGAGGGGCACCCTGGACGTGACCACCGTCAGAAATGACCCGACACATAGACCGAGCGCCGCGATCCATCCGATGACGAACGTCCGCACGGGGGGAGACGCTAGCGGTGCCCCTGAACCCACACGCGTGAGGCCAGTCACCTCCCAGCGGCGTTGGGAGGTGTTCTGCCCCCATATTTGGGGGCAACCTCTCTCCCAACGCGTACACGGCTCAGGTATGGCGGGGGGGTGCCGATCGGGACTGGCGATGATCACTGTCCAAGGCGCGCTCACGAGATGGATCGGGATGCTGTGGGAGAACGTCGGGACCGACCTGCACCTGGTTGCCGGCGCTCCCCCGCTCATTCGGTCCGGCGGCCGTCTCGAACGTCTCACCGGTGAGCCCTACGTCAGCGGTTCGGAGATCGCCACGGCCCTTCACGGATACCTGGATGCCGAGCAGTGGAAGACGCTCGACCATGACCGAGAGATCGATTTCTCTCTTGCCTGGGAGGGCAAAGCCCGGCTGCGCGGCAATGCCTTCTACCAGCGCGGCGCACTCTCCCTCGCCCTGCGCATCATCCCCGAGGCCATCCCGGACTTCGACACGCTCGGCGTGCCGGAATCCGTCCGGGCGTTGGCGTCCCTTCCCCAAGGGCTCGTGCTCTTCACCGGTCCGACCGGTTCCGGAAAGTCCACCTCGCTGGCCGCCCTGATCGATTGGATCAACGTCAACCGGGCGTGTCACATCCTGACCATCGAAGACCCGATCGAATACGTCCACCATCACAAGAAGTCCATCGTCAGCCAACGCGAGGTCGGATCGGACACGCTCTCGTGGGAGCGGTCCCTCCGTTCGGCACTCCGGGAGGATCCCGACGTGATCTTGCTCGGTGAGATGCGCGACCCCGAGTCGATCGCCGCGGCACTGACCCTCGCCGAAACAGGCCACCTGGTCTTCTCGACCCTGCACACCAACGACACGGCGCAGGCGCTCGATCGCATCGTCGATGTGTTCCCCTCCGAACGGCAGGCGCAGATCCGCATGCAGCTCGCTGGTGCGCTGACCGGTGTTGTTGCCCAACGTCTTCTGCCGACGGCCACCGGTGGACTGGTCGCGGCCTACGAGGTCCTGCTCGCCACCCACGCCGTCCGCAACCTGGTCCGGGAAGGCAAGACGCGACAGATCCGCAACGTCATCACCACCAGCCAGAGCGAGGGCATGATGACGCTGGAGATGAGCCTGAACCGGCTCGTCACGCAGGGATTGGTGAGCCACGAGGACGCCGTAGCGAGGGCCCTTCACCCGCTGGAGATCGAGCGTCCGCTCGCCGGCTCCGCCACGCGCTGACCCACGCTTCTCGGGCTGACCGACCGCGGGACACCGGCTCCATGCGGGGCACCGGCGCCTCCGCTCGGGGTCAGGCGTCGAGGACCTCGATGCGGAGTCGCTTGTTGCCCTTGCCCTTGGACTCCGTCTTCACGACGCGAAAGCCGCCGATCTCGCGGGTCGAGGCGACGTGGGTGCCACCGTCGGCCTGCTTGTCGAGACCCACGATGTCGACCAGACGGATCTCGGTGATGTGCCCGGGAATCATGTTCACCTTGGTCCGGATGAGGTCCGGGTCGGCGTTCGCCGCCGCAATCGGAAGCACGCTGACTTCGATGGGACGGTCGGCGGTGATCTCCTCCGCAACAAGTCGGTCGATCTCATCGGCGAACCCCTCCGGGAGCGGGTCGAACTCGAAGTCCATACGTGCACTTAACGGTTCCATGTTGCCGCCGGTGACGGCCACGCCCCAGCGCTTCCAGATCACGCCGCAGAGCACGTGCATCGCCGTATGGGTTCGCATCAGCCGATGTCGGCGGTCCCAATCGAGCTCAGCATGCACCACATCGCCGACCGACGGTAGCGTCCCCTCCCCCACGGTGTGCCAGACAACGGAGCCCTCCTTGCGGACGTCGGTGACGGCGAGTCCGGCGAGCGCTCCCGTGTCATGGGGTTGGCCGCCACCGGTTGGATAGAAGTAGGTGCGGTCGAGCGCGATCCGACGAGTCGACGGCGGATCCGTCGCCGGATCGCCCAACGGAGCCTCCACCGCGACCGCGGTGGCTTCGAAGGAACGGACGTAAGCATCACGGAGGTAGTCGAGGCTGGTCTCGGGGAGATCTGGGCCGTCTGGGGATCGCAAGTTCATCGCCTGGATCATGCCCGTTTGCGGCATGCTCCGCAGCAACGTGCGCGGCGACTGACCGGGAGCGGCGCCGACCTGTACGTTGGGCGTAATGGGTGCCGCCGCCGACGAGTTCGTGAAGTCCTACCTTGCCGAGATGACCGGGCAGGCCATGGACCTGGGTCGTCTCGTCACCGACCCGAGCGGGTTGGACGCCCCGGAGATGATGGCGGCGTTTGCCCATCCCGACCTGGGTCGGCTCGGGATCACTCTCATGGCCGACTTCATGGCGCCCGAGGGATCGATCTACTACGACGCAATCTTCGGCGCGTACCGAGGACAGCACGCCATACGGGGGTGGCTGGTGCCGGCGATGGCCGACATCGAGTTCATCGACTTCGCTCCGACATCGGAATCCGTCACCTTTGATGACGGTGCGGGCGGCACGTCACTCGACGAATGGCAGATGATCATGAACGTCGGCGACACCAAGATCCCGCTGTCGCGTGGGGTCAGCGTCCGCCGCTACCGCGACGGCTGGATCACGTGGGCGTGCGACGTGTACGACACCGCCGCGTTTCGCCAGCCTCCCCCGCCCGAGATGGCCGACCTGCCCGGCATGCCGGCCGAACCTCCCCCGCCGCTACCGCCGTGGCCCTGCGTCGAATGGACCACCGACACGTCGGTCGTCCCCGCTCCACTGTCTGAGGCAGCGTCGGCGTGGATTGCGCAACGACGGGCTGCACGGACATTGGACCAACCGATGGTCGTCGAAGCGGCGAGCGGCTTGAGCCTTTCCGACATCCACGACCTCACCCATGACCCGATCGCCGGTTACGACTTCGATCTGATGAGCGACCTCTTCCACCCAACCGACTCGGTCTACATCGACCCGCTCTTCGGCGAGTTCCATGGCCAGGCGGCGATCCGATCCTGGCTCACCGACATCATGCCCCGAGCCGGCGCGCTCGCCTTCGAACCGCTGGGGAAGCCTCTCTTCGACGGGACGACGTCCGTCCTCGAGTGGAAGCAGATGGCTGTCGCCCCGGACGGGACCCGAACGATGATGCTGCGCGGAACGAGCGTGCGCCGTTACGCCGATGGCTGGGTCGTGTACGCCGCCGACTATTTCGACACCGCACCGCTCGCCGACCCCGACATTCAGGCGGCCGCAATGGCTGCCGGTGCGACCATCACAGCCGCCGACATCATCCGGTACCGACAGGCCTGACCGGCGCGCACGACGTCGCGTTTCACGCGCACCTGGCCGCGTTTCACGCGCACCTCGCCGGTTTCGACGCCCAACCCGGACCGATCCTGCCCATGTGCGCGTGGGGAGGGTCGAGGTGCGCGTGAGAAGGTCACGCAGCGCTTGCCCACCTGGGTTCGCGCCGGGCTTGGTTGGACGGGTCAATCCTCGTCGTGGTCCCGCCCCTTGGACTTGCCCTTCGACTTGCCCCTCGACTTGCCCTCGCCATCGGACTTGCTCTTCTTCTCGCGCTTCGCACTAGGGGAATCGTGGGCATCTCGGTCGACCTTCTTCACGACCGGGGCCACCGCCACGTTCACGATGATCACCGGCGGCGGTGGCGCGATGACGAACGTCGGAGGAGGAGGGGGCGGCGGCGGAGGAGATGCCACGACGAAGGTCGCCGGTGGCGGAACAACGAACGACGGTTGCTGCGGAACCACCAACGGAGGCTGCGGGACCGACACCGACTGCACGGAACGGCGGGTCGGAACGGCGGAAACGCGGCGCTTGCGGCACACGCGTTTCGTCACATGTCTGCGCTTGCCGTGCCCGCGGTAGTACGTGCGGCAGGACACGGTCCGACGAGTGCCGCTCACCTGTGGGGTCGGAGCCGGGGGCGGCGCGACGACCGGGGGGCTCGTCACCGTGACGACACCGACGATCACCGTGGACGGGGTCTGCGCGTTCGAC
>JANMYF010000099.1:0-22894 GCA_031381685.1 Acidimicrobiia bacterium
ACGAACCTCCCGACCACACAGCACTGTTCAGCGCGCTGAACTTGTTGTCGGCCGTGGGAATCACGGTCGAGAAGTAGCGCTTGACGAGCTCGGGGTATTCACGAAGCGCGGTGTCCATGTCGCAGAAGATCACGCCCTGGGCTTCGAGATCCTCACGATTGCGGTGGAAGACCACTTCGCTCTCGTACTGCGCAGTCACGCCGGCGAGGTACTTCTGTTCGGCCTCCGGGATACCCAACTTCTCGTACGTGAGTCGGACGGCCTCGGGAAGTGCGTCCCACGAGTCGACCTGCCCGTCCATCGGCTTGACGTAGTAGTAGATGTCGTCGAAGAAAATCTCCGACATGTCTCCGCCCCATGAGGGCATGGGCTTCTTGTGGAACACGTCGAGCGCGCGGAGGCGGAATTTGCGCATCCAGTCGGGCTCGCCCTTCATCCACGACATCTCTTCCACGATGTCCTTGGTGAGGCCCCGCTTCGGCGTGAAGGTGTAGCTGTCGACGTCGTCGGCCCAGCCAAGCTTGTACTTGCCGAGATCAAGATCGGAGACGGTCGTGCTCATGGGGGCTCCTCAGGGAGTGCTGGTGGCAATTTCCACTACCGCCATAGTAACAATTGCCTGCCACTATGCGCTGGCACGTCCGCCGAGTAAAGAATTACCACTCTGCGCGCTCATTGATCAGGTCAAGTACACTCTACGCATTCAGTTCTGAGGGACCGCTCAGTGAACGCGACCGAGACAGACGACCCCAGCCCGGCCGGCGGAGCCGAGAACCAGGCCGCCACGAACCCCACGCAGATGCCGCCGGCGGTACCCGTCGGGACCCACCGATCGCTCGTCGCTCCCCACGCCCACGGACGGCGATCGCGCCGCGCCGGCAGTCCCCTGCAGCGGCCCGTCCCGCACGGCGTTGCGGCCTCACCCCCTCCCGACGGCGGTCGCCGCGTCGTCATCGTGCCCATCGACCCGGACGGCGGGCACCCGTCGAACCCCGATCGGACGTCCCCCCCACCTCGCCCACAGGCGGCCTTACACGAAAAGGCCGGCAGCCCCGAAACGCGAACGCCCGAGTTCGCCGAACGGTGGCAGCGGGGCGACGCAAGCGAGCCTCCCGTGCTTCGGCCGCGACACCGCCGTTGGCGCCTCGCCGTCGGCTTGCTGGTGATTGTCGTGGCGGCCTGGCTCACCGCCGTCGGTCTGACACGTGGGAGCGATGACAGCGGATCACCTAGGTCGACGACTGGACCCACGACGAGCTCCACTGCGGCGTCCTCCGAGGTCGCCCCCGTCGCTGCGCTCGAACCCCTCGCGGCAACCGTTCGCGTGCTCGCCGGCGGACCGGATGCGCTCGGAAACGGCGGCGCCGCGGAACGCTCGCTCCTCCGTCGCCCGACCGCCGTCGTCCGGCTCCGGGCCGGTCTCGCGGTCGCGGACGCCGGGGTCCTCCGGCTCGTGCGTCCCGACGGGCGCATCGAGGGCATCGAGATCGCCGGCTTGGCCCGGAACTTCCGGATCGATCACCTCGCCGCGCTCGCCAACGGGACGCTCCTGGCGGTTGACGAATCAACCGCCCGTTTCGCGGTGGTGCGAGGGGTCGGATCGCCTTCGGTGACGGCTGTTCCCGCCGCCGGACCGGGCATCGTGTCTCCCGTCGGGGTCGTCGGCGACGGCAATGGTGGCGCCCTGATCGCCGACCCCGGATCGGGTTCGGTCTGGCGTTGGAGCGCCGTTGCGCCACCGACCCGACTTCTCACGTCGCTCCTCGCCCCGGTCCATGTCGCTGCCCTCAGCGACGGCGGGGCACTGGTCACCGATCGCGGCACCGGCCTCGTCGTCCGCGTCGACGGAAACGGTCCGGCAGAGGTGATCGCGGCCGACCCGACCATTGCGTCGAGGGTCTCGGGGTCCCCGGTGATCCTTCGCTCCACGCCGATCGCCGCAGTCGCCGATGGCTCCGACGGGGTATTGGTGCTGATGGTCGACGGGTCTGTCTCCCAGTTCCCGCTCCGTCCGTCCGCCGACGACCGGGCGTCGCCCGTCACGGAGTACCTCGCCGGGGCCACGTCGTTGGTGGCCGACGGGCGGTCGACGTTGATCATCGCACCGGGAGAGCGACGCATCCAGCGGTTGGTCGTCGACAACCCGGGCCGGGCGACGCTTTCCACCGTGCTCGGTGACGTCCGCTGGCCGCGGTTCGACCCGGACGCGCTCCTGGCGCGCGACGTGGTCCTCATCGACCCGACCGGGATTGCGGTACGACCCGGCGGTTCCGTCGTGGTCGCCGACCGTGGGACCAACAGCATCTGGCAGCTCGAGGAAGACGGGTCGGCCAAGCGGCTCGCCGGAACTGGCTCATGGGGCGATTCGGCCGACAACCCCGATGCTCCCGCCTCATCGATTGCGTCGCCGACGGATGTCGCCGTGGGCGCCGACGGCAGTGTGGTGTTCACCGAGCCGGAGTTCGGACGAATCCGTGCGGTGCTGCCCGACGGTTCGCTCGTCACCCTTGCCGAGCCGAGGATCGCGGAGCCCGACCTGACGCTGTTCTCCCCGGGACCGCTCGCCGTCGATGGTCGTGGCGTCGTGCTGTCCGGGGATCGATTCCGCGGAGGAATGTGGGCCCTCACGAGCTCCGGCATGCGGTCCGTGCCGGGCGTCGGGCCCCCCACGCGATACGTGTTTGCCGCCGCCGATCGCAACGGCTCCGTCGTTGCCATGGACGCGTACGGCGAGGCCGTCCGCATCGAGGAGGGTTCGGTCTCCGCCGGTGCACAGGATCTGGTGGCCGTCGGGGAGATCGTGGTCGCGGGGACATCGGACGGCGTCACGATCCTCGTGGCTACCGCTCCCGACGGGGACGGCGGTGGCCGACGGCCCGGGGGATCCGACGACTTCCCGGTCATTCGACGTTCGGCGTATGACGCATCGCGGGGTGCGCGCATCACGGCCATGGCGTCGTCTCGGGGTAGGCCGCTCCTCGCCACGAGCGGCCTCCGGGGCGCGGTGGTTGCCGCTGATCGTGACGGCGAGTTCCCGCTCACCTCGACGTCGATCGGAGACGACGAAGGACGAGCGAACGAGACCGCCCTCTCCGATCCGGTGGCGTTGGATGCTGCGGACGACGGGACCCTTCTCGTCACCGACCGCGGGAGTGGACGAATCCGTTCCCTTCGGGCCGGCCGACTCGCCACGATTGCCGGGAACGGCGGGATGAGCGAGCGCAACGATCAGCGAGCGAACGCGTTCGGGCAATCGCTCGGTGACCTTCGTGACGCGCATACCAACCGCGACGGGACCGTAAGCGTGGTCGACGGACACCGGGTTCTTCGCATCGACGGCGCGGGTCTGGTGAACGAACGAGTCGTGCGTGACCCGACCGGCCTTGTGGTGAACCTTCGCTCCATCGATGAAGGCCCCGACGGAGCTCTGCTCGGCGTCGCGGAGGACGGACGGCTCCTGCGAATCGACGACGACGGCTCGACGATTCTCACGGAAGAGCCGGCTCTGGCGAAGGTACGCGTGCATACCAATGGCGCCATCTGGGCGGTCACGGACGCCGGTCGCCTCGTGCAGCTTGTCGGTGATCGGTTCGTCGAGGTGGAGACGCCCCCCGATCTTGCGGTGATTGCCAGCGATGAGCGCGACGGGCGGTTGGGTGTCGTCGGTCGCGACGGGACGGTCGCGGTGCGCGCCGCCGGCAGGTGGTTCCGATTGCGTCCGTCCACGACCGTGACGCCGGATCGGCGCACGAACCGACTCGCTGAGGCGAGGCCCACGGACATCGCCATGCTCGCCGACGGCGGTATCGTGATCGCCGTTGCCGGACGGGACGCACTCCTCGTGTACCGGACGTCCTTGTGGTGTGTCTGCCAGATCGCGGCCCCGCCTTGCGGCCAGCTTCGGCGATTGCGGCGTCCTCGGAAATGCCCGGTAGGGCACGGCTCGTAGGCATTCCTGCGTTCTTGCACTCGACGAACCGTGGCTCGCGATGCGCGGCACTCAATTGGCAGACACACCACTAGCGGGTCCTGGTCGACGACACCTCGCCGTCTGGCCGACCCGACCCGCCCCGTGGCGTCCGTCAGCCGATTCGCCGCAGATTGGCCTTGAAATGCCGACCGTTCTCGACGTAAGAGGCGGACGACTTCGCGATCAGGTCGGCCGAGGCGGCATTCTCCCGGATCTTCGCGGGTACGCCGAGGGCCATCGCCCCGCTGGGCACCTCCATGTCGTTCGTGACGACGGCGTTGGACCCGACCAAGGCACCGCTGCGAACGATCGCCCGGTGCAGGACGATTGAGGCGTTGCCGACCAGTGACCCGGACTCGATCGTGCAACCCTCCAGGTGGACCTGATGCCCGACGACACAATCGTCGCCGACGATCGTCGGCCACATGGGTGTGGTGTGCAGGACCGCCCCGTCCTGGATGGACGTTCGGGCGCCGATACGGATGAAGCCGTGGTCGGCCCGGAGCACGGCGCACGGCCAGATGCTCGACTCGGCGCCGATCTCGACGTTGCCGATGATCACGGCGTCGGGATGGACGAACGCGCTCGGATCGATGGACGGCGTGAGGTCTCCCAAGGCGTAAATCGGCATGCATGTGTTGTAGTCGACGCCGTGGACGAGCAGGGAACCGGCGAACAGTCACACGCGATGCGACATCTGGCGGCCCGGCGTCGGCCCTAGCCTCGGTTCCATGTCGTCGGACCCCTCCCCCCACTCCGCCCCGCGGGCGCCACAGCGTCCCGTCACCTCAACGCTGCACGGCGAGCAGCGCACCGATCCCTATGCGTGGTTACGGAACCGCGAAGATCCCGAGGTCATTGCTCATCTCGAAGCGGAGAACGAGTACACCACGCAGACGCTCGCTCCGCTCGCCGGACTGCGCGAATCGATCTTCTTGGAGATGAAATCACGCATCCAGGAGACCGACCTTTCGTTGCCGACGCGAAAAGGAACGTGGTCGTATTATTCGCGTACGGTCGAGGGAAAGAGCTATCCGATCCACTGCCGTCGTCCGACTGCCTCGGTCGAGACGGACCCTGACGAAACGGCCGACGAGGAAGTGCTGCTCGATCAGAACCTCCTCGCCGAAGGCCACGCGTATTTCTCGTTGGGGACCTTCGAGGTCACCGTCGACCACACGCTGTTGGCCTACGCCGTGGACACGGCCGGCGACGAGATCTACGAGTTGCGCTTTCGTGACCTGATGACCGGAGTGGACCTCCCTGACGTCGTCGCCGAGACATCGGCCGGCGTCGCCTGGTCGGCCGACGGATCTTCAGTGCTGTACCTCGTGCTCGACGATGCCATGCGTCCCTACCAGGTGTGGCGACACCGAATGGGGTCGTCGGGCGACGACGAGCTCATCTACGAGGAGCCCGACGAACGCTTCTACTGCGGCGTGAGCATGAGTGCGACGGACGAATACATCTTCCTCGTGATCGGCAGCCAGGTCACCACGGAGACTCGGCTCGTTCGTGCCGACGATCTCGACGCCGGATTCGTGCTGTTCCGCGAACGGGAACAGGGGCGGGAATACGCGATCGATCACCATCGAGGGACGAACGGCTCGGATCGCTTCTTCGTCGTCACCAACGAGGGGGCCGAGAACTTCCGGCTGTGCGTTGCGGCCGGCCCTGGCGCCCCGTGGATCCCCTTCGCCGCCGAGTGGGACACCGACGACGAACTCACACAGCGCGGCGAGGACGTCAAACGTCGGCCGAAGATCGAAGGCATCGAGGTGTTCCGTCGCCACGTCGCGCTCCACGAGCGCGTCGAGGGACTCGAGCGACTCCGCGTGCTGGCGCTCGGGGACGACGGCTCGTGGGCCGGCGAGAGCGTGGTGGCCCATGACGAACCGGTGCACAGCGTCTGGCCGGTCTCCAACGCCGATGTCGACGCACCGTTCCTGCGGTTCGGGTACTCATCGCTCACGACACCTCCAAGTGTCTACGACTTCGACCTGACGACCGGCGAGCGGGTGCTCCGCAAGCAACAACCGGTCCTGGGCGATTTCGATCCGAAGCGCTACGTGAGCGAACGCCGTCTCGTCGCTGCCACCGACGGGACCCTCGTGCCCATGTCGATCGTCCGGCATCGCGACACGCCGGTCAACGGAACGGCGCCGGGGCTTCTGTACGGCTACGGGTCGTACGAGATCTCGTCTGACCCGACATTCTCGACAATGCGGCTCTCACTGCTCGACCGCGGCTTCGTCTTCGCGATCGCCCACGTGCGCGGCGGTGGCGAGCTCGGCCGCCGCTGGTACCTCGACGGGAAGTTCCTGGCGAAAACGAACACCTTCACCGATTTCGTCGCCTGCGCGCGGTCCCTCGGCGCCGAGGGCGACATTGCGCCGGGTCGCCTGGTGTCGTGGGGAGGGAGCGCCGGAGGGCTGCTCGTGGGTGCGTCGATGAACCTCGCGCCGGAGGTGTTCGCGGGAGTCATCGCCGAGGTTCCTTTCGTCGATGTCGTCAACACGATGCTCGATGAGTCGCTCCCCCTCACGGCGATCGAGTGGGAGGAGTGGGGAAACCCGACCGATTCCGAGTACTACGCGTACATGAGGTCGTACGCGCCGTACGAGAACGTTCAACCGGTGCCGTATCCGGCGGTGCTGGCGACCGCCGGACTGAACGATCCGCGGGTTGGGTTCTGGGAGCCGGCGAAGTGGGTGCAGCGCCTCCGCGAACTCACGACCGGCGATCGCCCCATCCTTCTCAAGACCGAACTCGGCGCTGGCCACGGTGGCCCGTCGGGCCGCTACGACGCATGGCGCGACACCGCCTTCGTCATGGCCTTCGCCTGCTGGTGCGTCGGCGTGGCCTAGCCGGGACGCGTCGTTGGGAGAGAGGTTGCCCCCACTTAGGGGGGCTATCCACCTCCTAACGCCGTTAGGAGGCGTTTTGCCCCCAACGATGGGGGCAACCTCTCTCCCACTGAACCCGCTCTTCATCACGGAACGTAGCGGCCGCGCGCATCGCGCCGCGTCAAGCGTTCGACTTTCGAGAATTCCTTCCGGTCAGGACGGAACGCACTCAAGAGCCAGCTCACGGCTGACGATGCGTTCACATCTCCAATGGGTTTCGACCATGAACGAGCCAGAGGAAAGGGCAGCTGATGAGCGCAACGATCGGGTCCGCCGAACGAATCGACCACAACGAACACGTTCTCGCCACCGGCGATGGTGCGGCGACGCGCAACGCGCCGGCCGCCACCGAACGGCCCGAGTCGGGTGAGGGTCCGTCAGGACAACGCACGCGCGTGGCCACGATCGATCTGTCCGGGCTCGGCCCGGCGATCACCCTCGGCGACGGAGCGACGGCCGCTGAGCGGATCCGTCTCCAACTCGGCACGCGGACAGCGCACCTCATCACCGCGGTACATCCGCTGATCGACGAAATCGCCGCCATCGAACTGACGTGTGTTTCGGCCGTCGGTGACTCCGAGGAGTTCGCGCAATGGCTCGGCGACCTGACCGATGTGCAGTTCCTCGTCGTCGCGGAGTCCGATGAACACGATGATCTCTCCATCACGAATGTGCGCAGTGTCGCCCGGCTGAGCATGGGAATCCGGCGAGACCATGCGTTGCGGGAGCTGGCCGTTCTCCTGGGTCGTCACCCCGAGGACGTCATCAACGACTTCCGTCAGCGTTCGGGTTTCAGCGACCTCAGCGGTCTCATCGACATCACGACTCTGTGCGTGAACACGCTCGCGGTGCGCTCCGCCCGCGAGTACTCCATGGAGCTCGGACTGCTCATCGACGCACTCGGCACGATGCTGATGATCCTGTCAGGGCGCGGCGAGGCCTCCGTGCTGACGACGTCGCTCGAGCCGGTCGAACAACGATGGCTCGTCGAGGCGGGTTGGCCGTTGGCCAACGGCCTTGACTCCGATCTGGCTGAGATCCTCCGCGGTTCAAGGTCACGGGCCGGACGGAGCATCCCGGCGTGGGTCCGCTCTCACGGGCTGTGGGGCGCCGTCGTCGGCCAACGGACCGTGTCGATGGCGAACGTCGCCGCCCATCTGCACCGCAACCGTCTCGATCTCGGTTCCTGCATCCCCAAGAGTCGACCCAATGCCGACCGCGTCGGCTCCGTGGTCTCCACGGGTCTCTAGCCGATCGCCTCGACGGGCCTCACGACGCCAGGTTCGGCGGCAGGACACTCAGCGGACGCCGACCGTGGCCCCGTTGAGTCGGGAGTACATCGACTTCTGGGACTTCGCCAGCCTCGTGAACTCGCGGTAGAGCGGCTGATAGGCCGCGCTGGCTCGAACGTCGGGAACGAAGTTCGTGGCGGCGATCGGCGCCCGACGCAGATCGTCGATCGTCCGGTGACCCAGCGAGAGCGCAGCGAACCAGGCTGCCCCACGGACGTTCACGTCGATGCTGTCGTCGATTCGCAGGATCGTCCGACCGATCACGTTGGCGTGGATCTGGGCCCAAAGGTCCGACGTGGCCCCGCCGCCGAAGAGCCGAATGCCTTCGAGTGGTTGCCCGGCGAAGGACTCCGTCGCTTCGAGCAGCCACCGCGCGTTGTACGCAACACCTTCGAGCACGGCTCGGATGAGATCGCTCCGCGTCGTCGTGATCGACACGTTGAGGAACGATGCGCGAAGGTTCGCATCGTCGACCGGTGAGCGCTCGCCCTTCAGCCACGGGGTGAAGATCACTCCTCCGGAACCGGCCGGAGCCAGTGCGGCGGCGGCCGTCACCGTGTCGTAATCGTCGGGTGCTCGCCCGAGACCGTCGTCGGCGCGCAGGACGCTATCTCGGAGCCATCGCAACGATGCGCCTCCGGTCTCGTGGTTGTTGGCGATGAGGTACGAGTTCGGAGTGAACCCGGGGATCGATGTCATCGAGTGCATCACGTCGGTCTTCTTGAAGCCCACTGGCGCCGACACCCATGCACTCGTCGAGATTGCGAGGTGACCTTCGAAGGCCGCCAGGCCGCCGGTGCCGATCGCCGCGGTGTGAAGATCCGGTACGCCGCAGACCACCGGTACGTCGGTCACCGTGCCGTTGAAAGCGAGTCCCAATGCCCTCGCCCGCTCCGGGAGAAGGGTGCCGAGACGTGCACCGGTCGGGCGAAGCGGCGGAAGTTGGGCAACGCGACGGTCCGCGAGTCGCGCCAGTCCGGGATGGTATGCGCACGGAGCATCGGGCCGATTGTCGGTAAGCCACGACAGCACCATCGATGCCGGTGTTGCGGCGACCACGTCGGTGAGCCATGCCCCGATGAGGTCGACCGGTTCGAGATGAACGGCAGTACGCGAATCGATCTCGGGCCGACGGTGACGGAGGAACTGCACGTGCCCGGTCGGATCAGCACCCTCCTTCGACGGTGCACCCCCGGCGAAACGCAGCCAGCTCACGATCTTCTTCGCGCCATAGCCGGCCACGCCAATCGTTCCGCCGGTCAGCTTCGCTGACCACGGTGCGCCCCGACGGTCCGACCAGAGCAGGCAGGGACCGACCGGCCTCCCGGTTGCATCGACCGGAATCGTTGAGCCCCACTGCCCGGTGATTCCGATGCCGCCGCACGGAGGTGTTGCGTCCCTGCCCGACCTGAGGGCGTCGGTCACCTCCCGACCGGCCGAGGCGAGCGCGTCGAACCAGGCGAACGGATCCTGCTCACTGCCGCCGTCCTCCGTGATCACGGTTTCGATCGAGCGGAATGCACTGGCGAGGACGGTGCCGTTCAGTGCGACTGCGCCGACCTTCAGTCCACCTGTTCCCAGGTCGATGCCGAGATGCCAGGTACCGGGTTCGGTTTCGCGCACAACTGCATTCTTGCTGCGCGCCACGTCGCGATGCACACGGCCGGCGATCCGCGTGACAAAGAACGGACCGGCTTGATCCGACCTGAGGGGCCGAACCTCACCGACCGATTGGCTTGCCCGACTACCGTCTCGCAGCGTGACTTCGCTTACCTCTCCGAACGAGGGGACGGAGAGGGTGGGAATCGTCGGACTCGGCTACGTCGGCCTCCCCCTTGCCGTCGCTCTTGCTGCCCACTTCCCCGTGGTCGGCTTCGATATCGATGGGCGCCGAATCGCCGAACTCGAGGACGGACACGATCGAACCGGCGAGGTGAGCTCCGCCCGCCTGCGTTCGTCCGCGCTCAACATCTCGATGGAACCAGCCGATCTTCGCAACTGCACCTTCATCATCGTTACGGTTCCGACGCCAGTGAATCGGCATCGGGCACCCGACTTCGGACCACTTCAGTCCGCATCCAAACTCATCGGTGGCGCGCTCGCGAGCGGCGCGGTCGTCGTCTATGAGTCCACGGTGTATCCGGGAGCGACCGAGGAGATCTGCGTCCCGATTTTGGAAGAGGTGTCCGGGCTCCGGGCGGGGACTGGCTTCTTCGTCGGCTACTCGCCGGAACGCATCAACCCCGGCGACAGAGTGCACACGATCGACACGGTCGTAAAGGTCATTTCGGCTCAGGACCCGGCAACGCTCGCTCGCCTTCGTCGGGTCTACGGATCAATTTGCCGCGGGGGCCTCCACGAAGCACCCACGATCCAAGTCGCCGAAGCCGCGAAGGTGATCGAGAACACCCAGCGGGATCTGAACATCGCGCTCATGAACGAACTCGCGCTGATCTTCGATCGCCTCGGGATCTCAACACGAGACGTTCTCGAGGCGGCGCGAACGAAATGGAACTTCCTGCCGTTCGTGCCCGGACTGGTCGGCGGGCACTGCATCGGCGTCGATCCGTATTACCTGACCCATAAAGCCGAGTCCGTCGGCTACCACCCTGATGTCATTCTCGCTGGACGCCGGGTCAACGACGGCATGGGCGCGTTCATCGCAGCAAAGGCGACGAAGATGCTGGCGGCCAAAGGCGTTGCCATTTCGACCGCGCGTGTCCTAGTGCTGGGATTGACGTTCAAAGAGGACGTGCCCGACCTGCGACACAGCCGCGTTCCGGACATCGTCGACGAACTCCGGCAATTCGGCGCGTCCCCGGAGGTCGTCGATCCGTTGGGAAGCTCTGCGGAAGCAGCTCACGAGTACGAAATCACCCTCGACTCCCAACCGCAAGGTGAGGCGTACGACGCAGTGATCCTGGCGGTTGCCCATCGCGAGTTGATCGGAGATCTCGCCAAGCTCAAGAGACTCGTCCGGCCTGGTGGCGTATTGATCGATGTGAAGTCGGCGCTCAACGCAGCCGATTTCGCACATGCCACGGTGTGGACCCTGTGATTCGGACAGGACGAGTCGAACCGTGAGAGTGGTCGTCACCGGCGGAGCCGGATTCATCGGTTCGAACGTCTGTGCTCGACTCGCCGCGGAAGAGGGAGTAGAGCGGATCGTCGCCATCGACGATCTTTCCACGGGGTATGCAGCGAACCTCGACGGGATCGACGCCGAGCTGATCGAGGGCACGATTCTCGACGCCGCCTCGATGGTCTCGATTATCGACGGTGCCGACGCCGTGATACACCTGGCCGCCCGCCCGAGCGTGCCTCGATCGATCGCCGACCCCATCGCGACGCACCGCGTCAACCTGGAAGGAACGCTCAACGTTCTCGAAGCCTGCAGAGCTAGCAGCACTCGGCCCTTCATCATCTTCGCCGGGTCCAGTTCCGTCTACGGGGCGAATCCGATTCTGCCGAAAGTTGAGACGCTCGCGCCGCTTCCCCGCAGCCCTTATGCCGCATCGAAGCTCGCCGGCGAGGCGTACGTTCGAGCGTGGAGTGAGAGTTTCGGCATTCCCTCCTTGGTGTTTCGCTTCTTCAATGTGTTCGGCCCAAAGCAACAGCCGGGGTCGGCCTATGCCGCGGTGATACCAGCATTCCTTGCGGCCGCTCTGCGGGGCGAAGCGTTGCCGGTTCATGGAGACGGGTCGCAGACACGCGACTTCACGTACGTGGCCACAGTCGCCGAGGTCATCGCCAGTGCGGTCCTGCACACGACCAGCGCGCCGACGCCGGTCAACCTGGCGTTCGGCACGCGGGTCTCGCTACGTAAAGTCATCACCGAGATCGAGAGCCTTCTCGGCAAGCAAGTCGTGTGCGAAGAACTCCCGTTGCGTGGGGGTGACGTCCCACACTCACAGGCGGACAACACACTCCTCTGTACGCTTTTCCCTGGTGTGGTCCCCGTAGATTTCGTCACGGGTTTGCGCGACACCCGCGACTGGATGGAGACGTTTCTCTTCCGGAGCGACTGAGCAATCGTCGCACAAGACCTCGCTCCGTCACCGAAGCCTGCAAAGCTCGTCCCCTGTATGCGACTGAATACGCCGGTCTGCCTGCTGGGCCTCGGTCTCTGCATGGCCTTTCCCCTTGCGGCCACAGCGCAGACGACGGCGGGTCCTCGGCTTCCTGCTCTCGGACCCTCGCCGACAGCACTGGCCCCGCCGGCTGCGTCCGTGAGCGCGGCGGCCTCGGGCGTTCTTCCTCCCTGGCCGGTTCCGGCGAATGGTCAGCTGCATCGAAAGCTGGCCGAGACTCGCACCGGGCCGAGCCCGAAACAGGTTGCGTTCACCCCCGACGGCACCGAGCTCTGGGTGCCTCTTCTCGGTGCCGTCGGAATCGATGTGTACCGCGTGCCAACGCTGGAGCGGATCGCCCGCATTCCGCTCGGGACCAAGGGCGGCGTCGAAGTGATCTTCAACCGCAGTGGTACGCGCGCGTATGTTTCGCAGATGCACACCGCCACCGTGTACGAGATCGACCGTTTGGCGAAGCGTGTGCTGAGGATCCTTCCCACCAAGGGCAACTGGACCAAAGTTCTCGCGCTCTCCCCCGACGAGCTGACGCTCTATGCCGCGAACTGGGTGAGCAACGACATCAGCGTGATCGATCTCGCGACGGCGACGGTGAAGGCGAGGATCCCGACGGTGCGAACACCTCGCGGCCTCGTCGTCATGCCGTCGGGCACGGAGCTCTACGTTGCCGGCTTCGACGACGGCAACGTCGCACGGATCGACCTGGCCACGGGCACGCAGACCGAGCTGATCAAGACCGGTGGGGCGATGCGCCACCTCACGATCGATGAGGCCGCCAAGGTGCTCTACGCCGACGACATGGGCCGCGACAACGTGGTGGCCTTCGATCTCGTCAAGGGCACGCATCGGGTGCTTTCGCTCACCGACTCGCATCCGAACACGATCGCGCTGAGCCCGTCGAAGCGATTCCTCTACGTCTCCAACCGCGGCCAGAACGGCGGCGACGGGTACTACCTCCCCGGCCCCGACTGGGGCTCGGTGCTGGTCATCGACACGACCACCGGAGCGGTTGTCGATGCCCTGATCGGCGGGAACCAGACGACCGGGCTCGACGTGTCGCCCGACGGTCGGTACCTGGCGTTCACCGACTTCCTCGACGGTCGACTCCAGCTCTACGAGATCCCACCGGAACCGATCCTTGTCGCGTCGACCGGCCTACGCGCCACGACCTACAAGACCGAACTGCTGAAGCCGAAGAAGAGGAAGAAGTAGCGCCGGGTCAGGGGCCCGGCCGGCGGGCGATGACCAGGTCCTGGTGATCGTTCACGCCCTTTCGCACGACAGCGACGATCTCCAGTTTCGTTCCCCACCGCTGACGAACGGCCTCCTCGGTGTGGAAGCTCGTCCGGTAGAAGTCGGGCAACCCGTCAGCCCCGCCTGCGTGGGAATAGACGAAGCCCGACTCCGAGGCTTCCCCCTCGGATCCGTCCCACAGATCGACGCCGTGCGTCGTGAGCAGAAGCACCCCGCCTGGCCTGGTGATCCGGGCGAGCTCGGTGATCCAACGGAGTTCCATTTCCTCGGGCAGGTGGGTGAACACGGAGATGGCGTAGACGAGCCCGAACACGCCGTCGGGCCAGGCGGTCGGCGGATCGTGCGGATTGGTGACGAACACCGCCTGTCCGTGTCCATGTGAGGTCCCGTGTTCATGTGAAGTGAGGTGGGCCCCACACCACGCGACGGTCTCCGGGTCGATGTCGGTCCCGGTCAATGCTCCGCCGCCGAGCGCCGTCCAGTATCTGGCGACCCGACCACAGCCCACGCCGAAGTCGAGCGTCGGCTGGCGAACCGCGTCGAGAAGCCCGTGGGCGTGAAGGGCGACGAGAAGGTCGATCGTGATCCGACGACCGAGCCAGGCGAAGTTGGCCACATCGCGGTCGCCGTGGACGCGTTCGCGAAGGTCGGCGGGAGGCCACTCCCCCGCGTCGCCCGCGTCGATCCACGCCGGGATTGCTTCGCCCAGTCCGGCGGGCGCGCCGACGCGTCCCTCCCCGAAACCGTGCAACAGAAAGTGCTGGAGTCCGCTGGCCGGACCCCCGGGTCCGATCGCCGCGGCGACGTCCGGGTTCGCTTGCCGATAGGTCGCTTCGTCGAAGTCTCCGACGAGGTCGATCATCGATTCCACGATGCTCAGTCCTCCGCGATCGAGAACTTGTCGAGCGCGTTCCAAGCAGCCTCGAACGCCGGATCGTCGACCGAGAGCCCCGATGCCCATGCGATGATCTCGTCGCCGGTGACGAACCTCGACGGGCCTTGTTCCGCCAACAGCGACGATCGTGCCGCCACGAAGAGGTCGAACGCGGCGTTGCGGTTCGCTTCGAGCTCATAGAACGAGCCGCGACTGCGGTCGCCCGTCCACTCGAGCAGCGACGCGAGCGACCGTGTGTTTGCGAGCGAAACCGATGGATCGACGAACAGGGCGAGGTCGTCTACGCATGAAGCGACCGGGAGGCTCGAGATGTCGGGGATCGATGCTGCCCAAGCGGCAAGCGCGTCCGCGTTCGGCCGACCATCCGTGGAAAGCGTTCCATGGAGTTCGGGACGCGATGCCCAGATCCGGCCGAGGATGTGAGCCGCCCTATTCCCGCCTCGAACTTCGTCGGGTGGCGCCGGCAGACGTCGGTCGACGATGGTGACGGCGTCGTCGCATTGCCGCCACCGGGGAAGCGGCCCAGCGCTTGCGAACACCCGTGCGCCGCCGAGGAGCGCCACGCCGACGACTCCGAGCGCAACAGCACGATCGATTCGAGCCGTCGGCTTGCGAGGTCCATCGACCGTGACGTTCTGCGCGGTCCGAGAGCGCCGAAGCCACGCGATCGACTGCTTCCCCCTCATGACCTGTCCCGCTCGAGCAGCACGGCGTCCCCGCGTCGGGCAACAATGTGAACTCCGGGTCGGGCGGCATAGGCCGCAACTCGGCTCTTCCCGGCGACGATCACGTACGTTGTGGTCGAGCCACGCGGCCAAGCCCGCCACGGATGTCCCTTGTCACCGTCGAAGTACTGGATGGCATCGATCGGTTGCCCAAGTGCGGTCCACCGAATGAAGTATTGCGTCAGCTGGTCACCGACCACACCGACATCACCGGCGTTGATGAGTTCGTCACGGTCGCGCATCCACCGTGCCAAGAGGTACGCGTCATGATCCATGGGTCCACGCGTGGCAACTTCGACCGACGGAGCCGCGAGGACGATGGCGGCGCTGCTCAACAGGGCGCCGCAGAGAACGAGAGCCGGCCGATTCAGCACCGTCGACATCACGAAGGCTGCTCCGATGGCAGCCAGGCAGATCGCGAACGGGGCGATCATGAAGACGATCTTCGAGGCCGAGTAGTTCGACACGATCTCCTGCGATGCGGCAAATCGGAAGGCCACGTACTGGAGCGTCGTGAGGAAGAACCCGCTCAAGATGACGCCTCCGACGACATCGGTGGTCCGCATGCGCTGCCACGCCATGTTCCGAATCACCGAGAACAGACCCGCCACGACAAGGGCGGCGAACAGCACTCCACCTCCTGTTGCGCGGCTCAGCGGAAGGATCGAGCCCTCTTCCGTCGACATCGCTCGCGACGCGCCCAGGTACGGGTACTGGGCCGCAAACGCGAGGCCGCCCAGCCCGAGCACGCCGAGCAACGTGGTGAGGTGTCGACGGTCCCGGGTGAGCACGAAGAGCACGACAAGCACTCCGGGGACGAGAGGGCCCTGCAGTGGATACGCCGCGATCGATGCCGCTCCGCTCAGAACGATCAGGAGCGGTCGCGCGTTGGTGGCAATGCCGACGCAGGCGGACACTCCGAACGCGAGCGCCACCATCTGACCGAAGAAGTAGCTCTCCGCCAACGCACCGATCGTGAAGTGACTGAGCATGAATGCACAGGGGAACACGAGAAATCCTGCTGCATGACCTTCGGACCGCCCAAGAGCCGCGCCGACGTATCGGCCCGCCAGACTGGCCATCGAGACCAACACCACGCCAAGGGCAAGCAGCCCGGAAACCCCGAGCGCTCGCATCGGCGCCACGCCGAAGAGGTCGGACACCAGCGCGACGAGTCGATGCGGCAGCAGGAAGTATTCGGAGAACTGGCGCAGCTCGGGCTCGATCTTCGAAGGCAGCCGACCATTACGGGCAATCCAGTCGACCATCGCCCCGTGGTGTGCGGCATCGACCGACCTCGCGACCGGAAGGAAGTCGGGCCAGCCGACCAGCCTCGGTCCGAGCCCAACAAGGAAAGCACCGACCCCGGCCAGGGTGACAACATGCCCGGTTCCGAGCCCCACAGGGGACGACCTGCGGTGGGACAAGATCGCCCACCCAGCGACGGCAACGGCTACAACGACGACCGGGACGGTCGACGCCACCGTCCGAGGCAGGATCACACCAGCGAGGCCTGCGCCCGCTACGGGGGCGGCAACGACCGACATCGTCGAGGGACGTGCGATCGCGGCGGCGCGATCATCCGTTCGCTGGACTCCTTTCACGTCACTGTTCCAGGAGAAGACGGACTCGCCGCAACGAGGTCCGATACGGCAACAGCAAGGTCGTGTCCGAGTCGCTCTCCGCGATCGACCAGTCGAGTACCGCGGGAACGTTGAGCCCGTCGGGAAGCGCGAAGAACTCCACCAGGTCGGGACGCCGACGGAGAACCCGTTCGAGAGCCTCGAGCGCGGTGCGCTCCTTCGACGCAATCGGTTTCGGTGAAACGGATTCCACCGTTTCGATGAACTCCGTCGCCTGCGCGAACGCCGGGGCGAGTTCGATCCGGGGTGCTGCCGGGAGATCGGGCATCGGCGGACCGATCGGCGTCGGACGCGTTGCGTACCCAACGATCAGAAACACTCCGAGGCCGATCAGGACCAGCCAGCGCCGCTCGATACGAAATGTTGTCTCCGGCACAGTGTCGTTGGCCGGTTCGCCGTTCGCTGATGAGCTGCTCACAGAACGTCCGTCCACCACGGCGAATGGCGATCGATTTCGCGGAGAACCTTTGGATAGACAAGCCACCCAGGCGCCAAGGCGGAGAACGAAGCATCATCCGCCGGAACGAACGACGCCCACTTCAGGGCACCGGGCACCGAGAACCGTCCGTTCGTCGAGAAACGCTCGACGAGTTCGGGGCGAGCGGCAAGCTCCCGACCGAGCATGTCGAGCTCTGGCAACCTGGCCATTGACGGTCTTCGCACGAGGACCGAGCGCAGCAAGGCCTCCGGAGCTTCGCTCGGGCTGTTCAGGAACCCACACTGGAGTCGGAGTTCGCGAACGGCAGGCCGGTCATATCCTCGGAGCGGTCTTCCGACGCCGGCATCGATGATCGGCCCGGCGGGGTCAGCGATTCGAAGTTGTCGGATGGCGTTCGGGCCGCCGCCGAGACGACGAGCTAATGCGCGCATGGTCGGCGAAAGTGGACCGCATGACGACCATACGCCGGGAAGGGGACGACGTTCAGATGCCTGGGCAACCCGGCTCCCGCCGAACGCCGCGGCTGCGAGAACTGCTGCAGCAAGTGCGGATCCGGCCACGACCCGCGGGACGGCGACGACACGTCGCTCGCGAAGCCTCTCCGCACGCGGACCGCGAAGCGCGGTGACCGGCGCCGCGATGGCGACCAGCACAATGAACGTGGACGGGAGGTTCGAGAAGAAGTCGGGCTCGGTCATGTTGATCACCACCGCCATCACGATGACGAGCAAACCGACCGCGCCTCTGGCAAACGAACCGCCTGCACATCGCCGCCAGCTTTTCCGAACACCGGCGCTGATGACCCAGAGGAGCAGTACCAACGCCACCACCCCGCCGTCGACGACAGCTTCGACGAAGCCGTTGTGGAGGTGGGCGAGCGGGTAATCGATCCCGGCGGCAATTCGAGGCCCGCGGTCGGACTCGAGCAACACGTTTCCGAAACCCCATCCGGTGACCGGCCGTTCGAGGATGTACGGCACGACGTGTTTCCAGTAGGTGACCCGGGTCCGGAACGATGCCTCACCGAACGTCGTCACCCAGTACGAAGAGGACCGAAACACCAAGCCTCCGACTGACACCATCGCCGCGAAGACGATGATTCCAATGGGGCCCGACACCCGAAGCCACCGCTGTCCGCGGTGGCGCATCCAGAGGCTCGGCGCGAGCGCGAGCACGGCGCACACAACGATCGGCGCGGCGACCAGTGGCGTCCTCGAGCCGCTGCGAGCGATCAGCCACATCGCCAGTCCGATCGATGCCAGAGCCGGCATCGTCCACCGGCGACGGAGCGCGAGCAGCGCGAAACTCAGGCCGATCGTGAACACGCCGGCGTGGCTGAGGAGGTTGCGATCGATCCAGGATCCGTTGACCGATTCGTCGCCGAGCAACCGGGCCGATGGTGAGTCGACGAGCAGAAGCAGGGCGCTATGCACGAGTCCGACGTTCATGCCGACCCAAATGGCGAGCAGGCGATCGGGAAGATCGAGCGACGGGATCAGGCACAGGACCACTGCCAACCAGGAAAGCTGAGACGTGATCCGATTGACGGTGGTCGACCCGCCGATCGTCCAGAACGTCGAGAGCGCCCACCAGCAGACGAGCAGAGGGCCGGCAGGCACCGCTCGCCACAGCGCTGCCACGGACGGGCGGAGCAGGGCGAGCACAATGCCAAGGGCAAGGAACCCGAGCGCGGGGACGAGGCGAACTGCCGGTTCGTATGTCTTCGGGTAGAGCAGACCGAGCAGGGGGAACGCTGCCCCTGAGGAGAAGAACACCCCGAGGCTCGCGCCGATCAGGCAGAGGCGCCGCTCGATGTCGCGGTCACGCGCGACCATCACCATTAAACCAACTCTACTTCGCCAAGCCCTCCCGCAGTTCCTCCCAGCGGCGGCCGGATGATCGTGGATGCCACCGATACTCGACACCAATGTTCGCACCCACGAAAAGGCGTTCCACTCGCTGCTCGCTTGAGGGCGCATCCCCGGATACGAAGCGGACCTGCCCGCCGGAGACGAGCTGAGCCTCTACAAGAAGTAACCACTGACCTCGACGGTGACAGCGCACGGCGCCGCAGTAATCATCTTGACCCGGGACTCGCCACTGATCCGCTGGACGCGAATGAGCGTCGGAAACGTGAGGATTTCGTTGGTCGTCCGCCAATAGATCTGGCCCACGCCGTTGAATGTTCCGTCGCCGGGGATCACAGTGAAATACCCGGAGGACTCGGTCGCCGAGATGATGATGTTCGCCGAAACGGCGGTCGCCTGCGGCGGGAACTTCGAACCGAGCCCGAAGTTCACGGTCCTTGTCTCGCCGGTCGAGTGCTTCGGTCCCGTGCCCGGAGCGCCGTTGAAGAATCGATTGTCGTAGACAAGAACGGGTGACGTCAGAGGGTGCCATTGTCCGGCCGAATCAGGTCCGGCAATCTTGCGGAACTGCGCCGGTATACCGAGCAAGTTGCCCTGACTGTCGACGTTCGTCACTACGCAGCACCAGATGTCGCCGGCTGCGTTTCGGACAATGTCACCGAGGGAATACCCTCCGGTGGTCGGTGCCCCGGTTGCGATATGAGAACCCATACCGATTCGTCCGTTACCGCCGGCGAAGACCGCGTAGCCCGAGGTCGAATCTCCGTAGAGGCCAAATCCCTCCGCCGACGCACCTTCGACCCCGGCGCCGGATCGCCCCGACGCTGAAACGCCCCGGACGCCGGTACCGTTTGCGTTCGAGAATTCTCCACGAACCGCAGCCTTGGTCGCGTCAGCCACGTTGTTGATCCAGGTTGACTCCGCGCCCGTGAAGGTTCCACCGTCGGCAGCCTCCGCACTGCTGGCGCGGAGAGCCGAGCCCGCGATGCCAGCTGCGCCGACCACGCCGAGTCGGCGGAGAAACGACCGACGATTCGCGCTGGCGGTGTCGCCAACCTCCGGCTTCACCGACCCACGATCTTCCAAAGTGTTGGGCGAGGTTTCGTCCGCTGGCGTTTCGGGTCGTTGCGTCGGTGCCACCTGGCAACGGTATCGCACAGGACGCGGCTGGGTAAGGTACTGGTGATGGGAGCCCGCGTCGGAAGCCTTGTATCCGGGCCACGGGCGGTCTTCACCGATCAACTCCTTTCAGCAGTCAGCAACGCGGCAGTGTGGCTGCTCGCGACAAATCAGCTGGACCGGCCCGAGTTCGCTCGCTTTACCCTTCTCATGTCGGGCGCCCAGCTGATCGTCGGACTGTGCCGATCGATACTCGGAGAACCGCTCGCAGTCAGTCTTACGACGTCAGAGACGATCGCCATCAACTGGGCACGATTCGGAAGGATGACTTCCATTCTCCTCGGATTCAGTATCGCTGTGACACTCCCCCTTCGTTTGTTCGGAGGAGCGGGCTTCCTGCCCCTGGTCACCGTCGTCGTTGTTGTCCTACAAGATTTCTTGCGATACGCATCCTTTCGAATCGGACGCGCTGACCTTGCGATGGCCTCGGACTTCGTCTGGATCGTGTCCCTGATTGCGCTTCACGCGGCAATGAAATCGTCCGGACGTAGTGGCATCCAGTTCTTCCTTCTCTGGTCGCTTTCAGGCGCCATTGGACTTCTCGTCCTTGCGTTGTCGCTGTTGCGGTCGTCACCCAGGACGGCGACCGACGTGCCGCTACGGGTGTCGAATTCGCTACGGACACATTTCGCCTTCGCCTATCTGCTTTCCGCGTGCTCCGGGCTCGTCCTGCTCTTCATTCTCGCGGCTTCGAGCGGCAGGGATGCGGCGGCCGCGTATCGTTCGGCTCTGACTGTTGCGTCGGTTGGCACGATGATCGGGTACGCCATTCAGACTGCGCTGGTGGCGGAATTCGGGAAAGCCTTCGCGAGAGGGGCTATCCGATTCCGTACAGCAACGATCGCCTTCCCTTGGCTCGCGACCGCCGGTGTCACTGCGACGGTCCTTGTCTTCCGGTTCCCGCTGCTCACGCTCACCAAGCGAGTCCTCGGTCCGAACGCGGAACTGGGTGTCCCGCTCCTTCTGAACGTCGGTCTCGCCTCGGCCCTCGGCACCGGACTGCTCACCTTGCTTGCGCTCCTCCGGTCCATCGAGCAGTCCCGCGAGGCACTTCGGCTCGCCGCTCTCACCGCCGTGCTTTCCGTGGCCGTCGCCTTGGCGAACCGGCCCTCGGCCGGGGCCCGAGGACTTGCGAACTCGCTCGCGTTAGTGAACGGCGTCGTACTGATGATCGGTCTGCTCGTCGCGCTGAGCGTCGAGAAGACTATGACTGGAGTGGGCGCTTCGCGACCAGCATCGACTCGAAGCCGACTCCAGCCCACAGAAGCGCTGATGCCCGAAGTGGCGACCCGGTCAGGATCCGACGCATTCGTTGAGCATGGAGCAGCAAGAATCCGATCGGCCGAAACACCACTGGACGATACGGATCTCGGCACAACGTGATCTGCAGGCCTTCGGCAACCAGCGTGCCCCGAATCGCCTCCACGGACGGAACGGCAACGTGCGTCGGGTCGTCATGGAAGTTGAGCGTTCCCACAGCGCTGGGCAGCGTGAGCGAGCGAGTGCTTGGAAAAGACAGGTAGAGCACACCTCCCGGAGACAGCAGCGATGCGCACACCCGAACCATTGCGTTTGGGTCGGCGAGGTGTTCGAGGACGTGCTTCACGACGATCAAGTCGGCGCGCTCCGATCCGACCGCTGTCGCGAGATCTCCGAGATAGCTCTCCGGGGGAAACAGTGAAACGTGAAAACCGGCCGGCAGGTTGATCGCGGCCGAGTTTCCTTCGAGATCAGTGCCAAGGTAACGAATATCGCTGCGAACCCTTGAGAACCGCTGCGGAGAGCCGTTGGCGCAACCAACATCCACGACAACCCCACCGGGTGGCACGTCAAGCAGACACCGCGACCACGGAATCTGCTTCTGACGTACGCGCTTCAGGACCTTCCTCACCATGCGGGAAGGATACCCGTCGGACTCCGCGACTCGGATGCGCCGCCAAAGCCACCGTTCGCACATGGCACTCCCGGCCACCGTAAGCTGGCGGCAATGTTGAGCGAGGGTCGGCAACGGCACACAGCCGTCACCATCGTTGACGTCGGTACCGCCGGTGGAGACCTCACCCTCGACCTGGCGAGCGGCCTCGTTGACGGGCTGGGCGATCGAGTCACCGTGACGATTCTCACGTCATCGGCATCATCGACTCTTGAACGCTTCCGGCGCCTGAACTCGGTTTCGGTTGTTGCGATACCGGGCCGAAGCCGCCGGGACCTTGTTTGCATTCCGAGGCGTCTCCGCGTTGCTGCGGCGGCGGCCGAGCCCGACATCGTCATCGACGTCGGCCTGTCCGCTCTCAGCCTGGCCACGAGTCGACGCTATAGACCAGCTCGACACGTTCGCATCGTTCACGACGCGTCGCCGCACCCGGCCTTACGCGACAGGTTTCTCCACAGGTTGAATGTCCTTGCCTGGAATCGCTCCGATGCCTTGGTCACCCTTTCGGACTACTCAGCACGCCAACTCCAAGGGCAGACAACTACTCCGATCCTCATCAGCAGACATGGCGAGCGCCATCGGTTTCCTCCCAGTACCCCATCATCGATCGCTCGCCGCCGAAAGAATCTGCTCTTCTGGGGCCGATTCGAAACCTACAAAGGACTCGGTGATCTCGCCATCGCCTTCCGGTCTGCTTTTGAC
>JANMYF010000104.1:0-20185 GCA_031381685.1 Acidimicrobiia bacterium
GACGTGAGGAGCGTTGATCCAGGCGCCGTCAACGAGTACTTGCAGACCGCCCGGCGCCTGATCGCGTTGCACGATGGTCAGGCTCCCGAAGTCGGTGTGCGCACCGCCGCGCATCTGACCCGGGGCAGGGGGTGCCGACAACGGCGGATAGTGGATGACACTCATGTTCGTGATGTGCCGGTCGATCTTCTCGTCAAAGAAGTGCTCGGGCAGGCTCAGCGCGAGCGCGAAGAGTCGCATCAGTTGCGTCGAGAGTGCTTCCATTGCTGAGTAGTAGCGGCACAGCACGTCTTGCATGTGCCGAACCTCGTCCGGCCACATGTTTGGAGCAAAGAACGCACCGGCGCGCGACAGCGAGTGGTACTCGTCGTCTTCGAACGCAAACGGTCCGATCGAGAACGACTCCTTCAGGTCGGGCGGCGATTCGTTGCCATAGCTGGCGGCTAGCGACTCGGTACCGGGTGAGGTGTATCCCCGGTAGCGGTCCGGCGGCATTTTGTACGCGAGCTTCTGCTGCGGCGACAGCGCGAAGAAGTCCATCGATGCACCCCGCGCCTCTGCAACGAGGTCCGGTGAAACGCCGTGTCCCGTGATGATCAGGAAGCCGACCGACCGACAGGACTCGTCGATCTGTCGAACCACGTCACGAGTGCCCGCTTCGTCGCCCGCGAGGTAGCGGGAGATGTCAACCGTCGCAATGGTCTTGGTCGTGGTCATCAGTGCCTCGGTTGATCTGGCTCAGCGTCGAACGCGTTCGGTCCGAAGTGTTGCGTACACCCAGTGGAACCTATCGCCGCCGGCCGGCTTGTGCCTCGCTGGACGGCCCACCCTGCCGGAGGCCGATCCCGTCGAGGAGCGCTTCGAGCCCGAAGTCAAACTGGTCCTTCGACACCAAAGCTCCGGGCGACGGGTTCACCGCGAAGGTGTTTGGAAACTCGCTCGAGTCGAGGGTGCCGTAGACGCTGTCCAGCGAAGCGGAGATCGAAGCAACGCCGTCTGCGCCTTCCGCCCTGGGCACCTCGAGAGCGACGAAGCCCAGCGTGTAGGTCAACACCGCGTTCAACGCCGGTTCGACCGCATCGGCGCGGAATCCCGCCTGACGCAGGACCCCGAACCCGTACTCTCCGATCCGAATGGAGTTCGGGCCCAGGTTCGGGCGGGCGATCACCAGCGAGGCCATCTCCCGGTTTTCGATCATGGCGGTGCGGATCGAGTGAGCAAGGGCACGAAGGCCGGCTCGCCAGGCGAGATCGGTCGGTGGGATCACCACGCGTGCAACGGCTTCGTCCATCAGGACATCGAGCAGTTCCTCCTTGTTGCGCACGTGGCGGTACAGCGCCATCGGCACGACGCCCAGCCGGTCGGCGAGGCTGCGCATGGTGAGGGCGGCAAGACCTCCGTCCGCAAGAGCGGTCGACGCCGCCTCGAGCACCGCCGCTCGGGTGAGTCGTGATGAGACCTTTCGCACATCCCTTGACATGTGTACATCGTACACACTACCTTTTGTGTACGTCGTACACACCGTCCGAAAGGGATTCCTGAGATGACCACCACTTCCGACCGACGCCTCTGGGCCACCTGGCTGGCGAGCTTCATCGCCTACCCGCTCGCCGGTCTCGCCGCTCGAGCCGTCGCCGGCAACATCGATGATCTGACGTCTGCGGTTTCCGGCGGCCTCGCCGCTGGAGCAGTTCTCGGAGTCATCCAATGCCTCGCGCTTCGAAGCTTGCCGAGGCAGCGCTGGATCGCGTCGACGGCCCTCGGCATGGGCGTCGGCCTGGCACTCGGAGCCGCCCAGGTTGGATACGGGACCGGGACCGCCGACCTCTTGGTGATGGGCGTGGTGACCGGGGTCGGGATCGGCGTCGCACAGGGGTGGGCGCTGCCTGGCCGACGCCACGATCGGGTGGCCTGGGCAGCGGCGCACCCGCTCATCTGGGGGCTTGGCTGGTTGATCACGTCGAACGTGATCAACGACGCCGAACGACAGCATGCGAACTTCGGAGCCAGCGGGGCACTCGTCGCAACAGCGATCAGCGGTCTGCTGGTCGTTGCCTCCGCGCGCGCGAAGCGGTCGGCATCATGAGCAAGCGCATGAGCCGCAAAGTCACCGCTTCACTCGTGATCGCCGTCGCAGTACTCACCCAAGCAGGCTTCACCGCTCTGTCGAGCGTGTTCAACTATCCCGACGTCCTCAACGAATCGAGCAGTGTCGTGCTCGACCGCTTTCGCCAGCACCAGGGACCGGTGTCGTTCTGGTTCTCCCTGCTTGCGTTCTCGGCCGCGATGTTCGCGCCGATCGCGATCGGAGTGGGACGGCTCAGCGCCGACCGATGGATGAAACGGTCGGTTCGCGTCGGGGTCGCCGCCGCCGTTGTGCAGACGATCGGGCTCCTCCGTTGGCCGATCCTCGTCCCGGGTTTCGCCGCTGGCGCGCGAAGCATCGATCCGCAGACCGCAGCCGACGCAGAGGCGCACTTCCGCCTGGCCGGAACTCTCGTCGGGACGGTCGTCGGAGAGACCCTCGGCTACATCCTCACCGCTGCATGGACTGTCCTCGTCCTGACGAGTTTGCGCTCGCGTTTCGCCGGTCGGGTGTTCGTCGCACTGGGAGCTGTCTCGGCATGTCTCATCGTCCTCGGCGTGTTTTCGCTGCTGGAGTTGCCAGTGATCGACACCGCAAACTTCGTGGGGTACATCCTGTGGCTGCTGTGGCTGCTGTGGATGGCAGGGCAACTCCTTCGGCATCATCCAAGCCAGCGGACACACCTCGCCGGGTCGTACGAGTCGCTCGTCTCCGACTGACGATCCCGGTAGCATTCGCGCATGCGGTCCTCTCGTGTGTTCGCGTCGGTGGCGCTGGCGTTCGGTGTCGTGCTCGTTCCGGTGCCTACCGCGTCCGCGGTTTCGGACGTTCCGGCCACGTGCAAGCTCGACGCAGGTTCCGTGCAAAAGGTCCTCGGCGTCCGTGACGCCAACAAGTACGCCGGGCCCGAGTTCCTGGCCGGCGGGACCTGCTCATGGAGAACCACCGACCCCAACTGCTTCCTCCGCGTTCTCTCGGTCCGCCAGCACGTCACGAGCAAGGAACTCGCGGCCGTGACGGACATGATGGCGCAGGCAAAGCCGTTCGACCGGGCACCGAGGGCGCTCGGAAACAACGCGTTCTTCGCTCACACCGATCTCGGGCCGGGTGCGGCCATCGCCATCGAGCGGCTCTACCTACCTCATGGAGACAAGAGCTGGGTCGAGGTCACCCTCTCCGGCCGACTCGGCCCCGACGGCTCACGAGGACTGCTGGTCACCGCAGCGAAAGCCGTTCCCCGGCTCGCTCCCTTGTAGAAGGGCTCCTCACGGGTGCAGCGCCGGGAGCACGTCGTCGGTGAGAACTCGAACCGCCCGTTGAGTTTGCAAACCCATCGCGGTTCGGCGAACTTCATCCCACATTCCCGAAACCGAAAGCGATCAACGTGGTTGACGTTTCGTGCACCATCAACGGCAGCCGACAAACCCTGACACTGCTCGGTCACGAGTCCACCGTCGACGTGCTCCGCGATGACCTCGGGCTGACCGGGACCAAACTGGTCTGCGGGAGCGGTGTGTGCGGCGCGTGCACCATCACCGTTGACGGAACGCCGACGGCGTCGTGCATCCTTCCGGCCTCTTCGCTCAACGGCACGGAGGTGACAACGATCGAGGGTCTGGCGACCAACGGTTCCCTCCACCCCGTTCAGCGCGCCTTCGTCGTCGAAGACGGATTGCAGTGCGGCTACTGCACGCCCGGGTTCGTCGTGGAGGCCGCGGCATTCGTCGATCACTGGCGCGCCGAACATGGCAACACGGACCCCGGGTCCCACATCGTGGCCGATGCTTTGGCCGGGCACCTCTGCCGGTGCGCGGCGTATCCGGGCATCGACGCAGCGGTGCGCTCAGCATGCCGCGGTGAGCATGACGACATCAGCTCACCGGCCCGAGGACCGCGTGTCGAAGCAGTGGAGAAGGTCACCGGCTCGGCTCGGTACACGACGGACATCCGCTTGGACGGGCAGCTCGAAGGCGTGATCATCCGATCCGAGAACGCTCACGCGCTCATCCGTCGGGTCGATCTCGCCCCGGGAGTTGCCGCCGGAGCGAGCGCCGCGGTCGAACTCCTCGGAACGGACCGGACCGTCCGGTACGTCGGGCAGCCGATCGCGGCGGTCGCCGGCGTCGACCGTGCTGCAGCGCGAAGCGCTGCCAAGGCCGTCATCGTCGAGGCCGAATCCCGCGAGGCGGTCATCGGCGGCGACCCGAGGGCACGCGTCCTTTCCCGACCGATTGTGCACGACGGGCGCGCAGCCCGGCGAAGGGCGCCGATCTCCGCGGAGAACCCGCTCGTCCCAGCACGCTGGATAGGGAACCGACGAGGACCATCGACGATTCGGTGGAGAGGAATGCGCGCCGTCCGCCGGATCGCGTCGGCACGAAAGAAGGGCGACACACGTCTTGTCGAGCTCCATGTGGCGACCAGCGTGCAGGTCCACACACCCCTCGAGCCGCACGCCTGTGTCGCACTCTGGCCGGCAACAGACCGCCTGCAGGTCTGGGTATCGACACAGGCGGTTCACCACATCGCCAAGCTCATCGCGAAGCACTTCGGCTTGCCGCGTGAGAACGTCGAGGTGATCGCTCACCACGTCGGTGGAGGCTTCGGTGCCAAGCTCACGCTGACCGCCGAAGTGATCGCCGCGGTCGAACTCAGCCGACAGGCGCAGCGCCCCGTCCGGGTCGTCTACGACCGGGCCGAGGAGCTTTCCGTCGGGGGTCTTCGACCGGCCACCGATACCCACATCGCGCTGCTTGCCGATGCTGCAGGTTCGCTTCGGGCGATGGAGGTCACCACTCACGCCGACGGTGGTGTGTCGATCGGATCGACGGTGGCCGGCCTCGCTCCCATGGTCTACGGGCGTTCCCCGCGCATCGTTCGCGACTACGACGTGCTGGCCCACACGCCGCCCGGCACACCGTTCCGTGGACCGGGCGGTCCCCCGCTGGCATGGGCACTCGAACAGGCCGTCGACGAGATGGCCATCACGCTCGGCGAGGACCCGATCGCGCTGCGACGACGCTGGGATGGCAATCGACGCCGCCACGCCCTCTATGACTGGGCCGATGCGCTGCCGGCTTGGCGAGCCCGGCACGACATGGTGTCCGCCGGACGATTCCGGCGGGGCGTCGGGGTCGCGGCCGCCAACTGGCTCTACTTCGTCGACCCCGGAAGCGAAGTGACGGTAGCCGTCCGTGAAGGACAAATCGTCGCGTCGACCGCGGCACAGGACATGGGCACGGGGAGCCGCAGCGTGATTGCCGGCGCAGTGGCCGAGGTATTCGGGATCGATCCGCACGACGTGCTCGTCGAGATCGGTTCGTCGAAAGGCCCACACGGGCCGGCATCGGGCGGATCGCGGACAACCGTGTCCGTCGGTCCGACCGCCACCGAGGCGGCGATGAAGCTCCGCCAGACCATCGGTGACGGTCCGGTGACACCGGCGCGCCTGGCCGGGCACGAAGGAGCGACGGCGAAGGCGCAACGTGGGAAGGACAAGCGCATGCGTCTCACCCCCTTCACGATTCGAGACCTCCAGGTGGGTCGTGGCTTCAGCGGTGCCGTCCACGTGAGCGAGGTCGAAATCGATACCCACACGGGCAAGATCCGCGTCACGCGAGTGTGGGGCGGCCTTGCCGTCGGGAAGATCGCGGTGCCAGCCCTCGCCCGTTCGCAGTGCGCGGCTTCGATCATCCAAGGCGTCGGCTTCGCCCTGTACGAACAGCGTCACCTCGATCCCGCGAGTGGTGCAGTGCTCACCGCAAACCTCGAGGACTACCGGATCCCGCAACTCGGCGACTCACCGGAGATCACGATCCACTTCCACGAAGAGGGGTGGGATCATGTCCCGGGCGGAGGTGTCGGCCTTGGTGAGGTGGCCACGCTCGGCGTCGCCGCTTCAATCGGCAACGCCATCCGCCACGCCACCGGTTGGCGGCCCCTCGAACTTCCGGTTCGCCCCGATCGCGTCCTTGAGGGGCTGCGATGACGATCATCACCACCTTTCCCGAGAACCTCGACGACGCCAGTCGATCGTCCGACGCGACCAGCGAGTTCCGCCTCGGAGGCACCGATCTCCAGGCACGGTTGCGCCGCGGGACATCAAGCGGCCGGATCGTCGACCTCACGCGAGTGCCCGGTCTCGTCGGCGTACGCGACCTGGGACCTGACGGTGTCGAGATCGGCGCGGCGACGACCATCGCCGCCGTGGCGAGTCATCCGCTCGTCCAAACGCGCTATCCAGCACTTGCGCTCACGGCTCGGGGCCTCGCCACGCCGCAGGTCCGCGCCGTCGGTTCCATCGGCGGGAACCTCCTGCAAAAAACCCGGTGCTGGTACTTACGAGGCGGTCACGCGTGCTTCAAGAGCGGCGGCGACACGTGCCCAGCCCGGACCGGGAACCATCTCTACGGAGTGGCTATCGACCAGGGTCCGTGCGTGGCTCCGCATCCTTCCTCGATCGGCGCAGCCCTCCTCGTGTATGACACCATAATACGTACACATACGAGATCGGATCGGCCGGTTGCCGAGCTCTGGGGTGACGGTTCCGACCCGACCCGTGATCACCTTCTCGGTCCAGATGAGATCGTCACGTTGGTGCTGCTTCCCCGAGTTCCCGACGGAGAGCGGGGCGGCTACTTCCGGTCCATTTCGCGCTTCGAGGCCGAGTGGCCCCTGGTCGAAGCAGTGGTGCGACTGCACATTCTCGACGGCCGGATCAAACACGCGGGTGTCGCTGTGGGCGGAGTGGCGAACACCCCCCTACGTCTTCCCGAGGTAGAGCAGGAACTGCTCGGTGAATTGGCCACGGACGGGCTCTTCGAATCCGCCTCTCGTGCCGCCGACCATCGCTGCCGACCACTTCCCCAGACGGGCTACAAGGCTGCGCTGCTGGGGGCGACGATCAGCGAGGCATTGCGCCGCGCCGCCGGCTGAGACTCGGCTATGAATGCAATAGTTGGTCGACCATCGATTTCATAGATCGTTTCCGCCCCAACGGGTTACCGCATCTGGGTGATCCTCGCCGCTGTCCTGGCGCTGGTCTCCGTCGCCGCACCGCTCACGATGGACACCGACAGTGGCACGAAGCTTTCGTCGGCGGCCATGCACCTCGCCACCGGAGTACCCGGGATTGCCGGCCACATCCTGGCCCGTCGCGGACGCGTGTAATCATCCGAGAACGACTTCTCCCCCCCACCCAAGGAGACACCAAATGACTACCGCCCCGACCACCGTCGAGTTCTTCTTCGATCCCGGATGCCCGTGGACTTGGATGACCTCGCGTTGGCTGGTAGACGCCGCCGGCCAGCGCAACGTTGACATCCAATGGCGAAGCCTCAGCCTCAGCGTGCTCAACGCCGGCCGAGACGTACCCGAGCAGCACCGAGCGGCCATGGCAGCGGGCACCGCCGCCCACCGGGTGATCGCGTCCCTTCTCGCCGCCGATCGGAACGATCTCGTCGGCAAGTTCTACACCGAGTACGGACGCCGGGTGTTCCATGACGGCTCGCAACCTTCGGTCGCCCTCGTGCGCCAGGCTGCCGAAGCCAGTGGCGCGGCGGTATGGGCCGACGCAGTTGACGACGCATCGTGGGACGAAGGGATCGCCGCGTCGACGACTCTTGCGGTCGGCCTGGCCGGACCCGACGTCGGTTCCCCGGTGCTCGCGTTCGGCGAACCGCGAACCGCCGTCTGCGGTCCCATCGTGTCTCCGCCTCCGACCGGAAGCGATGCGGGGCGTCTCCTCGACCACGTGCTCGACGCGGTGATGATTCCGGGCTTCTTCGAACTAAAGCGTGGCCGCAAGTCCGGGCCGCAGTTCGGGTCGCGGCCGTGAACCGGTTGCCGGTGATCTAGACGGAGGGCAGGAGGAAGTCGGAGATCTGGGTGTCGGGGGCGCCCGCGTCGGCGTAGTTGTCGGCACCTCGCGCGGAGATGAATAGCCGAAACGCAAACGGCCGATAGCGAGGACCGTCCTCGGCGAGTTCCGGGATGGGTTCGACGATCGCATCGCGGTCCGGATTGAAGAAGTACGGGATGCTGATACGCGTACGTACGGTCATGGGGAGGACCCGGTGCACCGCAGCCCGGTAGCGGTCATTGGTCCACACCTGCATACAGTCGGCCAGGTTCACGACAATCGTTCCCGGGCGCGGTTCAACATCGATCCATCCGTGTTCGCCGGACTCCGCCTGTAGGCCACCGACATCGTCTTGGATCAGCAGCGTGAGCAGTCCGAGGTCGGTGTGATGACCGAGCGCCACGTCGCCGAGATCGGCCAAGCCGCCACGCTCGTCCTCGGGCACCGGATCGTCGAGCGTGTAGTGGTTGAGCCGCATGTTGCTGGTTCGGCGATCGCCTCGATGCCTGGCCGCGGTCTCCTCCGTCAATCCGAGCGCAGCGAAGACAAGCTCTGTCGTCCGCGCCGCCAGGTCGCTGCACGCGTCGTAGTGCGCCGCCATGGCCTCGCGGAATCCCTCGACACGGTCGGGCCAGCGGTTGTAGTGGCTGGCCAAACCCTGTGTTGGATCGACGAAGTCGAAGACTTCCTTGTGGTCGCGTCGACGCTTGGTCAGCTCACGCTCGTTGTAGCCAAGGGGATTGGCCGCATCGCGGCGGATGGCACTCTTCACCGAGCGGTCGGAGCCGAAGAATCGCTTCGACGCTTCAAAGGTCTCGGCGATGATCGGGTCGAGGCCGTGGCCGTCGAGAAGGAAGAACCCGTGATCTCGGCATGCTCGGTCGAGGTCGGCGAGCGAGGTCGCTCCGGGGTTGTCGATGCTCACGACGGGCACGAGGTCCATGTCCGGAGAACCTAGTGGACCAGTCGAAACGGCGAGTCGTCGCGTCAAGCAGTCACGGCATCGGCGGCACCGCCGTCGATCCGATAGTTGGCCCCCGTGACCGAGGATGCGCGCTCGCTGGCGAGGAATGCAACGAGATGCCCGACGTCTTCGGGCTCCGGGACCCGACGGGTCGGGAGATCCATGAACTCTTCGAACACCAGCGTCTGCACCGACGCCCAATCGGTGGGCCGACCCAGCTTCTCGGCGCGCCTGGTGAACCGCTCGCGCACTTCGTCGGTCGCAATGATGCCGGGACTCACCAGGTTCACGGTGATGCCGGTGCCGGCGAGTTCCTTGGCAAGCGACGTTGTGATAGCCGGGAGCGCTCCCTTGGCCGCGTAGTACTGGGGCTGACGAGTGCCGGGGCGCAACGTTCCGACCGTGCCGACGAGGATCACCCGCCCCCACTGCCGTTCACGCATCGACGGAGTGCACCGACGGATGAGACGAATGGCCGAGAGAACGTTCTTGTTGTACGAGTCGAACCACGCCGTCTCGTCCGTCGACTCGCCGAACCACGAACCTCCCTCGGCCACGCCGTAGTTGGCCACGAGCACATCGATCGGCCCCACTGCGGCGGCGAGCGCGTCGGCCCCCGCGTCAGTCAGCAGGTCGCCGGCGACGGCGCGGGAGCTCCCTCCGGGGGCACGGATGGCATCAGCGACCGTCTCCGCCGCTTCGAGGTCGAACCCGTGGACGATGACGTTCGCGCCCTCGGCTGCGAGCACACGAGCGATACCCCGCCCCGTGCCGCGATACGACGCGGTGACCAGAACCGTCTTGCCGGCGAGTCCGAGATCCATCGGGCGGACTCTACGGCGTGACCGGGTGGCCGACTGCGATTGACGATCACTTACAGGATGACCCCGCGGTCCGGGCGCTCCGTCGCGTGAAGGCCTACACGCTGCGCGAGCTGATCGGCTTCAGCTCGAGCGACAATCGCGTCCTCACCATTCGTCGACATTCGAGCGACAAGGTCGAGGGCGAGGACCCGCTGGTGGTTGTCGCGGGCCGTGCTGGTCGAGGCGAGCGCGAGTTGGAGAAGGCTCTGTCCGCCGGCATCACCTTCGTCGAGGGCGAGCGCGACGATCTGGATCTGCAACGCCGCCGGCAGGTGAGACGCATCGGACCAGGACACGCGGGGATGGAAGCGCTCGAGAACGGTGCGTGCGACAACGACGTCTCCTGCCGCCCGATGGAGCGCGACCAGGTCAGCGAGTGCGTGGTCGGCCGATGCGGCGTCACCGAGTTGCTGACTCGTCGCGATGCTGCGCGTCAAGGCGTCGACGGCAAGCTCTACCTGTCCGAGCAACCAATGGGCGCGTCCCAGGAGACGCAGGGTCCCGACCTCCTCGGCCACGAAGCCAATACTGCGCTCAGCGGCAAGGGACCTATCCAAGCTTTCGAGGGCACTCGCAAAGCCTCCGTTCCGCAGCTCCACGAGGGCGAGGTTGCGGTGGGCGAGCCGATAGACAAAGGGATCGTCGTGGTCACGAAGGAGGTCGAGTGCCTCGCGGGTCAGCTCGGACTGGGCTTGATGGTCACCGACGTGGCCGGCGGCGAGTGCGAGGTTGTGCACGGCGATGCCCTCGGCCCAGGTGTCGCCAAGAGTGGACAGCTCATCGCGTGCCCTTCGCATGAGCGCAAGACCGTCGTCGATGCGACCGGCATAAGTGAACACCTGCCCAATGATCGAACGCGTGAGTGAGACGACGTGCGGATCGCTCCCTTCCATCGCGGCGAGCGCCCACGATGCAATCGGGACCGATTCTTCATGACGGCCGACGCGGGCGAGCAGCACCGCATGGCGAGCACCGATCTGCGCCCGTAGGTCGAGCGCCGCATCGCCGGCCGCGCTCAACGCACGACCAAGACGGGAGGCGGCGACCGAGTTGTCGCCGGTGATCAGCCAACCGAGAAACAGATCGTTGGACAAGGCCAGTGCCTCGTGCGGATCGTTGACGACCAACCAGTCGAAGACGAGGTCGACCACGGCGCGTTCGTCGCGCAACTTCGCCAACCATCCGGACTGGTTCGAGGTGCGCAAGCCGCGTGAGCACTGCTTCGCCATCATTGCCACCCACGTAGCGAGAGCGGACCGGATGGTGGCCGTCCGACCGGCTTCGTCGGCACGATCGTTGGCAAAGACCCGGACGCTGTTCAGCACGCCGTAGCGCGACTCTCGCCCGCTCCGGTCGGTGATCACGAAAGAACGATCCGCCAACTGAATCAGGAGATCGACAAGCTCGTCAGCGGCCACTCCGACGGCGGGGGCCACCACTTCGAGAGCGTCGAGCGTCGCCCCTTCGGGGAAAGCGCTGACGATTTGCAGGAGCAACTGGGTGTCGGGGAACAGCAGGTCGTAGCTCCAGCCGATGGCATTGGCCAGGGTCGAGTGGCGTCGCGAACGACGTGTGCTCCGATCGGCAAGAAGCTCGAATCGGTCGCGTAGACGCTCGGCGATCTCGTCGATACTCAGCACCCCGCAACGTCGCGCCGCCAACTCGATGGCCAACGGGAGATCGTCGAGCGCAGCACAGATCTCGTCGGCAGACCGGAGGTTGGCGGCATCGAACGCGATGCGCGGGTTCATCTCGGCAACCCGGAGGACAAAGAGCTCCAGAGCACCCGCTCGGGGGAGGGGCTGGAGGGGCCAGATCATCTCTCCCGGTACTCCGAGGGGGCGTTGGCTGGTCGCCAGGACGGTGAGCGACGGGCAATTCTCGAGCACTTCTCGGATCACGGCCGCCGGACCATCACCGAGGTGTTCGCAGTTGTCCAGCACCAGCACCATGTCGGCCCCTCGCAAGCGCGCGCACACAGGCTGGCGAGCGGCCGATCGAGAGGTGCGCCGAGGGCCGCGGCGATCGACTCGGCCACCTGACCAGGACGGGTCGTAGGCTCGAGCGGCACAAACCAGACGCCGTGGGTCCGCGTCATACGACTGGCCAGTTCGACGGCGAAATGCGTCTTGCCGACCCCGGCCGGTCCGGTGACGGTCACGAGTTGGTGGCGAGCCAACATCGTCGGGACCGCTTCTCTGTCGGCATCTCGGTGGACCAGACGCGAGGTCGGACGGTACACGTTGCCGATGGCCGGGACGGCGACGAGCTCTTCGACGGAAGCCTGCGTCGACATCGGGGGACCACCGAGAAGCGAAGGGTCCTGACGAAGCACTCCGGCTTCGAGCTCCTGTAGACGCGGGCCCGGATCCACACCCAGTTCGTCCACCAGCCGTCCACGGATGCGGCGATAGGCGCCGAGCGCGTCTGCTTGTCGGCCCAACGCGGCGTATGCCCGCATCAGAAGTTCATACAGCGGTTCCCGCAACGGATGCTGAGCGGCGAGTTCTTCGAGCTCGGGCAGATGCTCGAGGACGCGGCCTGCGGCCAGCTCCAATCGCAGCCCATCTTCGATCGCACCCAGGCGAAGCTCGTCCCAACGCGCGGACGCGCCAACCGTGAAGGGCACATCACCGAGGCCGCCGAACGGGGGACCTCGCCATCGGCCGATCGCTTCAGCGAAGAGGCGGGCCGCCCTCAGCGGGTCGACGGTGGAGGCTCGGCGAGCGGTGGCGATGAGCGCCTCGACCGCCAACGCGTCGACGCCCGCCGGATCGATGTCCAGGACGTAACCCGGGCGAGTGGCACGAACGGCATCGCGGCCAAGCACCTGCCGAAGTTGGGACACTCGCACTTGCAAAGCGTTGAGCGCGTTCGCGGGAGCTGCGGCGCCCCAGACGTCGTCGATGAGCTGATGCACCGCAACAACGCTGCCGGCGTCGAGCGCGAGACGGGCAAGAACTGCCCGAGTGCGCACACCGGTATCTCGACCGGGCTTCCATCCAGAAGGACTTCGAGAGGACCGAGCAGGTGAACCTCAATCATCTGAGGTGCAATCTCCACTCATCAGACCCTAGTCAGGGGATCGTCAGGACGGAACGTCAGGATGCGTGCATGTCCGAACAGCCCCTTCTCGTCGCCGCGGCGATCGCTCGCCTCGTAGGCGAAGACCCGTTGGCTCCGGTCATCCTTGCCGCGGCCGTCGCCGAGTATCCCGGTTCATTCGACGCCGCTGCCGCGTTGGCCCTCGTCAGCGAGGAGCCCGACAATGTCGTTGCGGTGGCCCGACGTTTGGCGACGGGGCGGCGTCAACGCCAACATGTGGCGATCATCGAGTGCTGGCTGCGCCGGGAAGTCGATCGTGCACACCTTCTGTCACGCGAGCACCTCGCCCAGTTCCCCGACGACATGATCGTCAGCTGGCTCGCCGCGAAACGCTGACCTGGCTCGCCGGGCGAACAACTCGCCGAGTTCCCCGATGACGTGACCATGAGTTCGTGGCCGCGACTCTGACGTGGCTCACGGACTCGCGAAGAACCAACGGCCTCGCTGACGGGAGACGCAGTCGGTCAACCGGCCATCAGTGACTGGAGCTCCACGTGCTGCTCGAGACGTCGAAGCGCCCGACGAACCCGAGACTTGGCAGTGCCTTCCGGTGAACGGTGGCGACGGCGACCTCGCGGAGAGTGTGTCCCCGGAAGTAGGCGAGCTCAATGGCGGAGAACTCAGCCGGCGGAAGCTCCCCGAGTGCGATGCGCAACGACTCGCAGCTTCGGGTGCTCGTTTCCCTGGTGACGAGCGCGTCGGCGAAGTCCGGCACGACTGTCTCGCAACCCACCCCTGCCAGCCGCTTGCGGCGCGCACTTGACGTCGACGTCGGCTCTCTTCCTGGCGCACGTGGTCGACGGCTCGTCGCCGGGCCAAGGTCACCAGGAAGGGGCGCAGCCCTCCTCGCGCTTGATCGACGACCGCCGCGTTGCGCCAGAGGTGCACGAAGACCTCCTGCGTGACATCCTCCGCCGCCTGTCGATCGATCACGATCCGAAGGGCAGCAGCGAAGACGAGGTTGGCGTATCGGTCGTACACCGCCGCCAACGCGCTTTCATCACTTCGGCAAAGGCGCTCGGTGAGGCTCGGGTCGTCTGCGGCAAACGTCACGGCGGAGGTCATGGCTCCACGGTGCCGATGGCCCTTGACAGGCCACTGTCGGGTGACTGTCCAGTTCCTGACGGCCCAGCCCCAACGCCTTCAGGATCGGTTCAACACCAGGGTGGTCGGCTGAGACCCGTCCGAAAGGTGCCCGCGCTCTTTGACATCTGCGCAATGCGTAGCGTGTGGGTATGAACGGTGAATGGATACGCGATCCGGTCGTGATGCACACGGAGATCGAGCGCGAGGCTGTGCTGCTGGATCCACGCACTCGGCGGATGTTCGATCTCAATCGCACAGGCACCGTGGTGTGGGAGTCGATCGACGAAGGCATCGAAGCCGCGATCATGCGCGTCGTCGCCGTGTTCGAGATCGACGAGGCGTCGGCCCGAAACGACGTGGAGTCACTTCTCAGGCAACTGGCCGAGGCCGGTCTCGTTTCCCGTCGCGCCTGAGTCCGCAGAACCAGTGCCACGGCCGATCGAGATCGTCGTGCATGACGACACGATCGCGTCATGGCTCGACGCGGTGTGGCCGTTCGGTCGAGCCGGACCGCCGTTCGCGACTGACGGGTCGGTTCTGAAGATCACCATCCGCGCCGATGACGCGCCACCACTGGACAACCTGCCCACGGGCGATTCGTTGCCGGGCGTATCCGACACCAGGCACCTTCGGATCGATGGACGGGAGTTCTGGGTGTGGGAAGCGCCAACGAAGAGCTTGGCCACTTCCGACGATTGCGCGGTTCGGGTTCTCGTTGACGACACGAGCGTCACGATCACCGCCTACGGGTCACCCTTCACCGCTTGGGCCGCCCTATTGAATGCGTTTCACGAGGCAGTCGCGCTGTCCGGCCTGGTGCCGTTCCACGCCGCTGCGGTCCACCGCCCGGCGTCTCTGGGAAGTCCCGAACAGACCTGGATGATCCTCGGACCGAGCGGCCGCGGAAAGACGACCACGGTATTGCGGGCGCTTCGCGCCGGATGGCTTCCGGTCGCTGAAGACGTGTGCTGGTTGCTTCCCCCAACGCTCGAGGTCATCGGATCAGACACAACCATCGGTGTCAGATCACCAAGTCTTGGTGTTCTCCACGATGCTCTCCCGAGGACCCGCGAGCGGATGCAAGGTGTCCGCTCGAACAGCAAACTCCTCGTGCCCTGGCACGAGATCGGTGCTCTCCAAGACCCGGTCGCGGTCACCCACGTGGTCGAGTTGCGTAACGGCCCTGCCGCTGAGGCCGGACTGGCCGACTCATCCGGTCTGCGAACCGTGATGGCTCTCTACGAAGCGGGAGGCATCCCTCGAACGGATCAGGCGAGAACGGAGCTGGCGTTCGCGATCGGTCGTCTCGCAGAAGGCACGCGGAACGCGGTGCTTGGCCTACGTGGCATTGATCTTCCCTTCCCGTGACCCGAGCGGTTCCGTTCTCGTCGTCAGCGGGCGACTTCAGCCCCGCTCCGGATGGCGAAGGATCTCACGGAAACGGGATACAACTTCACGATCGGAAGGATCGAGCGGGGTGCCGTCCAGCTCGACCCAGGCATGGCCGTCGAGACCGGTCCCCCGGGGGGAGACACTGGCGACCCCACTGACGAAGCTTGGCTTCAAGCCTTGACGGCGAAGGAGCGCGTACGCCGTGAGCGACCGGCCGATGCACGAACGATCAGCCAGGCGGAAGCACCAGCCCACAACGACGGGGGCACGGGAGAGTTCTCCCCACCACCGGCGTGGCGGTCGGCGGATCGCCTTGGCGTCGACGATCGCGAGGAGCTCGCGAAGGTCCCGGTGGCGGCGCAGCGCTCGACGGATCACCAGCGACATCGGGAGCGCGGCGACGAACATCCGCCCGTCTGTGAGTGTCCGTCGCACCTGGCTCATCGCCGGCGGGGCGAGTAACGTTCGACCATGATCACACCCGACGGCAACCCGATCGAAGAAGCGACCCACCAGAGCTCGGCACGAGAGGCATACGAGCGCCCTGCTCTGACTGAGCATACGGAATGGGACGTCCTCACAGGGTCGATCGGGAGCGGAATGTAGGGCTGCCGAGCCGGGGCGGATTCTCGTCCGAATCGACGGGACGGAAGTTCACCCTCCAGCGGCTGTTCGGGGCGGCATGGCGGTGAACACTGAGCTGCAGAGGGCCGTCCTCGAGGACTTCGATATCGAACTTCCTCGCCAGCAGCGTGGCGAAGATCGACGCAGAGGTGCGCGTGAGTGACTCACCGATGCACGACCTCCCGTCGAGCCCGAAGGGCGAGTACTCGAATCGACCGTAGGTTGCGGAGGCGAAGCGATCCGGGCGGAACGCGAGAGGATCGTCGAAGACTTCGGGATCCCGGTGGCCCTCTCGAACGAGAACCCGGATCATCCACCGAACGGGGAGCGCGTAACCATCGATGGTGATCGGGCGCTTCGTGTAGCGAAGGAGCACCTCGCTCTGCGCAAGACGAAGCGCCTCGGAAACGAAGGCTCCGGCCTGCATCCTCACGTCATCGTCAGGACAGGTTCGTAGCAACAGTGCCGGGGCCGGGTTGTCGGCCAGGAACTTGACCATCCAGTCGAAGAGCCCGGTCATGTCGGCATGCGACGAGGTAACGAGATGCACGAGGTTCTCGATCACTGCGGTGTCGTCGAGGCTTCCCGGGGACCTCGCGAGAAGGTCTCGGAGCACGCAGTCTGCGAGGTCGCCAGCGTGGCCGAGTGCTCGAACTTCTTCGACGATGCGATCCTGCACCGAGCGCATCGCCGGTGTCGGGTACAGGTGGTCGATCTGTCCATAGAGATCGAACAATCTCGCAAACCGTTCGGGATGGTGCGCTGAGCTCGCACCGAAGAAGACGGTCAACCAAACCGAGAGAACGAGGTGCTCGACAAGTGGGCGAGAACGCACTCCCTGAGCGCCACGCCGGTCGGTTCCCCAGGTGGTGATCTCGGCATCGATGCAACGTTCGATTCGTTCACGGAGCCGTTCGACCACGGTGACACCGAACGATGGCGCGAGAGCCGATCTCATCCGCCGGTGCGCATCGCCTTCGAGCGTCCGCACGAACCCACCCTCAACGAGATCGTTGTCCGGCCGAGGCATGGGGGCGAGGTCGGCCGCACAACGGTGCAGAACCTCGTGGCCGCGTTCGAGCCCGTAGATGGCGACCAGCGGCGTGTGAAGGTGATTCGTCGTGAACAACGGACCATAGGTGGCAGCAAACTCGGCGTGGTGGTCCACGTCCAAGAGCGGGCACGCGAGTCGGGTCAGCTCGCCCGGGGGAAGGCCGCGCCGGATCAGCGATGTCGATCCGTTGCGCCAGCAATTCCACATCGCAAGACCAAGGAGCCCGACGAGAACCGCCAGCATCGAAGCCACCAGCCACCAAACTCCAGCCACGATCCCGCCGACGAGCAGAGCGCCGACCGCGGCAATTGCGACGGCAACGACCTGAACCAACCGTACGGCGCCCCTTCGGTACAGTGGAAAGGCGATCACCAGGCTCTCGTCTCGAAGCATCCGGATGGTCCGTACCGGCCGAGCGAGCATCGAAATCGCAAAGTCCGCCTGTCGTGCGAGTTGGTTGAGAACTCGCCCGACTCGTCCCGGGGTCACCTGGCCAACGGAGTTCGACATCCGGCGGATCCTAGCGACGGGCGCGATTCAGAGCCTCGGGCCGGTCGCCGACCGGCGGCCGTGCGGTTCGAAGGCCGGATTGCTCAGCCGGATCGGCACGGGCGTTCGCGTGTCGATTCACGAGGCTCGACTCGCGGAGCGGGCAAGACGGTCGGCCATGGTTTCGAGCAAGGCGCTCGGCTCGGCCGCCAAGGTCCCCAGAGCGGAAAGGAAAGTCTCACCCGGAATGCGCCAGACGACGGCTTCGGACGTGGCGACGACCGTCGCCGTTCGCGGACTTCGCTGGAGCAACCCGATTTCACCGAACCAGTCTCCAGCGGACATCTTGTTGATCGGGCGGTTCGCATCGAGCACGGAAAAGTCCCCTTCGCGGACGACGAAGAGATCGTCGGCCGGATCGCCCCGCCGGAGGACTACCGTTCCAGCGGGCAAACGTTCAACGGTGACAGAAGCAGCGAGCCGTTCAAGGGCAGTCGGTGAGGCACCATCGAAGACCTCGAGCATGGCGAGCGTCCGGGTAATCGGTTGCAGTTCGGCACGCCGGGCGTTCGTCGAGCGAGTGAGAGATATCAGCTGGGGAATCGAAGACAGTCCGACGGCCGTCAGCGTCAACGCCATGACGATCACGCTCCCACGGAGCCCGACAGAAGCGACCAGCACCGGCGCCAGTAGCGCACCGGCCAGCTTGCCGGCGTTCGTGACAGCTCCGACAACACCGAAGATCCGGCCGAGAAGCTCGCGTCGGCTGAGCCGCTGCAGCACGATCAATGACAGCACTTCGAAGACAACGACGCCGAGTCCGGTGAAGACCAACCCGGCGCTCGCGAGGACCGGAGAGCGCAGCCAGGCAAGAAGTGCGAGCGGAGCTGCGGTGCTGGCAATGGTCAGAAGCATGACCAGGGTGAGTCGCTCGCTGTCGGCGAAGCGGGCTGCCAACGGCAGAGCACACAACGCGCCCAGCCCGACAGCACCGGTGAGGACGCCGACCCCCGTCGTCCCCAACCCGATCAACTCGTCGGCGACCAAGACGTAGAGAACGAGTTCCGCGCCTCGAACCGCGTACATCACGAACACCAAGCGCATCACGACACTCAGGCCGGAGCTCGCACGGACTTCGGCCCATCCTTCGCCGAGCTGACTGAGCCAGCTGGCCCGGTGGCTGGACAGTGTCTCGGTGGAATTGACCTTGGGTTCCGAGAGGCGCGGAACGAACACGAGCACAACGGCCGAGAATGCGAAGGCCACGCCGTTCGCTGCGAACGCCACGGCCGGCGACGCGACCCGCAGAGCAACCGCGCCGGCCAGAGGTCCGACAAACGTCATCAGCTGGCGGACCGATCCGACGAGGGCATTCGCCGACGAAAGTGAGTCCTCGCCGGCGACTGCCGGAAGCGCTGCCGAAAGCGCGGGGCGGGCCGGCGCGGCAAAGGTGTAGGTGGCGAGAACAAGACCCAGGACGATGACCAATCCCGCGTCCGCGGCAGCGGCCGCAGCCAACGACAGCATCAGCGCCGCGCGTATGAGGTCCAGTGCAATCAGGAGGCGGCGACGGTCCATTCGGTCGGCGAGAACGCCAGCCGGTGCGCTGATCAGTGCCCGAGGACCCAGCCGGACGAGCACGGCCAGCGCAAATCCTCCTGCGCCCACGCCGCGCTCGAAGAGCAGAACCAGAAGGCCGACCCAGAAGATCCCATCGCCGAGTCCGGACACCGCCTCTGCGTAGACCACCCGACGGACTCCGGCTTCTCGCCGACGCCACCCTTCCGCATTCGCAAACATGTTCGATGCGGATCCTTGCGCCATCGCTTCTCGAGAAGAACGTCGCGAGATTAGCGAGCGCCAAACGCGTTTCACGAGAGATCGACGCAGAGTGCGCCGCAACTTCTGATGTTCATCTCCCGTTCAACAACGGCGCCGGACCGCTCCAAACGATCGCGCTCTGCGGGTCCCAGCGAGCAGCGACGCGGAGAACGACGCGGTTGGATTCCTACCCGGAGAGCACAGCGGATGGCGTCATGCCGGTCCCGTCGAGATTGCTGTTCAGGACAACGGGTCAGTACGGTCGAATCACATGATTACCGATTCATTGGACCTGACCCCTGCCGAGTTTGCCGTCGGCACCGGCTGGGACATCCAGCCGCAGGGCGCGTGCAAGGCCGAGGTGTGCGTCCCGCTCGAGGCCGGCGCGCCGTTCAGTGCGCAGGCGGCAGCAACTCGCCTCGGCATGGCGGTCGTCCATGATGAACAGGCCGGCATCTGGGCCATCGGACCCGAGTCGTTCAACCAACGCGCGCTTACGAGTGCCGAGGCACCGGAGCTGGTTCTCGACGACATCAACGGCCGCGAGTTCCGCCTCTCATCACTTCGAGGTCAAAAGGTCGTCCTCGTTGCCTGGTCGCCATATTGAGGCTGTGCCTTCGACCTGCCCGGGTGGCAGGCATTGCGCAGCGAACTTCACGCCGACGGACTGGAGATCGTGACGGTCTCGTTGGAGATGTCCGGCCCGGAGGCCAGCCGCTCGTACATCGACGCAGCCGCGCCTGAGCATCCCTCGCTGCTCGATCCCGGCCACATCGTCGATGCCCTCTTCGGCGTCGTCAACATTCCCAACGTGGTCTGGATCGACGAGCGGGGCATGATC
>JANMYF010000107.1:0-10554 GCA_031381685.1 Acidimicrobiia bacterium
ACGAACCGTGTCGGGCCCGCCGGCAATCACGTAGCCACCCTCCACCAGGTCCTTCCACGTGAGCTGGGTGAAGCTCTTCTGATTGGAACGACGGAGCTGGCTGAGCGCACCGGCCTTGATCGTCTTGACGGTGCGATACCCGGGCGGGTCGGCAAACCCCGGGTACACGTGGAGGCACCGGTTGTAGAAGTACAAGATGTGCTTGGCGTAGAGCTCTTCGGCCTGGGCGTCGTTCTCGGCCACACAGATCGTCTGCGCGAACGCCGCCCGGAACGGCGAGTCGTCCTTGCCCAGGGCGGCCACCCGCTCCCAGTAGCCGTCGAGGAGCATCTTGCCGGCCTTGGAACCGGAGTACGACAGGTACGAGTAGTTGTAGTCGTTCTCGATGCAGAAGTCCCAGGTCTCGATCGAGCCGCCGCCGGGGATGTAGACCGGCGGATGGGGCTGCTGAATCGGCTTCGGCCAGCAGTTCACGTAGCGCAGCTGGTTGAACTGACCGTCGAAGGCAAACGGCTCGGTCTCCTTCCATGCCCGCATGATGAGCTCATGGTTCTCGGCGTACTTCTTTCGGGTCAGCGCAGGGATCTGGCCGTAGGAGAAGTTCGTGTCCATCGGTGTTCCCACCGGAAAGCCGGCCACGAGGCGCCCACCGCTGATGCAGTCGAGCATGGCGAACTCCTCGGCCACCCGGATCGGCGGGTTGTAGAGCGCGATCGAGTTGCCGATGACGCAGATCGCCGCCTTGCTCGTCCGACGGGCGAGACCGGCGGCGATGATGTTCGGGCTCGGCATGATGCCGTAGGCGTTCTGGTGGTGCTCGTTGACGCCGATGCCGTCGAAACCCATGGCGTCGGCGTATTCGAGCTGGTCCATGTACTGGTGGTACAGCGCGTTCGCCCGGGCCGGATCGAAGAGCTTCTGGTCGATGTCGACCCACACCGATCGGTGATTGGCCCGGAAGTCGTCGGGCAGATCAGGCCACGGCATCAGGTTGAACCAGACGAACTTCATCTTCGACCTACCCCCTCGGGAGCGAACCTCGCGTGACCACCACGGTAGGCGGCCCGGACGTGCGGACGCCATCTCTCATGGAAGAGAGCGAGACTCTCACCATGAAGCGATTCCAGGATTTCTCGATCAAGCGACCGACCCTTCATCCGCACCCCGCCGTCCGGTCGGGAGACAAGCTCACCCGGGGCGAACGCGCCGCCGACCGGCTGCGCAACGGCATGGGTTCGTGGGGCTTCGTATTCGCCGCGCTTGTGTTCCTCGCCGGCTGGATGATCGGCAACCGCAACGTCGGGTTCGACAAGTACCCGTTCATCCTCCTCAACCTGATCCTGTCGTGCCTCGCCGCCATGCAGGGCGCGATCCTGCTCATCGCCTCCAAACGCGAAGACCAGATCAGCAGCGAACTGGCCCGGCACGACTACGAGACGAACATCGAGGCCGACCTCATCGTCAAGGAGATCCGCGAGCTCACCCGCGAGATCCACGCCAACACGGTGCGAGGCGCTGGCGCTCCATCGAGCGGATCACCCCAAACGCACGCCTGACTCGCCCATCTGACGAGCGAAGACGTCGGCCGATTCGACGCTCAGTGCGAGAAGTGGACCCGGGGCAGGCGCCGGTCGAGCCACGCTGGGATCCACCAGTTGCGCTCACCGAGAAGCTTCATCAGTGACGGCACAAGCATCATGCGCACGACCGTCGCGTCGAGGAGCACCGCGAGTGCCAGGGTCACACCGAGCTCGGTCGGCGGGATCGGGCCGGTCACGCCGAAGGCGACGAACACCACGATCATGATGAGCGCGGCGTTGGTGATCGGGCGCCCGGTTCGGGCGATGCCGTCGCGGATCGCCAGCTGGGTGTCGCCGGTCGCTTCGTAGCGTTCCCTGATCGCCGCCAGCAGGAACAGCTGGTAGTCCATCGACAGCCCGAAGAGCAGGGCGAAGAAGAACAGCGGCGCCCACGCGTCGACGAACCCTTGGTGCTGGATCCCGAGCAGACCAGCACCCCATCCGTGCTGGAACACGAGGGTGGCGAAACCGAACGCGGCTCCCACGCTGATGAAGTTCAGCAGGATCGAGGAGACGGCCAGCGCAAGGCTGCGGAACACCGTGAGCAGCAGGAGGAACGCCACGAGAGTGATCGCCGCGATGGCGATCGGGGCGCGACCCGTCAGCACCCCGGTCAGGTCGTAGTTCTGTGCGGCGGGGCCGCCCACCGACGCGGTCGGTGCAGCCTCCACCACGGTGCGCCGAAGCCGGCTGACCAGTTGGCCGGTCGCCTGATCGTCGACGGCCGACCCCGGTGTCACCCGCACCACGGTCCGACCGCTGCCGGCAGACGGCTCGGCCACGATGCGGGCGTCCACGACTCCGGCGTCGGCCCGTGCGGTGGTGACGACCGCCGCGGCCTGGGCCGCATCGACTGTGACGAAGAGCGGTGCGGCGGCGCCCGGTCCGAAGCCGGCGACGAGCATCTCGTAGCCGTCCCGGCTGGACCGGCCTTCGTCGACGACACGCGCACCGGGCATCCCGAGGCGCATTCCGAGCGCCGGAGCGGCGAGGAGCAGGAGAACGCCGAGGCTAGTCGCCAGGGTGATCCCCGGGCGTTTCATGGCACGGGCCGTCCAGCGGGTCCATCGGCCCTCGGCGGCGCGGTCGGGGTCATCGTGACCCCGTGCCACGAGGACACGGTCGCCGAGAGCGACGAGCACGGCCGGGAGCAACGTGAGCGAGGCCGTTGCCACGGCCACCACGGAGAAGATCATCCCGAGCGCCATCGCCCGGAACACCATGACCGGCACCAGGAACACCGCTGCGAGCGAAAGCACGACCGTGAGGGCGGACAGGAACACCGCTTTGCCCGCGGTGTCGAGTGTCGACGCCATGGCTTCGGACGCGACCTTCCCGTCCTCGCGTTCCTCGCGGTAGCGGGAAACGATGAACAGCGCGTAGTCGATACCCACGGCCAGGCCGATCATCATCGAGAAGTTCATCGACCACACCGACAGGGGTGTGATCGACGTTGCCAGGTGGAGCCCGGCGAACCCGACGGCGATGCCGGACACTGCCAGGAGCAACGGGAGGCCGGCAGCGATCGCCGAACCGAACGCGACGAAGAGCAGGATCATCGTCGGCAGGCCCGAGAGCAGTTCCGCCTTGTGCAGCGCCTCCTCGTTCGATGTGTTGAAGTCGCTCCACACCGGCCATTCACCCGTCACCTCGGCGCGTGCACCGTCGGGCAGCTTCAGCGAGGCAACCCGGGCGATGACCGCGCCTGCCGACTCGGGCAACTTTGCGTCGTTCTTCGCCTTCAGCTGGACCGGGATCAGGGCGGTGAGACCGTCCCGGGAAACCAGCCCGGCGTCGGCGGGCATCGCCAGCGGATCGGCCACGCCACCCACCCCTTCGGCACCCTGCAAGCCCTCCACCACGGCCTTCACCGCTGACTGGTCCTCGGTGAACGGCGCCTTCTGCCGAACGACCACCACCGCCGCTTCCGCTCCGACGCCGGGGAAGTCGGCACGAAGCTCATCTCGCACCCGCTGGGCGATCGAACCCTGGGCCTCCCACCCGGCACCCGACAGCGCGCCGTTGAGGGTGATGGCCAGGGGGGCCGCGCCGAGGACCACGACGAGCCACAGCAGCATCACCGGCCTGCGCCGCCGGGCCGAGAAGCGCCCGAGCCGAGCGAACCAGTGGTCCTTTGGGGAGGAATCGTCGAAAGCGGGGCGGCCGGCGGTAGGCAGAGCGGTAGCTGACATAGCGCCACCTTATACCCCCTGGGGTATCTGACGCAAGCCTGCCGCTCACACCCGAGGGGGTATCGGGAGGGTAGGTGGGCCACTCGAAACGAACCACGGAGAACTACCGTGGGCGATCATGCGGCTGTCACCCGGGGTCCGAAACGCTCTCGGCGCCGCCGTGGTGTTCGGCGCGGCGACGCCCTTCGCCAAACGACTGGGTGAGGGCGTCAACTCACAGGTGCTTGCGGGGTTGCTCTACCTCGGGAGCGGGCTGGTCCTCAGCCTGACGCTGCTCGTGCGTCCCTCAGGAACCCGGGAAGCCACCCTGCAGCGCTCCGATCTGGGTCCGCTCGCGCTTGCCGTGGTGTTCGGCGGCATGGCCGGTCCGTTGCTGCTCATGATCGGGCTCCGGACGACACCCGCGGCCAGCGCGTCCTTGCTGCTCAACCTCGAGGCGGTGTTCACCGCCCTCGGCGCGTGGTTGATCGCCAAAGAACATGCCGACCGGCGCATCGTCATCGCCATGTTCGTGATCGTCGCCGGTTCATCGCTCCTCTCGATCGAGCCGGGCGGCGGTTTCGAAGTCACCGTCGGCGCATTGGCGATCGCGGCCGCGTGTCTGTGCTGGGGGATCGACAACGTCGCCACCAGACCGCTCGCGTTGCGCGATCCCCGGCAGATCGCCGCCGTCAAAGGGGTGGTTGCCGGATCGGCCAACGTGGCCATCGGTCTCGCGGCAGGTGGACGGCTCCCATCAATACCCCGCATCGGCGCGGCGATGGTCGTCGGGTTCCTCGGCTACGGGCTCAGCCTTGTGCTCTATATCCGGGCGATGCGATCACTCGGCACCGCCCGCACCGGCGCCTACTACGCGGCGGCGCCGTTCGTCGGAGCGGCCATTGCGTTGGTGTGGCTGCGCGAGCCCGTTGGCCGCTTCTTCGTCCCCGCCGTCGTGCTCATGGCAATCGGCCTGGTCGTCCACCTCACGGAGCGCCACACCCACGATCACACGCATGTGCCGATCACCCACGCCCATCGGCACGGCCACGTGGACGGGCATCACGACCACGGCGCGTCACCCGATGCAACGGATGAGGCAGACGATCATGCGGCCGAGCACGTTCACGAGGCGGTCACCCACAACCACCGGCACACGCCCGACGAGCACCACCTCCACGATCACGGGTAGCAGCCGGCTTTTCGCCGTAGTCTGTCGACACCTGTACACGGAGGCTGCACCATGCCCATCGTCGTCGAGCCCTCGAACGCCCCCTGTGGAGCGACCATCCACGGCGTGAACTTCGCCGAGGAGATTTCACCCCAGACCGTCGCGGAGATCCGAGCTGCGTGGATAGATCATCTCGTGGTCGCCTTTCCAGACCAGCACCTCTCGCTCGATCGCTACGAAGAGGTCGCGCAGCTCTTCGGCGAATTCGGCCAGGACCCGTATTTCAAGGGTCTGTCCGATCATCCGCACATCGCCGAGGTGAAGCGTGAGGCCGACGAGACGACACCGTTGTTCGCCGAAGGCTGGCATTCCGACTGGAGTTTTCTTGAAACACCGCCGTCGGCCACAATGCTCTACGGCCGCGTCATTCCACCGCACGGTGGTGACACGTTGTACGCCAACCAGATCGCCGCCTACGACGCCCTCGACGACGCCATGAAGGAACGCATCGATGGGCTGATGGGTGTCCACTCGGCGCGTCGCGGGTATTCGAAGCAGGGTCAGTACGGCGAGAAGGACAAGGGACGCTCCATGGCGATCATCTATTCCGACGACGCCATGGCCACACAGCTGCACCCGCTCGTGCAGGTGCACCCCGAGACCGGCCGCAAGTCCCTCTTTCTCAGTCCGGGTTACACCATCGACATCGACGGCATGGAATCCGATGAGGCGCAGGCGCTGCTCATGGAGCTCTACGCCCACCAGGCGAAGCACGAGTTCATCTACCGACACTCGTGGTCGACGGACATGCTGACCATGTGGGACAACCGGTCCGTGATCCACGCCGCCACCGGCGGCTACCAGGGGCATCGTCGCCTCCTGCAGCGCATCACGTTGACGACGGCCTCGTAGTCACTCGGGCGAGCGCAAGGACGATGTCGCCGGGGTCAGCGGTTCGACGCGAAGAACTGGCCGATCCATCCCGCGACAACGTGACGATCGAGCGGACGGTCAAGCGTCGCCCGTGCTTCGGCAACCCTCTGCGCGCCTATCAACTCGATCCGGCCGGCCAAGAGATGATCGGCGAGCGGCGGAACGAACTCGGGATGCACCTGGATCGTCCATGCCCGCTCGCCCACAGCGAAGCCACCGTAGGGGCAGTAGTCGGCGCTGAAGAGGAGTTCGGCCCCGTCGGGCAGTCGTGTCACCTGGTCCTGGTGGCTACCGATCAGGGCGATGCTCCGTCTTTCCTCACTGCCGTCGGTCATCCACGGTCGTCGGGCGACGACGTCGAACTCACGCACGCCCACTCCCCATCCGTGCGGCGACTTCTCGACCGTGCCACCCAGCGCCTGGGCCAGGAGCTGATGTCCGAAGCAGATCCCGACAAAGGGAGCCTCCACGGCGACCATCTCACGCAGCAGGTCCTCGGCATCAGAGAGCCACGGCACCGGATCGTAGGCAGACAGACGACTCGGCGAAGACAGCCAACCATCACATGCGCCCAGATCATCCGGGAAGCGGCCCGCGTCGAGGTCATAGCGCACGAGCTCGATCCCCTGCTCTTCGAGGAGCGAGCCGAACAGCTCTGGGTAGTCCCCGGCGATGTGGACGCTCTTCGGGTCGACGTGACCCATCATCAGCAGGCCGATCTTCAGCGGACCACGCGTCACGGTACGGCCCTCACCGGAATGAGAACACCGGGGCCGCGACGCGCTCCAGCGGCGAGAGAAGCCCGCGAGATCGGAGGATCGGCATCACACCCTCGCCGAACCAATAGGCCTCTTCGAGATGCGGGTACCCGGACAGGATGAACTCGTCGAAACCGAGCGCGTGGTACTCGGCAATGCGGTCTGCCACGTCATCGTGCGACCCGACGAGGGCTGTGCCAACGCCGCCACGCACCATGCCGATGCCGGCCCATACGTTCGGGTGGATTTCCATTCGCTCCGTAGCCTTCGCACCCTGGGCGAGCTCGGCCTGGCGTCGCTGTCCGACGGACGCGGTCTTGGCGAAGTCGGCCTGCGCCGCAGCGATGGACTCGGCATCCATCCCGGCCACGAGGCGGTCGGCCTCGGCCCACGCTTCGGCACTGGTCGGACGGCTGATCACGTGGAAGCGGATGCCGAAGCGCAGTGACCGCCCCGCAGTCGTGGCGAGCGACCGCATGCGGTCCAGTCGCTCAGTCACCATCGCGGGAGGCTCACCCCAGGCGAGATACACGTCGACACCCTCGGCCGCTACCCGCTCGGCGGCGTCAGATGCACCCCCGAAGTAGATCTCCGGAATGGGATCCGGCACCTCACGGGTGGTCGCGCCGCCGACGTTGTAGTGCGAGCCCTCGAACGTGAACGGCTGACCGGTCCAGGCCCCTCGCATCACCTGGACGAACTCCGCCGTCCGCTCGTAACGGGTCTCCTTGTCCTCCCACACCCCGAAGCGGGCGAGCTCGGCCTGCTCGGCGCCCGTCACGATGTTGATCTTCAGCCGACCACCGGAGATCCGCTGATAGGTCGACGCCATCTGGGCCGCGAGTGTGGGCGAGAGGAGCGCCGGGCGGAAGGCGACGAGGAACTTCAGCCGCTTGGTCAGCGGCAGCAGTGCCGCTGTGGCGAGCCACGCGTCTTCGCACCCGGTGCCGCACGGTGTGAGCACGGCTCCGAAGCCGAGCTCGTCGCACGCGATCGCGACCTGGGCGAGATAGCCGAAGTCGGGCGCACGGCGATGGGGTGACGGACCCGACGGCAGAACATCGCGCGAGTCGCCGCCCGTCGGAAGGAACCAGTGAACATCCAGCACGAGCGGTGAGCCTACGAGACCCCGGTCGCCGCGAACAGTTGCCGCGCCCATACCGAACGGGCCCGTTTGCCAAGAGCGGATCGTTCTGCGAGGGTCATGGAAAGGGAGCCGCTTCCCTTCGAGAAAACGGAAAACACCGACGTGACCACCAAGCTCCAGACCCTCAACGTTCTGCCGGCAACGGCCGACCATCCCCTCGGTGAGGCGGTCCGCGCGGACGGCCGGGTCCTCACCTGGTCAGAGCTCGAAGAGCGCGGCCGCCGTTTCGCCCACGGCCTGCGACACGAGCATCTCCACGAGGGCGACCCCTGGGGGATCCTCGCCCGCAATCGCCTCGAATGGGCCGAAGCGGCTCTGGGAAGCGCACGCGCCGGCTGCCGCTACGTGCCGCTCAACTGGCACCTCATCGCCGGCGAGCTCACCGAGTTGCTGCTCGACTCCGGCGCCAAGCTGCTGATCGTCGCACCGGACCTCGAGGCCGTGGGCCGCCAGGCCGCCCGGGCTGCCGGCATCACCCGAGTGATCGTGTTCGGCTCGGAGTACGAGTCCTGGCTCGCCGCCCAGACCGCCACACCGCCGACCGAATGCAACATGGGCGCGCCGCTGCAGTACACCGGCGGCACCACCGGCCGATCGAAGGGCGTCGTACGAGCCGGGGCGGCCGTGAGCGCCAGCCATCTCGCCGCCGCCAGCTCGCGCTGGGGCACGTTGGTCCACATGCCCGAACGTGCCCAGATGATGCTGTCGACCCCGGCCTACCACGCGCTGGGTGGCGGCGTGCTCATGTCGGCAATGGCGCGCGGCAACCCGATGCTCATCGTCGAACGATCCGATCCGGAGCAGACGTTGGCGCTCATCGAGGAACACCGCGTGGTCGGCACACCCATGGTGCCGACCCAGTTCGTCCGCCTGCTCAAGCTCGATCCGATCATCCGCAACCGCTACGACGTGTCGTCGCTGCGGTGGGTGCTCCACACCGCAGCGCCATGTCCGGAGTGGGCCAAACGCGCCATGATCGAATGGTTCGGCCCGGTCATCGTCGAGCTCTACGGATCGTCCGAGGGAGTGGGACCGGTGATCGCCACGTCCGAGGAGTGGGTGGCCAAACCAGGTACGGTCGGGCACGCCACCGCCGGCCTCGAGCTGTCCGTCCTCGACGAGGACGGCAACGACCTCCCACCCGGGCAGATCGGCACGATCTACGCCAAACGGGCCGACGGCACACCGTCCTACTTCGGCGACCCGACGAAGACCGCAGCGATGGTCCGCTCCGACGGACGCTTCACCGTCGGCGATCTCGGCTGGCTCGACGAGGACGGCTACCTCTTCCTCGCCGATCGTCGAGTCGACCTGATCATCTCCGGCGGCACCAACATCTACCCCGCCGAGATCGAGGCAGTGCTGAGCCAGCACCCCGACATCGCCGACGTCGCCGTGTTCGGAGTTCCCCACCCCGAGTTCGGCCAGGAGGTGAAGGCGGTCGTCGAGGCGGTCGAGGGCGCAGAGCTCGACGTCCACGAGCTCATCGCCTACGCCCGGGCCCAACTCGCGGGCTTCAAGGTGCCGAAGTCCATCGACGTGATGGACAAGCTCCCGCGAGAGGCGAGCGGCAAACTCAAGAAGCACCAACTTCGCGCCCACTACTTCGACTGAGCGTTGACTGCTCCCCCCGCCCAGCGAGCCCATCCCCCACGCACGTTGCCCTACCCTTCACACCGTGGCTGACGCACGCGTATCGGACCCGTTCCCTCCCGGGTTCTTCCACCGCTCCGACGAGTCACCGGATGACCGGTTCTACTCCTTCGATCGACTCGTGACTCACATTGACGACGGTGCCATCGCCGCCGTTGGCACGCTCTACGACGAACTCGAGTTGACCGGCGAGGTGCTCGACATCTGTTCGTCGTGGGTTTCGCATTTCCGCAGCGGTCCGGTCCGCCTCGTCGCGATGGGGATGAACGCCAGGGAACTCGCATCCAACGAGATGGCGTCGTCGTGGGTGGTCCGGGACCTCAACGTCGAGCCGGTGCTCCCGTTCGAGGACGCATCGTTCGACGCCGTCACATGCTGCGTATCCGTCGACTACCTGACCAAACCCCTCGATGTCTTCGCTGAGGTTGCCCGGGTGCTCCGTCCCGGTGGCGTGTTCGTGTGCACGTTCTCGAACCGGTGCTTCCCGACCAAGGCGATCCGGGGGTGGCTCTTGACCGATGACACCGGTCGATGCGACATCGTTGCGACGTACTTCGAGATGACACCCGGCTTCGGTGGGCCGGTCACCCAGCGGCGGAACCCCGGTGCCCGAACCGACCCGCTGTACGCGGTCTGGGCCCGCCGACTCGACGAACCGGTTCGCGGCCGCTGAGTCGCTCGGGGCGACCGGCATACGAGAACGAGCGACCTAGACGAACCCGAGCGCTGCTGCGTCGTAGCGGAGGCGGTCGCGGTGGTCGGGATGGGCGATGGCGATGAGTGCGTTGGCGCGCTCGCGGATCGTGCGGCCGCGGAGCTCGGCGACGCCGAACTCCGTCGCCACCTTGTCGACGGTGTTCTTCAGCGTGGTGACGACCTGCCCCTGGCCGAGCTGAGCCACGATGCGGCTGACGGTGCCGTGTTTGACCGTCGACGTGAGGACGATGAAGCCCTGGCCGCCGTCGGAGTACATCGCGCCACGCGCGAAGTCGGCCTGCCCGCCCGACGACGACCAGTACCTGCCGCCGATCGTCTCCGACGCACACTGGCCGAGCAGGTCGACTTCGCGCGTGGCGCGATGTACTCCGACGGCGGCCAGGGCTTCATCGTCCTCACGTCGACGGTCAAACACGGCACCGTC
>JANMYF010000387.1:0-2215 GCA_031381685.1 Acidimicrobiia bacterium
GCTGATCGTCACCTTGGCCCCGAGCGAAGCAAAGCGTGTGGCGGTCGCCGCGCCGATCCCGGAGCCACCGCCCGTTACCAACACCGACATACCGGCCACGTCACGCACGGGAACCACCGTTGCCAGTCGACGCGGAGGACAGGCCCACCCCGTCGACCGCTCGCGGGCGCGGCAGCGACGAGATCGCGCTCTGCACCACACCTCCGTCGACGATCATCTCCGTGCCCGTGATGTAGGCCGCCTGATCGGAGACCAGGAACGACACCGCCGAAGCAATGTCGTCAGACGTTCCCAGACGACCGAGCGGGACCCGACCCGAGCGAGCTGCCCGAGCGTCAGGATCGGCATAGATCGGCTCCGACATTCCCGCATCGATCAGTCCCGGGGCCACGGCGTTCACACGGATCCCATGTGCGCCCCACTCCAGTGCCATTTGCCGGGTGAGCAGTGCTACGGCGGCCTTCGTCGAACCGTAGGCGCCGGAATTCAGACCCGGTGACACCCCGTTGATCGACGTGATGTTGACGATCGACCCGGGCATGCCCTCGGCAACCATGCGGCGAGCGGCCAGGCGGGCGACGGTGAAGGTGCCGGTGAGGTTCACATCGACAACTCGGCGGAACTCGATGTCGCTCACGTCGAGCAACGAACCGAAACGAACAACCCCGGCGTTATTCACGACAGCGGACGGAGCGGACGAAAGCGACCCAATGAGCGCTTCGACCGCTGCGGGATCGGTGACGTCGCATGCGACGGTGCCGTCGGCACCGTCGATATCGAGCCCGATCGTTTCAAATCCGTCAGCTCGCAGACGATCAGCGATGGCCAACCCGAGTCCGCGCCCAGCGCCAGTCACGAGAGCGATCGGCGCACTCATGATCGGGCTACCGACTGCGTCAAGGGGACGGCGGTCCACGACATGGACCGCTCGCCCGGAAGGTCACGCCGAGCAGGAACAGGGGTGAGGTCGACATCTTCGCCACGACAGATCACGTGACGGATCTTCGAGCGATCCTGCAGGATCGCGATGTCCTTCGTCGGATCTCCCTCGATGACCAAGAGATCTGCGCGCAGACCAACTCCGACAACACCCGTCTCGTCCTGCTCTCGGGTGGCGATGGCACCATTGCGGGTCCCGCACGTGATGGCCTCCAGCGCAGTGATGCCCAGGTACTGGACGAATACTTCCATCTCCCGGGCATGCCACTCCCCGATCGGCGTCACGCTGAACCCGGTTTCGGTTCCGCACGCAATCGGCACACCGCGGTCGTAGGCGAGGCGGGTCATCTTTGCCGTCGCCTCGATCTCGTTGGCGAACCAGTCGCGTGCCATTTCACCGGCACCGGCCTTGGCGCCGTAATCCGCGAGGTTGGCGAGGAAGGTCCACGTTGGCACCAGAAGTGAACCGGCTTCGAGCATTGCGTCGATACACGCTTCGTCGAGGTACGACCCGTGGTAGATCACGTCGATGCCGGCCTGCGCTGCGAGCAACGTCGACTCCTGACTGCGGCAGTGCCCGAGCACCCATGCGCCGAGTTCGTGCGCGGTTTCACAGACGACTTCGAGTTCGCTGCGTTTCCACACGCACAGCTCACCCCGACGGCTCGGAACCGAGCCTGTGACGTGCACCTTGATGCAATCGGCGCCTTCTTTGATCTGACGACGGACCGCACGCACCATGTCGTCACGGTCGTGCACGACTTCTGCGTAGCCAGCCGTCCCTTCATCAGGGATGAGCCGACCAGCGGTGCCTCCCACAGCGGTCATGAGCGCATGGTGGCCGGACTTCATGCTCGGGCCGGGAATGATCCCCGCGTTGATGCAGTCGCGCAATGCCGGGCCGATGCCGTAGAGCCCGTCGGCATCAAGGAAGGATGTGACGCCGGCCAGAAGCAACTTGCGAACGTTCGCCGCCGCGATGATCGCTGCGCTTGCGGGTTCGCGCCGGAAGAACAGTTCGTCGTTCGACGCCGGCTCCCCGAGGGTCACGTGGGTGTGGGTGTCGATCAATCCCGGCATCAACGTGCACCCGGTGGCGTCGATGACGTTCGCGTCAGCGGTCGGCGACGACTGGGCAGACCGAGGGATGACCGCAACGATGCGATCGCCGGACACATGCACGTCGGCCGATCGCGGCGCAGCGCCGGTTCCATCGATCACCCTCGCTCCGGTGATCACCATCGTGCTCATTGCTGCTCCTTCGAATGGCGGCGGC
>JANMYF010000165.1:0-1894 GCA_031381685.1 Acidimicrobiia bacterium
CGGATCGAGTACAACGCCATCAACACCGTTGCCTTCAACAACTGCTCCGGCGGGACCGACGGACGGCCCGTCGACGCATACATCGCATCGAACTCCGGACCAAGCCCATCAAGAACCGTCTCAACAATCCTGCGGATACGCCGAATCGGATGACCCACCGGGATCAAATCCTCCACCGACACCTGCGTCCACATCGCCTGCTGACGATCCTCAATCCCTCGCATCAACCAAGCATGAACAACCCCAGCCGAAAACGCGAGCCCTTTTTCAGCACCCTGCTAAGCGACTCTCCCGCAAACAGCGCACCGACGGCAACCTCACGAAAGACGAGTTCGACCGTATCAACCGCAAGGCCGACAAGGTTCTGAAAACTGATCCCGCGGATTGACGAAGCCAGCCGAAGCGGGTCGTGTCAACGGGGCCGGGCATAGCCGAAGCGCCACATCCCCGGCGTGCCGCTGACAGAAAGCCGTGCCCGACGACCGGCGCCGCAATTGGCAGATACCATCCAGATCTCACCAATATCGCTCGCCGGCCGGGCCAGTGTTCGCGAGTAACGCACGAGGCGTTAGTGCGCTAGCCGATCTGCTCGGACAGACCGATGAGAATACCCTCGGGGCCTCGGACGTAGCAGAGCCGATACACGTCCTCGTACTGCACCACTTCGTCGACGACCTGCGCGCCATGCTTGTCGAGCCGGGCGAGCGTATCGTCGAGGTCGTCCACGGCGAACATGACGCGAAGATAGCCAAGGGCGTTCACCGGGGCGTTCCGGTGATCGGCGACCACACTCGGCGAGAGGAAGCGCGAGAGTTCAATCGCGCCGTGGCCGCCCGGCATGCGCATCATGGCTATCTCAACGCGCTGGTCGCGCAGTCCAGTGACACGTCCCGACCAGTCACCTTCGATCGTGGCACGCCCGTCGAGTTCGAGGCCGAGCTCCACGAAGAAGGCAATAGCCGCATCGAGAGATTCGACCACGATGCCGATGTTGTCCATCCGTTGAAGCGCCATGCGGCGATTGTTCTACACCGTATAGATAGGATCTCGCGGCCAGCGACGGCCAACCGTGAGCGATTTGCATCCGTGGACAACTCGAGCGCTTTGCCAATCTCGGCATGTGGGCTCATGTGCCCGCCGTATGCCGGTAGGCGCACTGCGTAAGGCGGTCATTACCTCGCCCCGAGCAGAGGTTGCCCCGCTCTGCTCAAGGCTCACTCTGTACGCTTACTATTACCGAGTTGCCATCACCTGTGTGTTGGCTACGTGTGCCTGTGGGTTGTCGATGTAGCCGGAGGGTGGCGTGAGTGAAGTTGATGATCTTTCTCATCGCCTCTCTTCGTGGCTGGGTTTAGGCGGCGTTGGGTGACGTAGTCATGAGCGTGACGAGTTGGTCGAGCGCAGCTCCCCAGCCATCGGCGAAGCCCATGTCAGCGCTCTGTTGTAGTCGGCTTCGTTCGCGTGCATAGCGAGCTCGTTGCGGTAGCCGTCGCCGTCGAGGATTTCACCCATGGCGTACTGGGTCTCGAACAGTGTTTGCATCTCGTGCGAGGCTGCGGATGCGACGATCGGTCCGAGGGTGTGCTTGATCAATTGCGCCAGCAGCTCGCCGAACGCGCCGCTACTGAACACTCCACCCCTTCAGCCATCGTGCGAGACGCGATCAAGGCGTGGCTTCAGGCATCGTGAAGCACCGGATCTCAACGGGCCCCGTGACCATGTCAGACGGCCGGGTCTTGACAGAAGCCGACATCGAGCGCATGGCAGTCGAAGCCGAGACGATGGACATCGACATCGAGCGGCTGCTGGAGCGGCAACGAAGCTCCGTAGTGACGGAACTGGATAACTCGGGTCCGCAACGTTTTCATGGCGACGGGAACCGTGGTTCGATCCG
>JANMYF010000188.1:0-19830 GCA_031381685.1 Acidimicrobiia bacterium
GGCAAGCGTTTCGCTCTGCCAAACTCGCGTATACTAATTCACCAGCCCGCCAATCTTTATGATTTTCTATCGCCAGTTTCACTTTATGTTTCCGCAGCACCGGCTCCGCTAACGAGCACCGCCGAAGGCATGGACAAGGTGTTGTCCCCGGTCGTCCGCAAGCTGATCAACGAGAACGGACTGAACCCGGCGACCATCGTCGGCACCGGCGCCGGTGGTCGCATCACCCGTGAAGACGTCCTTGACGCCATCGACGCCCGCGTCGCCGCCGGCCAGGCGCCGGCTGCGGCGTCGGCACCCGCGGCCCCGGCTGCGGTGGTCGTCGAGGCTGCGGTCGTTCCACCCGCGGCAGCGCCAGCCCCCGTCGCCCCGCCCGCCCCCGCTGCCCCCGCGGCGGTTGCTCCGCCAGCTCCGGCTCCGGCCGCTCCGCCTGCCACCGTGGCGTCGTCGGTGCCTGCGGTCGCTCCCCGTCTCGGTGCTCGCGACGAGGTCGTCGCCTTCAACAACATCCGCCGCCGTACCGGCGAACACATGGTGATGTCGCTGGCCACCTCGCCCCACGCGTTCATCGCCATCGAGATCGACTTTTCGTCGGTCGATCGCATCCGCAGCACGAAGAAGGAAGCGTTCAAGGCCGATGAGGGGTTCTCGCTCACCTACCTGCCATTCATCGCCCGTTCGGTCGTGGATGCCATGCGGGTGTATCCGCACGTGAACGCCTCTGTGGCCGGCGACTCACTCGTCGTGCACCACACGGTGAACCTCGGGATCGCCGTCGATCTCGACTTCAACGGCCTGATGGTCCCGGTGGTCCGCGAGGCCGACGGCAAGCGCATGCGCGCCATTGCCCGCGACATCAGCGATCTCGCGAACCGGGCCCGGTCGAAGAAGCTCACACCCGATGACATCTCCGGCGGAACCTTCACGCTCTCCAATGCCGGCAACTACGGCGTCGACCTCATGCAGTCGATCATCAACCAACCTCAGGTCGGCATCCTCAGCATCACCAGCGTGAAGAAGAAGCCGGTCGTCATCGAACACCCGTCGGGTGAAGAAAGCATCGCCATCCGGCCGATGGGCATGATCGGCCTCTCGTGGGATCATCGGGCGTTCGACGGTGCGTACGCCGCAAGCTTCCTTCACGAGGTCAAGAAGAACCTCGAAACCCGTGACTGGGGCGCCGAGCTCTAAGCAGCCGGCGATCGTGGTCCGATGCTGAACGTCCGGTGGCTCGGCCGGGTGCCCTACGAGGAGGCACTCGACCTGCAGCGTGCCTTGTTCCGAGGCGCGTCCGACCATCTTCTGCTGCTCGAGCACCCGCCCACCTACACCCTCGGTGTCCGCGGTGACCCGGCCAACGTGCTTGTCGAACCCAGCACCGTTGGCGCATCTCTGGTGACTGCTGATCGGGGTGGCGACGTCACCTATCACGGGCCGGGACAGCTCGTCGGGTACCCGGTGCTCTCCGTTGCCGGCAAGCGCGGGGGTGGGATGGCCGATACCGTCGCCTACGTCACCGCAGTCGAGCAACTGGTCATCGATACCTGCGTGTCGCTCGGACTCACCGATGTCGGTCGACTGCGTGGCAGGAACGGCGTTTGGGTCGCCCCGACGTCCGCGTCTCCGAGGAAGATCGCCGCGGTCGGGGTCCGCCTGAGCCGGGGTCGATCGATGCACGGGTTCTCCCTCAATGTCGATCGTGACGTGCTCTCGATGTTCGGACACATCGTTCCGTGCGGCATCACCGACCTCGGCGTCACCTCTCTTGCCGCGGAAGGAATCGACGTGTCGATGCAGCAGGTCGTCGACGCCGTCACTGCCGTCGCGTGGACGACCACATGGGCCACCGCAGGTCTCAGCCGCGCCGATGTCGTGTGGCGTGAGCGACCAGACGACCTCTCGCCGTTTTCCCGAGGCGCGGGCCCCGGATCGAAGGCACTCGGTCGACTGGAGCAGGCTGGTGTCGAGACGTCAAGCGCGCTTACGATCTCTGACCGCAAGCCGGAATGGCTTCGGGTGAAGGCGAACATGGGCCCGGAGTACCGGGCGCTGAAGAAGACCGTCGCCGACCTCCGCCTCGTCACCGTGTGCGAAGAGGCGGGCTGTCCGAACATCTTCGACTGCTGGAACGCTGGAACGGCGACCTTCATGGTCCTCGGCGAACGATGCACGCGGGCCTGCGGGTTCTGCCTCGTCGACACTTCCAAGCCGCAGGCACCCGACACCGATGAGCCGAACCGCGTGGCCGATGCGGTCGAACGGATGCAGCTGCGCCACGCCGTGCTCACCATGGTCGCCCGCGATGACCTGGCAGACGGGGGAGCAGCGCATGTGGCTCGATGTATCCGCGCGATCCGTGAACGTTCGTCCGATGCCCGCGTCGAGGTGCTGATCTCCGATCTCAAGGGTTCGGCTGCGTCGCTCCAGACGATCATCGATGCTGGGCCCGACGTGCTGAACCACAATCTCGAAACGGTGGCCCGCCTCCAACGGGCCGTGCGCCCGAGCGCGGGCTACGCCCGTTCGCTCTCGTTGCTCTCCCGCTCTGCGGCCGCACGGCTCGTCACGAAGTCGGGCGTGATGGTCGGACTCGGCGAAACGGCCGACGAAGTTCGTGAGGCGATGGTCGATCTCCGCAGCGTCGGCGTGACCATCCTGACGATCGGGCAATACCTCCGTCCCACATCGACCCACCTTCCTGTCGCCCGGTGGTGGGCGCCCGAAGAATTCGATGATCTGCGCGCGTATGGCCAATCGATCGGCTTCGCCCATGTCGAAGCGTCGCCGCTCACCCGGTCGAGCTATCACGCTGCGAACGGCGCAGATGCCGTTGCTGCATCGACCGAAGGCCCGGTCCCGGTGTCGCTCAGCCCCGCTCGCCGCTGACGTTGTCGGTCAGCGGATCGAGAGTTCCGCCGAGGAATACCCCGCGGGATCGCTCCCGACGACCTGCACCGTGAACCGACCGGTGGTCGGAAGGGAGATCTTCGAGACACCCCCGGCGCTCACCGTCGCGAGAACGGTGCTGCCCTGCTTCAGCACAATCGGCTGCGACCCGATTCCGTGACGCGACTTGGCGACACTGATCGTCGCCATCTGTCCTTTGCGGGCGTCGATCGTGCCACGTGAGCCGGCACTGCCTTCGATCGCCGCGCTCGTTCCGCCACGGAGGAACGCGATGACCGTAGGAGCCTCCGGAGAAGTGGCCAGCACGATGTACGCCCGCGTGGTGGTTGGCTTTGCGGTCACGAGTTTGTTCCCCCGCAACTTCACCGAATAGGTCGAGACCTCCGTCGGGCAGCATGCGCCCTCACCCTTGGAGAATCGTTCGATCTTGGCGATGCCTCCGACGATGACCACGTTGTAGATCCCACCGTCGGAGCGGTCGCCGATCCCGTGGCTGGTGACCCGGACCGGACCCTTCCCCGTCCACCTGAAGACCACGGCATCGGAGAACTGACCGGTGCCGCCGGTGTTCTCGTTGGTCGTGACGATCGCTTCTTCGTTGCCGTCACCGTCGATGTCGCCGTGGTCGACGTCGACGATCTGGAACGACCGGCGGTCACCGCCGTCGATCGATCCGGTCTCCCACTCGCCATTCCGGACGTCGGCGATGACGCCGTCCTCCAAGTCCCACGGCTCGTTGCGGAAGTCGACGGTGCGGATCATCGACTTCGCATTCGCCGCGTTCGCGAAGGGCGCGACCGAGGCTGCGGCGAGCATCGCTGCCGTCGTGGCGACGATGATGCGAAGGGTCCGTCGGGGCATCACCACATTCTGACGCCACGCGGTGTGCCGTCTCGCACGTGACGTTGGGAGAGAGGTTGCCCCCACGTATGGGGGCAGAACACCTCCCAACGTCACTCGGAGGTGTTCAGCCCCCAGGGATTGGGGCAACCTCTCTCCCAACAAGCCCCTCTGCTGAACTCTCCGACGAGTCACCGCGGTGGGCGTGGGCCATTCCGTGCCCCGCGGGCGTCACGCCGCGCAGCAGCATTGGCGACCTGAGCGACTCATCGACAAGCCGTTCGTCTCGCGATACTCACGAAGGCTGTGAGGTCGTGAGCGGTTCGGCGATCTGCCACGGCCGGCCGTCGAGAAGATGGGTGTTGCGTATCAGCACCTTGTTGACGGCGTTCTGTGGCTGGAGCGTCATGGTGGTCAGCCCAGGGCCGAAGCCGGCGACGGTGATGTCGGGAACGTTGATGGAACCGTCGAAGGGACGCTCGCGCCCCTCGGCCCACAGCGTCATCCCGGCGGGGAGCGACGTGAGCATTCCGGCCTCGAAACCCGGCGTCGCGCTTGCCGCGACCAGACACATCCGGTTCTCCGCCGAACGTTCGGCGAATCCGAGTGTGACCTCCCACGGCTCCGCGATGGAAATGGGCGCGGCCACGATCCCCACTCCCGCGAGCGCCGCCAGTCGGGCGACTTCGGGTACCACGAGGTCGTCACCCACGATCACGGCGACCCGCCCGAAAGGCAGGTCGATCCAATCGACCGAGGAGCCGAGTGCCCGGCACCAGTCGGCGTGTCGCGCGGAGGCGTGCAACTGGAGTTGACGGTGGACGATGCCGGCCGAGCCGATGACCACGCCGACGTGAGCACCGTCGATCGGGAACGACGTGACGGCGAACGCCTCCTGCTCGGCCGTGCGAACTGCATCGCTGATCGCATCGCTGAGCGCCCGCGTGTCGAGACCTCGGACGTCTTCCTGCTCGAAGAGACCGCACAGCTCCGGGAGCACGATGAGGCGCGCGCCGGCCGTGACAGCCTGACGCACGACCTCGGCGACAGCGGCAGGCTGAGGGCCCCTCGGAACTGCGACCGCGGCGACGACCGGAGCGGCGTGAAGGGGACTCGCCGTGCGGAACCTCGGGTCCTCACCGAGACGGCGATAGAGCTCCGGACGGCGCATCCCCAGCCGGTCGGTTCCATCCGGGCGGAGCGTGGCGGCTTCGACCCCGGCGGCCACCGAGATGTCCGCCACGACGATCTCTTCCTTGTCGCGTGAGGCCCTCGCCACGACGGTCCCGTCAGGCGCCACGATCTGGCTTTCACCGCCGCCGTTGAGCGCGGACGGGGGCACTTCGAGCATCTCCGCCACCGCCGCCAGCTTCTCGACCGGTACGATCGGGCCGATCTTGTTGGCGGCGACGACCCACACGCCGTTCTCGGCAGCGCGGACCGGGATGTGCAGGGACGGCTCGTCGGTGGCGAACGAGTTCAGCGAGTTGAGAAGGAGCTGGGCGCCTCGCACGGCGAGAGCCCTCGCGGGTTCGGGGATGACGCCTTCCGTGCATGCGTAGAGGCCGACTCGTCCGATCGGGAGCTCGAGGACCGGGTTCGGTTTTGACCCCTTCGTGAAATGGGTGTTCTCGTTGCCCATCAGTACCGTCTTGTCGCTGCGGCCGACGAGCGTGCCGTCGGGACCGAGCAGAAGGTTCGAGGTGGTGAGCGGACCACCAGGGGTCTTATCGCTACGTACGCTTACGTTCAACTGCACGTACATCTGGTGCTGTCGGGCGCGGGCACCGACCGCGGTGACGAACGGTCCGTCGACATCGACCGCCACATTCCATGCGTGCAGCGCATCGTCGTACCAGGCGGCATGGTTCGAGAACTCGGGGAGGACGAGAACTTCGACCCCCTTCGATGCCGCTTCGTCGATGAGGCGGAGGCAGGCGCCGAGGTTCTCGTCCACGTTCGTTCCCGCGCGGAACTGCGCTGCGCCGACTCTCAGCTTCGGGGCGAGTGCAGCGGGAGCATCGGCCATGTCGCCATGGTACCGAGCAGTGGGCCGCCGAGCCTCGTGGCCGTACCGTGCCCCGTCACGGCGAAGCATCCACCGTTCATCGGCTGGTCGGCCCACAACCTGGCAGGTTGAAGGTCGGTGTCGTCGCAACCACGTTCCCAGGGCCTTCTGTCAGACTGCTGGTCCTATGCACGAAGCCGATCTCGCTCTGCTCTTGCTCCGCGTCGCCGCCGGATTGACCATGGCGTACCACGGCCTCAACAAGACAAGAGGACTGGCGGGAACGGCGAAATGGTTCGAGTCCATGGGCATGCGGCCCGGCGCCGTGCATGCGCGTCTTGCTGCGTTCACCGAGATCGGCGCCGGCCTCGCTTTGGCCGCCGGCCTGCTGACGCCCTTTGCCGGCGCGGCGTTCGTCGGTCTGATGCTCGTGGCCGGGATCGTCTCCCACCGCAGGAACGGGTTCTTCATCTTCAACAAGGGTGAAGGCTGGGAGTACGTGATGATGCTCGCCGTCATCGGCCTCTTCCTCGCCATGACCGGCGCCGGCCGGTACTCGCTGGACAACGCCCTGGACATCTCCTTCGACGAGTGGGTCGGCACGGTGATCGGTCTCAGCGGCGCCCTTGGTGGGGCGGCGCTCCTTGGCGTCGGCTGGCGACCCACGAAAGGCTGATGATCGCGATGACAAACCGTTCCGTCCCCACACCCCTCGGAAAGCTCGACGGCCTTCCCGTCTACAAACCGGGAAAATCGGCGGAGGCCACGATGGCCGAACACGGGCTCTCCTATGCCGCCAAGCTGTCGTCGAACGAGAACCCGTTCGGCCCTCTCCCGTCGGTCGTCGCGGCGATCACCTCTGCCGCATCCGCCATCAATCGATACCCCGACACCAGTGCATCGGCTCTACGCCAGGCGCTCGCCGCCTTCCTCGACGTTCCCGTCGAACGGGTGACGACCGGGGCGGGGTCGACCGGTGTACTCCTCCAGACCTTGAACGCCTTCTCCGGTCCGGGTACCGAGGTGGCCTTCAACTGGCGCTCCTTCGAGGCATACCCGATCTTCTCGCGCTCGGTCGGCGCCACCGATGTCACGGCTCCGCTCAAGGCGCACGGCCTCGATCTCACTGCGCTTGCCGATGTCGTAGGTCCACATACCAAAGTGGTACTCATCGCGAACCCGAACAACCCGACCGGCACGGTGGCCACAGAAGACGAGCTTCGGGCCTTCCTGTCCGTCGTCCGTTCCGATGTGCTCGTCGTGCTCGATGAGGCGTACACCGAGTTCATCGATGACGGAGCCACGGTGAACGGTGTCACCCTCATCGACGAGTTCCCGAACCTGCTCATCAGCCGGACGATGTCGAAGGCCTACGGGCTCGCCGGACTGCGTGTCGGCTACGCCGTTGGTCAGCCGGCGGTGATCGCCGCGCTCGACAAGGTCGCGGCTCCGTTCGCCATCACCTCGGTGAGCCAGGCGGCAGCAGTCGCATCGCTCCAGCCGGCGGCACAGGCCGAGCTCGCCGAGCGAGTAGCGTTGATCCGGGCCGAGCGAGGGCGGGTCATCCGTGAAGCCCGCTCGTTGGGCTTCGAGGTCCCTGATTCGCAGGCGAACCTCATCTGGCTGCCCGTCGGCGACCGGACCGTTGACGTGTTCACCGCGCTCGAGCGCAACGGTGTCGTGAGCCGGGGGTTCCCCGGTGACGGTGTGCGGATCACCGTCGGCTCTCCGCGCGAGAACGACATGGTTCTCGAAGCGCTCCGAACGGTGTCCCCGACGTCGTAACAGTTGGTGGCGTCCGCCCCTCGCGGTTGTCGGGCCGGACATCACGATCATCGACACCGCTACCGTGAGGTGATGCCGCAACTGATCAATCCGTCATCTCTTGCCACACCGGTCGCCGCCTACAGCCACGGCGCCGTCATCTCGCGGGGGGAGCGGGTGCTCCACACGGCCGGCACCGTGGCGACGCGATCCGACGGCTCCATTGCCGACACGGTGGGAGAACAGGCCGACGACGTCTGGCGCTCACTGGCGGCGATCTGTGCCGAAGCCGGGATGTCGCTGCAGGACACCGTCAGCTACACGACGTACGTGGTTTCCGGCAACGACCTGGGCCCGGTGATGGCGGCACGCGACGCCGCCCTTGCCGGCCACGCCGCCGCGTCGACCTTGATCGTCGTCCCGACCCTCGCCCGGCCGGAGTGGAAGGTCGAGATCGCACTCATCGCCTCGGCGGAGTAGACCCGGACGGCGATGGTCCCGGCGACTTCAGCACGTCACGAGATCAGCCGATGAAAGAGCATGACCGGTCGGACAGCCGCGCCCGCGGAACACCCCCGCCGAAGGTCCTGGCGCACACCCGGCCCGGTTCTCGTCCCGCTCGGTGTCGTGTGGCTGGTCGGACTGGTGGTGCTGGCCCTGGCCGCGCGACGCGCCGATCCGCAGGTGCTGTTCTTCGACCCCGCCTTCAGCGGCGGTGATCCGCGCTGGTACAACGGCGCGATCTCCCAACTCGGCGTGCTGGGGTGGTCGGTCGCCGTGCTCTCCGCCGGTTGGTCAGCATGGTTCGCCCACCACGTCGGGCGTCCCGGGGCGGCGCGGTTTCTCGCTCGGGGGGCCATCGCCACGGCGGTGCTGCTGCTCGACGATCTCTTCTCCCTTCATGGCGTGGTGGGGAGCCTTCTCGCCATCCCGAAGCCGATTGTCGCTCTCCTGGTGACGGTGCCGGCCGCATTGTGGGTGCTGTGCCACGTCGACGACATCGCACGCACGCGATGGCCGCTGCTCGGTGTTGCCGTGGTGTGCCTCGCCTTCTCGTTGCTGGTCGAGCGGTTGACCGGGAACAGCATGGGTCCGCGTGCGACCTTGGCGGAGGACGGCCCGAAGTTCTTGGGCGTCCTTGCGTGGGCGACGTACTTCGCGCTCACGTCGTTCGACATCGCCGGATCCGTCCTCACCCAGACCCATACCCGTCGTCTGGACGAGGGCATCCCGGCAACGACGGAACTCGTCGCCCCGACCCCGGCCGAAGCGCCCGTCGCACGTTCCCGCTGACGGTGCACTGCCCTCCTGGCGACACCGCCGCGCCCAGGGGGATAGGTTGCAGAGAGTTGCGCTCACGTGACCGCGCGAAGTACTGAGGAGTACCCATGGCGACGAACGACGACTTTGACCTTTCGTCACTCTTTCAAGGTCCCGGAGCGGTGATATCTGGCGTGTTGGGAGTTGCCGACAACGCGCGAAAGACCATCGGCGGTGTCATGGAGACGATCGCGTCGCTGCAGCGGGCCGCCGTGGCCGTCGAGCAGCTCGTGGGCCGGATGAACCGATTGGTCGACGACCTCGAGATGCCGATGCGTGCGCTCATGCCGGAGCTAGAGAAAAGCGTCGCGCGGATGCAACGCCTCTCGGCGGCGATGGAAGGTCCGCTCGACCGCTTGCTGCCAAGCCTCGAAGCCGCAGTAGGCACCTTCGACCGGGTCGCTCTCAGTCAACTTCCCGAATCGGTCGACGAGGCGCGCCAGCAGATGCAGGCGCTCATCGAGATGTTCGGCGAGATTCCCCGACGCCTCGCCCAACTCAGCGGCCGGACCGGGCTCGCAGCGTTGTTTCCGCTGAGTGGTCTCGGCTCGTCCCGACCGACGAGTCCGCCGCGGGTCGTCACGGTTGCCGCCGCACCACGCGTCGACCGGTCGCTCCCGAAGGCAACCGGGTCGGCGAAGAAGCCGGCCGCAGCAAAGCGCGTCGCGGCCGGGAAGGGCGGGTCGACCAAAAGGATCGCGAAGACCACGAAGACGAAGAAGTCCGCGTCGACGACATCGACGAAACCGCGCCGGTCATCGGCCAAGTCGTAGCAGACTTTCAAGACCCGCCTGCGCGGTCCGTGGTCCGTCAGGTTGTCTCGGCTTCGATTCCCGTCGGACTCTGGGTCGAAACGTCGACGTCCTCAGGCAGTGGGGCGAGGTCGAAGAACTTCGACGCCGTCAAGAAGTTCCCCACCGGCGCAGTCCCCGAAAGCGTCTTGGCGGTGCGACTGAGGGTTCCGACGAGGACGACGTCTTGGAGCCCCTTGGTCTCCGGAGTCTTCAGCGGGCTGAAACTGATGGTCAGGTCGCGCAGTTTGCCTGAGCGAAGGCTGAGTTCGACATCGGCCGTGCTTCCGAACCGGTCCTTGCTGAGCACGGTGAAGTCCGTACGGGTGGCGACACCCCGGAGACGAGAAGGAGCGACGGTCGAAGCCGGTGACTTCGAGGTCGTCGCGGTGCCCTTCGGCACCGTTGTCGTCAAGGTTGGCTTCGCCGCGTTCCAACTCGGCACACTCATCGGGAGCGGGAGCGCGGTGAGCAGCGCGATGGGAATCAGGACCTCATCGGCAACGCCGACACCGCCGTAGGCGCCCTCGCGGATCGTGGTGACATAGCCGTCGACGCCGGACTGGCCACGAAGGTCGGGCGGAAGGCCGATCTGGATGCGCTGGCCGCGGACGCGGACGGTGAAGGGATCGTCCAGGAGCTTTCCGCTCGCGTCCGGTGCGATGTAGCGGAGGTCGGCGCCGCCCGTCTCCAGGTCGACCAGACCGCTCAGTCGGCCGATCGTCTGCTTGCCGATCCGGATGTCGAAGGCAACCGTGACCCGGTCGATGAACAACTCGCCGAGAGCCCGTCGGGCAGAGATCGTCGGCGTGAGATTGCGCCGTGGCATCGAGATCCGGTCGTCGGATGTGCCCAGGGCCGTGATCGTGGTGCGATCGTCGGTAGTGGACGCGGCATCGACCGGCGGCATGGCACCGACGGTGCCCGTGAGGATCACGAAACCGACCAGGGCGCGATGCCGACGGCGCTTCAGGCGACGGACATCGAGCGTCTGCATGTGTTCCTCCCGTGGCGGGTTACCGACATCAACGGTACCGAACCGCAGGAGCAATGCGGACGAGGCCGAAATCCCGTGGTGGCTACAAGCCGTCGATGTAGTAGCGCTCCGGCAGGTCGTTCGCCGATTGCAGTGCCAGCCTGGCCCGGGAGAACAACGCCTCGACGTCGTCACCAGGACGGGCGACGCTCATCCCGAGTCGCATGTCGATGACGAACTCGCCGTCACGTCCGGCGAGCGGTTCTTCCAGGCGCCCGAGCAACCGGCGGGCCACGATCGGCAGGTCTTCCGCGAAGAGCCAGTTGATGGAGAGCACCGCGAACGTGTCCTGATCGACGACGCCGGCGATCTCGATGCTGCGGATCGTGGACTCCAGCCGTTTGGCGAGGAGGAAGAGGCTGTCGTTGGCGGTTCGGCGACCGAGCGTCTCGCGTTGGCGGCGGACGCCACGGAGATCGACGAAGGAGACAGCGACGGTCAACGCGTCCGTCCGGATGCGTTCGATCGTGGCCTCGACATGTTGGGCGAAGAGCACCCGGTTCGGCAGCCCGGTGACCTTGTCCGTGGCCGCTTCCGTCGGGATGATGATCGGTTCGACTTCGGCTTCGGCGGGGCGATCCGTAGACAGCCGGCTCGGGTCGGTGTAGCCCTCCGCGATCTTGGGTGGACTCCACGACGAGGCGCCTTCCACTGTGGGCAGGCGATACCGCTCGACGGGCTGGACCGGAGATGGTGGCTTGGGCGCGAGAGGGTGGGTCGCCGACGCGGACGACGCTGCCGCCGTCGTCTGATCCGACGACGCGGTGATCATGGTGCGCTGGGTCAGGAACGCCACGTAGCCGACGGGGCGCCGATTGGGATCGAGTACGACGCCCGCCGCGCAGGCTAACGCGGAGCCGTTGACGTGATCGAAGTCGATGCGCCATCCGTCACCGGATTGCTGTGCGGCCATCGCTGCCTGACGAAACGCTTCGATGTCCTGGGGGCTGATGATGCGCATCCAGCCCTGACCTTTCGCCGTTTCCGGGTCGAGGCCGGTCATGCGGGCAACGGGTCCGCAGGCGGCGACGCAATTGCCGCGGGCGTCAAGGAACACGGTCACGAAAGGTGAGAACGCCGCCGCAGCGATGGCCGACGCAAGATCGCCGCAGGTGGCGGTGTCGATGACTCGTCGGGCTGCTGCGTCCGTCAACGTGACGCCGACACCGAGCACCTCACCGTTTTCGACCATCGGGGTGGCTCGCACCGCGATGCGGAGGGTCTGGCCGTTCGGATGGCTGACGGACACATCGTTTGCGGCCGGGACGCCCTGCACGAACGCCTGATGAGCAAGAGCGGAGACGGCGGGGCCCCAGTTCGCCGGCAGTTCCGCGGCGCGTCGGCCCTGTGCCGCTACAGCGTCGGTGCCGACGAGTTGGGAGAGGGCACCGGAGGTGACGGCGATGATGCCCGCACCATCGAACAGCAACCGTGCCTCGCCTGCCTCCCTGAGCAGGGAGAACACTGATTTCCAGGCCGGCGATTCGGCTGCGAGGGCGTGGGGCGGTGCGGAAGGAGCCGGGGGTTGGTCAGCAAGTTCTGATCGCACGTCCATGTGTATCGGCACCGAGTCGCTTGGGGTTTACGCCTCGTTTCCGGTGACGCAGACATCCCCTCCGAGGCCAGCTCGAACCGGTCGGACCCGTCCCCGCAAGATGCCCGGGGGGAGCAGAATGCATGCATGGGAAACCTCGCACCGCTGATGATGGTCGGCCTCGGGAAGATGGGGGCGAACATGACCGAGCGGTTGCTCCTCGGGGGTCACCGGGTGATTGCCTTCGACCACTCCATGGAAGCCGTCGCGGCGAGCGTGGCCAAAGGAGCGGTCGGCGCAACCTCACTCGAAGACGGTCTGGGATCGTTGGGGGCCGGACGCAAGATCGTGTGGGTCATGGTGCCTGCAGGGGCCCCGACGCAGAGCACCCTCGATGCCCTCGCCCAACTGTTGTCGACCGGCGACATCGTCATCGATGGCGGCAACTCGAACTGGAAGCAGACCCAGGCCCGCGCTGCGGTGCTCGCTGAGCGGGGGATTCTCCTCCTCGATGCGGGGACGTCCGGTGGGGTGTGGGGCCTCGCCAATGGCTACTGTCTCATGGTCGGCGGGCCGGATGAGGCCTACGCCGCGGCGGAGACCATCTTCGCCACGCTCGCCCCGGAGAACGGTCTGATGCACGTCGACTCGACGTCCGGGTCCGGCCACTTCACGAAGATGGTCCACAACGGCATCGAGTACGCCATGATGCAGTCTTACGGCGAAGGGCTCGAGATCATCGCGAAGAGCCCGTTCAATGTCGACCAGGCCAAGCTGACCGACGTGTGGAATCACGGGTCGGTCGTGCGATCCTGGCTCCTGGAACTCCTGGCCTCGGCCTTGGAACGCGACCCGGAGCTCGACGGCCTCAAGGCGTATGTCGACGACTCGGGTGAAGGTCGTTGGACCGTCGATGCTGCCGTCGAATTCGGCGCTCCGGCCTACACGATCGCCTCGTCGCTGTTCGCCCGTTTCGGATCGCGAGAAGACAACGCGTACGGGCTCCGTGTTCTTGCCGCTCTGCGAAACGCGTTCGGTGGGCACGCCGTGAAGAAGGCTGACGCATGAGCATCGGAATGACGTCCACCGAAGACATCGATCAGAGGACCTCTCCGCAGCTCCGCTCGGCCCGCTCGGTCCGCGGCAAGGTCCTCATTGCCGTGTTGAGCGTTGTCGTCGGCGGCTTCCTGGCCCTCGACGTGTGGGCGGCGCGCACCAACCGGTCCGACGCCCGGAAGGCGAAGGAGGTGGCGGTGGTGATGGCCGACCGATCCCAGGTGAGCCAGCTGTGGAAGGAGACCGCCGACGGCATGACCGCAACCTTCGTCGCCGTCGATGCCAACGACGGTGCCCGAGTCGCTTCTATCCGCTCGTACCTCCGCAAACAGCGGATACAACATCTGCGCGCTGACTATTCCGATGTTCGCTTCGAGGGTCGCCCACTTCCGGGTCGTCCGGAGCTCGAATACGGAACGGAGAACCTCAAGCTCAACATTCGCTACCGCGACGTCCCGGGTGGCGGGGAGTTGCGCTTCATCGGCACGGACGGCGACCGCGACATCATGAAGGCGTCGCTGCTCGAGTGGTCGGCCGCCGTGCAGCGCGGGTGATGGCCGGGTCATCCGCTTCGGTCGGCGGCGTAGGGTCGCCGGCGCCCGAGCAGGCTCACGTGCCGATCGATCTGCTGGAGGGCCTCTCGACGACCCGGGCCATCCGTCGCTACACCGAGGAGCCCGTCACCGACGCGCAGCTCGCGACCATCCTCCACGCTGCGACGAGGGCGCCGACCGGCTCGAACCGTCAACCGTTCCGTTTCCTGGTCCTGCGCGACGGTCCCAACGCGGTCGAGGCGAAGCGGCTCATCGGGGCGGCGGCGCAGGCGATGTGGAGGGAGAAGCGGGTGCACGACGGCTATGACCAAGGTTCGGGCACGGTGGCCGATTCGCGCAAGGCGCGCATGGAGCGCACCATGCAGCGCTATGTCGATGACTTCGAGCGGGTCCCGGTCCTGGTGCTGCCCTGCCTCGTCCGCTATCGCGAGCCATCGGTGTTCGAGGGATCGTCGATCTATCCCGCCTGTCAGAACCTGTTGTTGGCGGCCCGGGCCATCGGTCTCGGAGGAGTGCTCACCGGTTTCCACCACGCCGTCGAGCGCGAATTGGTGGAGCTGCTCGGAGTGCCTGCCGATGCGGTGATTCACGCCACCATCACCCTCGGACATCCGGAAGGACGTCACGGGCCGGTGCGTCGCCGACCGCTCGCTGAGCTCGTCTATGAAGACTCGTGGGGTGCGTCACCGAGCTGGGCGGTCGATCCGGAGGGCACGGCGTTCACCTCGGCGGGACCGCCGAAGCGGGCTCACGACCGCGGCGATCAATCGTCGTGAAGGCGAAGGCTGGTCAAAGCAATTGCGTTCGGCGGCACTCGCTGGCAGCATCTCTCCAAGGTCACCGTTGAAGCTTCGAATCCCTACTTCGCGATCGACTGAAACCCGAAAGGATCCGGCGTGAACGTGCGCATCGAGAACGACCGCTGCCAGGGCCACCAGATGTGCGCCATCGCCGCGCCCGAGGTGTTCGGCAGCGATGACTACGGCAACGCCGTGTTGCTCATCGATGGCCACGACGTGCCTGAAGCGCTGCAGGCGAAGACCCGTCGAGCCGCCGGAAACTGCCCCGAGCTGGCCATCATCATCGAGGACTGAGCTATGACCGATACCGCAAATCCGCTGACCGACTTCGACATCTTCGCCCCGGACTACGTGAAGGACCCGTTCCCGACGATCTCGACGATCCGCGAGTCCGAGTGCCCGATCGCCCACAGCGACCGATGGGGTGGATCGTGGCTGCCGACCCGCTACCAAGACGTCGTCGCCATGGCCCAGGAACACGAGATCTTCACGTCGCAGGAGATCATCGTGGTCCCGCCTCCGCCGGGCCAGGTCGAAGGTCCTTATTCGGGCGTGAAAGCCCCGCCGATCACCTCGGACCCGCCGGACCACCACTGGCACCGGCGCGCGATCCTGCCAACCTTTGCGCCGCAGTCCGTCGCTCCCTACGAAGCCACCACTCGCGACTTCTGCAACTCGCTGATCGACCGGTTCATCGACAAGGGTGTTGCCGACGCCGGCACGGACTACGCCCAGCAGATCCCGGTGCGGGTCATCTCGCTCATGCTCGGGGTGCCGACCGACATGTCCGACACGTTCACCGGGTGGGTTCGCGGTGTTCTCGAGACCGGTCTCACCGACCCGAAGGTGCGTCTCGAGAGTCGTCTCAACATCATGAACTTTCTGCGGGCACAGCTCGACGATCGCAAGGCCAACCCTCGCGAAGGCGACTTCATCACCAGCCTGCTGGCGCATGAGCACGACGGCCAGAAGGTCGACGAGGACTACGTCATGGGCGTGTGCAACCTCATGCTCGTCGCCGGAATCGACACCACCTGGTCGTCGATCGGTGCCTCGTTGTGGCACCTCGCTCAGCACCCGGAGCATCAGCGGCAGTTGCGCGACAACCCGGAGCTCTGGCCGACCGCTGTTGAAGAACTTCTCCGCGCTTATGCCCCGGTCACGATGGCGCGCATCGTTGCCCACGACACCGAATTCCAGGGATGTCCGATGCATGCCGGTGATCGGGTGCTCATGGCCTTCCCTGCGGCGAACCGCGATCCCCGCCAGTTCGAGAACCCCGACGAGGTCATCCTCGACCGGGAGAACAACCGCCACGTGGCCTTCGGCGCCGGCATCCATCGCTGTGCCGGCTCGAACCTCGCCCGCCTCGAGTTGCGGGTCGCCCTCCAGACCTGGATGGCGCGAGTCCCCGAGTTCTCCCTTGTCGACCCGGCCTCGGTCACCTGGGCCGGCGGTCAGGTACGTGGACCCCGCGTCTGCATGGTCAAGTTCTGACCTGAGGCCGAGGTTGCTCACCCGGTCGCCCTCAGGGCGGCCGGAGCACCAATCTGGCGAACTATCCGATGGCCGTGAACGGGTGCCGATCCGTGAGGTCGTCGATCTGGCTCACGACGGCGTGCATACCGAGCAACGCGGCTGCAGCTCGGGCATCGGCGAGCAGCGGTGCCGCCCCGTTGACGTCGCCCCGCCGCGCCAGCGCCCGACCCCACCAGTGCTTCGTGCGTGTGGTGAGCGGCGCGGAGCGGAGGGCTTCCTCCTGCGCCAGTGCCGCGGCGAAGAGACGATCTGCTTCGGCGTGGTCGTCGTCCACGGCGGCGAGGCCGGCGAGCAGACGGTCGACGGAGCACATCACGTGGGTACCCGACGCAGCGCGGGCCATCTGACCGCCGTACTCGGCGAGAAGCTTCCGGAGCACGCCGGCGTGCGGCCGAGCATCGACGGTGACGACAGCCCAGGCAAGCGAACCCAGGGCGAGGATGGTGAGCCACCCACGGCCGACCGCGGCGAACTCGTCGGGCGCGAGCTCGTCGAGCGCCGCGAGGGCATGATCTCTGTGGCCGGCTTCAGCGGCTTCTGCCGCGACCAAGGCGCGTGCCACGGGGAACGAGGAGTTCGTCGCGAGGAAGTTGACGGAGAACTGATAGAGCGTCTCGACGTCGCCCGTCTCACGCGCGAGCCAGTTCCGCTGGATCTGACACCCGAGCGCGTAGTTCGTGCTGTGTCCGCCGTGCCGCAGCACCTCGTCGACGGCGAGCACGGCGGCCGACCAGCGGCCGTCGAGGAGTTCGCGCATGGCGATGCGCTGGAACATGGCGCTTTCGTAGGACCATGACGATCGACGGAGTTGGGCGTGGCCGAGAGCGTCGCTCAAGTGGCGTTCGAAGGCGTCCCGGTCGCCGAGCGAGAGGGCGATCTGGGCGAGTACGGCGTCCATCGGAGTGCCGAACGAGTCGGTTCCACCAGGCGTGGCAAAGCGGTCGTACACCTCGCGGGCCTGCGTCGGCTGCTGCATGTACATCAGACCCACCACACAGTCCATGGCGACCTTGCGAGCCTCGGGATCGGCGGGGTCGAGATGCCGAACGATCTCGTGCACACGCGCCCCGTGGTCATCGGGCGTGAGGTGGGGTCCGACCCGCTCATTGAGGAGCAGCGTGCTCTCCGCTGCCCACCGGCCGAGCACGGACGTGTCGGTGATCTCGGCGAGAGCCGAGCGGAGGAAGTCGATCCGCTCGGGCCCAGAATCGGACGTGGCGGCCCTCCCCGCGGTCCGCAAGGCCCGGGCCATACGGTCCTGATCGCCGAGGGCTCGTGCCGCTGCGAAGGCTTCACGCGAAGCGGCAAGTGAGTTCTGCATGTTGGCCCGCGATGATGCCCGGGCCCGGGCAATGAGGAGGTCGCATCGAAGCGGCGCGTCATCATCCTCGGCCAGGTCGAGCAAATCCATGCCGCGCTCGACCAGTTCGGCCGAGCGTCCGTCGAACACGGTGTACGCAGCGACTGCCGCGCGGAGGTACCAGTTCGGAGCGGAGGCCGATTGCGCCTCTCCGTGGTGGAAGGCCAACTCTTCGAGATGGCGATCGATCGACAGCGACCATCGCCGCTCCAGCACGTTGACGACATCTCGATGCATTCGACGTCGTCGTGCCGAGGACAGCTCCGCCAGCAGGACGTCGCGGACGACGGCGTGCCGGAACTCATACGCGCGCGTGGTATCGACGACGATGCCGGCGGTGATGGCGCGTTCGATGTCATCGAGCGCGTCGCGACCCAGAACCGCCTCCACGACGTCGGCGTCGAAGCTTCGCCCGATGACGGCTCCCACCCGTAGCGCCTGGGTGGTTTCGTCGCCGAGTCGGGTGAGTCGTCGACCGATCACCTCGCGTAGCCCCTCCGGCAGTGTCGTGACGATCAACGAGGAGCCCGTTCGCCAATAGTCGCCCTCCTGGACGATCGCACCGGTTTCGGCAAGATGGCGGATCACTTCACCCACGAACAGCGGGTTGCCCGACGTCTGCGAGTGCACGGCGTCTGCCAGGCTTTTCGCGGCATCGTCGAGCTCGTGCCCGGCGTACGCCCGGAAGAACTCGGAGACGCTCGTTTCGTCGAGGCCATCGAGGACCACGCGGCGGACGCCATCGATCCGGCGGAGATCGGCCAGGGCAGCGCTGAGCGGATGCACACGGTCGAGGTCGGTGTCCCGGTACGTTCCGATGATCGTGACGCCCGGGGCCGATTGGGCGACGACGTGGCGCAGGGCCACGAGCGACGCCTGATCGATCCAGTGGATGTCGTCGAGTACGACAACGATGGGTGCTGAACGCCGGAGCAGTGAGTTGATGGCGTCGCGGAGCAGCGAAAGCCGCGTCGGCGCATCGAGCTCGACGATCGCATGTCGATGACCAACTCGTCGTCGCAACGCGGGGACGATGCCGGCGAGTTCTTGCAGGTGCTCCGGGGCAAGTCCGGCAAGATCGGCGTCGGAACGTGAATCGATGAGCGGCGCCAACGCCTCAGCCCATGGACGGAACGCGACAGCCAGGTCCTCGTCGCACCGGCCGAGCAACACCGTCGTGTCGGTGCCCGACATGAGGTGGGCCAGCTCGCTGACAACACGCGTCTTCCCGATTCCGGGTTCACCGGCGATCAGCAGGGTTCGCCACTCCTCGGTCTTCCACGTGTCGAGCAGTTCGGCGAGGAGTCCCGCCCTCCCGACGAACGGGCCGCGTCGAACAGCGTTGAGCGGGTCAGGGAATGCTGTCACCGACGCCTGGTCGCCTGGTCGAGCGGCCGGGCGATCCCAGCCGACCCGAACGACGGCCATGGGGGCGCTTCGGCCCTTGAGCGAGTAGTCACCGACCGGCGTCATCTGATGATCGGTTCTGCTGCCCACAAGGACGCGGACGACCTCGGCGGCGAGGATTTCCTCGGGTTCAGCGGCAGCGCAGAGTCGTGCCGCCTCGACGACGGGCATGCCGTTCCAGTCGTCGGTTCCATCGTCGTTGCTCGACGACACGTCGCCGATCGAGATTCCGACCCTCACGCGGGCAGGTTCGGACGGATACCGCCAGCCGTGACTCACCGCAGCTTGTTGCATGGCGACGGCAGCGTCGAGCGCTGCACCGGCCGAGGTGAAGACGGCCATGACGCCGTCACCCAGCGATTTCACCACGCTGCCGTTCGCCTCGACGACAGCGCCGCCCATGTGGCGGAGCAGATCACCGAACCAGGTATCGGCGCGAGTGTCACCGAGCCGGTCTCGAACCTCGGTCGACGAGACCACGTCGCAGAACACAACGGCCATCGTCGAGGTCGTCATCATCGGACTCCGTGTGCCCGCACCGTCGGAACGTCCATGACGGCCCAACCCTACGCGACCCACACGGAGCCTGCCCTCGGCTGAACGAGCCGGGCACCTTCTGCAGCTAGCGTCCCGAGTCACAAGTCTGCTGCGGAATTCTCGGCCAGATTCCGCCGTGGCGGCGTCCTCGTCGTTGCGGTTGGACAAGGCAGGCGCTGCCTCCTGCGTCCTTGCCACGACGAAATCTGACTCGCGAATTCCGCGAGCCACTTACGAATCGGGACACTAGCGGGTAGCCAACTCCTTGGCCCACCGGTAGTCGGCCTTGCCTGATGGCGAGCGTTGGATGGCATCGACGAAGACGAATGCCTTGGGCAACTTGTAACGAGCGATATGACGTTCGGCCTCGGCGAGCA